>NZ_JBHMIW010000181.1:0-201 GCF_042436655.1 Sinorhizobium sp. P24N7 | reverse complement strand
ATCCCTGTGACGAGCACTGTTGGGGTGGACGGCTCCCAACGGCATCGCAATGTGCCAGAGTGAGTCGTTAAGACATCAATCGAGGGAGACCGTCCGTGGAGCAGATTATCCGAATTGGCATGGATACGTCAAAGAGCGTTTTCCAGTTGCATGGAGTGAACGCCGCCGAGCAACCGATCCTGCGCCGGAAGCTGACGCGCA
>NZ_JBHMIW010000180.1:0-238 GCF_042436655.1 Sinorhizobium sp. P24N7 | reverse complement strand
TTGCCGTCTTCGACGACGACCCGGAAGGAGGCGGCGGTGGTCTCCGAGCCATTGTGGCGGAAGGAGACGAGGCCGGCTGCGAGTTGCGCCGCCGTAAAGCTGGCGGCCACTGACCCGTTGACGAGGACAGAGCCATTGACGGCGTTCGAGACGTTGAAGCCAACACCCGCTGCGGTGTCATCCGGATCGGAATAGCCGAGATCGGCCGTCGTGAGCTTATAGGTTCCGCCCTCTGCGA
>NZ_JBHMIW010000179.1:0-252 GCF_042436655.1 Sinorhizobium sp. P24N7 | reverse complement strand
TCCGGTTGAAGACGTCTATGTTCAAAACCTGACACACTGAGGCGCAAGTATTCCGCCGTTGCAGTACGAGACACATGCTTTCCCCTCTTGCTCACACAACCTCTTCGTTGGCACGCCTATTGCGTGGACACGGCGAGGGATCCGTTACGATCATAGCGGTCTCGCAGTCTCCGGCCCAGGGGGTCTACATGAAACTGGCCCGAACGATCCAAGTCAATGCGATGGACGCGGCACTGTTGGGTGCCGTCCCGC
>NZ_JBHMIW010000178.1:0-255 GCF_042436655.1 Sinorhizobium sp. P24N7 | reverse complement strand
CGCCTCCTTCCGGGTCGTCGTAGAAGACGGCAACGAGGACAACTCCGCGCCAACCCCTGCGACATTCAATTTCACCGTCAACCCCGTCAACGACGCTCCCATACGCACCGGCGATCTGAGAGCGGCGATCGCAGAGGGCGGAACCTATAAGCTCACGACGGCCGATCTCGGCTATTCCGATCCGGATGACACCGCAGCGGGTGTTGGCTTCAACGTCTCGAACGCCGTCAATGGCTCTGTCCTCGTCAACGGGTC
>NZ_JBHMIW010000177.1:0-255 GCF_042436655.1 Sinorhizobium sp. P24N7 | reverse complement strand
TCCTCGTCAACGGGTCAGTGGCCGCCAGCTTTACGGCGGCGCAACTCGCAGCCGGCCTCGTCTCCTTCCGCCACAATGGCTCGGAGACCACCGCCGCCTCCTTCCGGGTCGTCGTCGAAGACGGCAAAGAGGACAACTCCGCGCCAACCCCTGCGACATTCAATTTCACCGTCAACCCCGTCAACGACGCTCCCATACGCAGCGGCGATCTGAGAGCGGCGGTCGCAGAGGGCGGAACCTATAAGCTCACGACAG
>NZ_JBHMIW010000176.1:0-255 GCF_042436655.1 Sinorhizobium sp. P24N7 | reverse complement strand
TCGGCCATTTCTTCATCGTCTTCTCCCGCATGATGGCGGAAGTCAGCAGGTCGAACTCCTCGAACCACACCAAGGTCTTCACGCCGTATCTGGACGTGAACCCAGGCGTCAGATCGTTCTGGTGCTCGAGGAGGCGGCGCGGCAGGTCCCGGGTCACGCCCGTGTACAGCGTCCCGTTTCGCTTCGATGCGAGAATGTAGACGTAACCTTTCATTGCGTGAAAGGTTGACCATTCTCTCGCATATTCGCAAGCAG
>NZ_JBHMIW010000175.1:0-255 GCF_042436655.1 Sinorhizobium sp. P24N7 | reverse complement strand
CAGGCTTCGTGCCGCGCTTTTGATAGCCATTGCTCTGGCTGCCGTCGCGAATGCCGAACATATGGTCCGTCTGGCCGGTGCGGCGCGGCCCGCCCTTGCTGCGCTGTTGCTCTCGTCCGGCCTGCATTTCGGCCACCACCGCCAGCATGTCATCAAGGCGCTTGTTCTCAACCACCTCGCAGCGGTGCACCGAGCGCAGCGTGTCGAAGGTTCTGTAGGGCAGGGACGTCCCCTCATGGGTGACCTCGAGGCGAC
>NZ_JBHMIW010000174.1:0-255 GCF_042436655.1 Sinorhizobium sp. P24N7 | reverse complement strand
GGGTCGATCCGTTGCTGATCCGTGGTGCGAAACCAGCCCTTGAAGTCGGTACTCCATTCGTCGTTCACAGCCGTTACCGCTGCATACGGCCGCCGCTGGTCGATCGGCCGGCGGCGGCGCTTCACCGACGAAACCAGTCCGGCCCCCTTGAGAATGTCTCCAATCGTCGACGCCGCCGGCCAGACTATCTCCGGCGCCTGACGCGAAAGCTTTGCCAACAGCTTGCGCGGCCCCAGATCGGGAAAACGTTGCCGC
>NZ_JBHMIW010000173.1:0-255 GCF_042436655.1 Sinorhizobium sp. P24N7 | reverse complement strand
AATACCTCGTTCGCCAGCCAACGGCGCTGCCAAACCGCGTAGTCCGCATACTGCACCGGCAACGGCGTCAGCCGATCCATGCGGCCCTCCCGGGCCGCGGCATAGAGTTCGCTGAGTTCGCGTGTCAGGATCTTCCGCGACCAATCGTCCGAGACCATGGGGTGCATGCTGATCAGCAGCACGTGGTCGTCCACCGCCAGGCGCGCCAGCCGTCCGCGGATCAGCGGCCCGGCGTTGAGGTCGAATCCTGCCTGC
>NZ_JBHMIW010000172.1:0-255 GCF_042436655.1 Sinorhizobium sp. P24N7 | reverse complement strand
CCCCCCCCCCCCCCCCCCCCCCCCCCCCCCCCCCCCCCCCCCCCCCCCCCCCCCCCCCCCCCCCCCCCCCCCCCCCCCCCCCCCCCCCCCCCCCCCCCCCCCCCCCCCCCCCCCCCCCCCCCCCCCCCCCCCCCCCCCCCCCCCCCCCCCCCCCCCCCCCCCCCCCCCCCCCCCCCCCCCCCCCCCCCCCCCCCCCCCCCCCCCCCCCCCCCCCCCCCCCCCCCCCCCCCCCCCCCCCCCCCCCCCCCCCCCCCC
>NZ_JBHMIW010000171.1:0-255 GCF_042436655.1 Sinorhizobium sp. P24N7 | reverse complement strand
ATATGGTAGCCGCCAACCCCGGTTAATTGACGCTCAACAAATCCAACAAGGTGCATCGTGATGTCTGCTCCTTGGCCTGCGGGGTGTTGGCGCAGATGATGTCGATGTTGAGTTCATAAAGGGCTCGCCCGAACTGCGTCAGGCCACTGGTTCTGTCCTTCTTGGAAGCATGGGTGGTGCGGAAGACGCCATGCTTGTCGCTATAGAAGGCGATCGGCTTGCCCCATTGCTGCAGGTAGGCCTTCGTCGCGTGCA
>NZ_JBHMIW010000170.1:0-255 GCF_042436655.1 Sinorhizobium sp. P24N7 | reverse complement strand
CCAACCACCAGAACGCTTCGCAGCATCTCGTCGCCGGCACGGGTGATCACCCCAAGCCTCGTCTTGCCAGCGGTCGAATGATCCTTGGGCGTCAGTCCCAACCAGGCGGCAAACGCCCGGCCGGACTCGAACAGCCGGGCATCCGGGGTTTTCAGCATCAACAGCGTTGCGCCGACCGGACCGACACCGGGAATTTGCGCAAGGCGCAGGCTGCATTCATCGGCGCGGTGCAAATCCAGCAGCTCTTCCTCCACC
>NZ_JBHMIW010000169.1:0-269 GCF_042436655.1 Sinorhizobium sp. P24N7 | reverse complement strand
GGAACGACGAATACGAGGCTCTCCGGGCCAAATGGCCAGATGTCGAAACGCTCGAAGAGCGCAAGGCACTGGCCCGCGAGATGCAACGGATTTGGTGGGACTTCGTCGGCGACATTAGGCTGGGTCACTATTTGTGGCCAATTGCGCGCCGTAAAACTCTCACTGGTCTCATCGAGATGCCGCAGCGTGTCGCGATGTGGAACATGCAGAAGGCCTGAGCGCGATGGCCGCTTATGTCCTTCGAAGGATGATCTCGGCCATCGCCGTCA
>NZ_JBHMIW010000168.1:0-292 GCF_042436655.1 Sinorhizobium sp. P24N7 | reverse complement strand
GTATCCATGCCAATTCGGATAATCTGCTCCACGGACGGTCTCCCTCGATTGATGTCTTAACGACTCACTCTGGCACATTGCGATGCCGTTGGGAGCCGTCCACCCCAACAGTGCTCGTCACAGGGATGAGAGCAGCGCCGCGTCTGCGGCGCGGAAGAGCCTTTCCAGCCCAAGGACTTGGTCTGGCTGGATTCCTGTGACAAGCACAGGAATGAGGGACCGGGATGAGCGGTTGCTACAACCCTCACTTGCGAATATGCGAGGGAATGGTCAACCCGTCACGCAACGAAAA
>NZ_JBHMIW010000167.1:0-292 GCF_042436655.1 Sinorhizobium sp. P24N7 | reverse complement strand
ACCACGGATCAGCAACGGATCGACCCGTTGACGATCACAGACGGCCACAGCCGCTTTCTGATCGATGTCCGGATCGTTGCGCCGACGATCGAAGGGGCCATCCCGGTCTTCACCGAGGCTTTTCGGGTTTACGGCCTGCCGCTGGCTATCCGCTGTGACAATGGTGCGCCGTTCGGATCACGCGGGGCCGGCGGACTGACACGGCTTTCGGCTTGGTGGCTGAAGCTGGGCGTGGAGCCGCATTTCATCAATCCGGCTTCACCGCAGGAGAATGGCCGGCACGAACGGATGC
>NZ_JBHMIW010000166.1:0-299 GCF_042436655.1 Sinorhizobium sp. P24N7 | reverse complement strand
AGATCGGCCTGCCGGTGATTGTCAAGCCAGCGGTAGGCAGCGCCAGTATCGGTGTCCGGTTGTGCCGTAACGCCGATGAATTGGCCGAGCATACGACCTACCTGGTCGGCGGGGACCACATATGGCGGTCTTCGCCGAGGATACTGGTCGAAGAATTCGCGCAAGGCCCATACTATAGCGCTGATACAATGGGAAATGAGGTTATCGCGATTGGTGCCGCTGACTTCCACCCCCCACCACAATTCGTCGTGCGTGAGACGACCTTTCCGGCCCCGCTGACTGATGACGAGCATAAACGT
>NZ_JBHMIW010000165.1:0-336 GCF_042436655.1 Sinorhizobium sp. P24N7 | reverse complement strand
TCTCCGCGGCAAAATTTTTTACGTCGGCCACATTCGCTGCCAGGCGATAAGCAGGTACCGGGACACCAGCCTCCGCGAGGAGCTGACGTTGAGTGAATTTGTCGCAGCATCGTTCAATGGACATGGGGTCTGGTCCCGGCAGATCGAAATGCCGGCAGAGCTTCCCAGCTGTCGCATAGAAAGACTCGTCGAGGTCCACAGTAATGCCAGCAATGTCATAGGTCGCACGTAGCCGGGAACATTCGCGGATCAGCGCATTGAGATTGCCTGTATCGACACGGATTGCCTCAATGTTTTCCGCCGCAAGATAGTCGTAGCAGCCTGGATCAGCCGCCA
>NZ_JBHMIW010000164.1:0-348 GCF_042436655.1 Sinorhizobium sp. P24N7 | reverse complement strand
CCACCCCCCACCACAATTCGTCGTGCGTGAGACGACCTTTCCGGCCCCGCTGACTGATGACGAGCATAAACGTATCGCCGATGTTTCGCTGAGTTGCTTGCGAGCTCTCGGCCTTGGCTGGGGGCCAGCGAACATAGAACTCCGGTGGACGCAGCGCGGCCCGGTCGTCATCGAAGTCAATCCCCGTCTTCCGGGGTGGGCAACTCCTCGGCTGATTGAGCTAGCTTACGGCGTCGATCTCGTGACCGAGCACATCAAGCTTGTCATCGGCGAGGAATGGGATTTGCGCAGAACACATTCGCAGACTGCGGCCGCGCGGTTCCTGGTTCCTGATCGCGATGGCACCCT
>NZ_JBHMIW010000163.1:0-368 GCF_042436655.1 Sinorhizobium sp. P24N7 | reverse complement strand
CGTTCGCCACGACGCTTCGTTACATGAAACTCCGCATTGCCGCCTTCGCAGCGCTCCCGGTGGAAAGCCTGGAGCGGCTGAGCCTGACGGCAAAACTGCACGAGATCGGCCAGATGGAAGGTTCCACCGCACAGAGGCCCGACGTCGCATGAAAGAGCCGATCGACATCGTCATTTATCACAACCCCGATTGCGGCACGTCTCGGAACACCTTGGCAATGATACGCAACGCCGGAATCGAACCGCATGTGGTCGAGTATTTGAAGACTCCGCCAAGCCGGCGGCTGCTGGAGCAGCTGGTCGTGCGTATGAGTATACCCGTTCGCGAGTTGGTTCGGGAAAAGGGTACACCCTACGAAGAACTCGGCC
>NZ_JBHMIW010000162.1:0-369 GCF_042436655.1 Sinorhizobium sp. P24N7 | reverse complement strand
GCAATTCCGCACGTTCGATCATCGCAGAAAGCGTTCTGCGAAAGGACGGAGCCGGCAAGTTCAATGCCTATTCCGCGGGGAGCCAACCCAAGGGCGAGGTCAATCCGTTCGCCATCGAGACGCTCGCGGGACACCACTATCCCGTCGAAGGGCTTCGGTCGAAAAGCTGGGACGAATTTGCCGTGCCCGGCGCTCCCCAACTCGATTTCGTCTTCACCGTCTGCGACAATGCCGCAGGCGAAGCCTGCCCCGTCTGGCCGGGACAGCCCGTGACAGCGCACTGGGGCGTCGAAGACCCGGCAGCCGTCGAGGGGACAGACGCCGAGAAGCGCGTCGCGTTCGCCACGACGCTTCGTTACATGAAACTCC
>NZ_JBHMIW010000161.1:0-381 GCF_042436655.1 Sinorhizobium sp. P24N7 | reverse complement strand
CTACCAGCCCTTCATCGACGCACTGAACGTCAGCATCCAGGTGGCGATCGGCGCGACGCTGCTCTCCTGCGTGATCGGCGTGCCGGCCTGCCTCTATCTCGCCCGCTCCCGTTCGGCCTGGACGAGCGCGGTCATGACCTTCCTGCTGTCGCCGCTCTCCATGCCGATGATCGTCATCGGCTTCGCCTCGCTGTTCTTCCTTTCCTGGCTCGGCATCGGCATCTCCTTCACGGCCCTGCTCATCACCCACATGGTTGTCTGCCTGCCCTACGTCATCCGCACAGTCGCGGGCGTCTATGCCGGCATCCCGACATCCTATGAAGAGGCGGCCGCCATTCTCGGCGCGAACCCGCTCCGAGTATTTTGGCACGTAACGCTGCC
>NZ_JBHMIW010000160.1:0-381 GCF_042436655.1 Sinorhizobium sp. P24N7 | reverse complement strand
CATCCCATCCGCCTGGTTTTTACGGGCCCGTATGCGGCGAAACGTGTTCACCTGCGTCCGAAGAGCTTTGCGAAAAAACCTTTGATCTGCCCGAGAATCACGGCCGACACGAGTGATCCGGCGTCGAACTCGGCGGTTACCGGCGCTCGCTCCGGCGCACTGCCCTGTGCCCGGTGTCTCAGCCTTGCCTCCAGATTTTGAACGAACACACCGATCAGCCGGTTCGCGACGTCCTGTACGAGGCCGGACCGGCTGAACTGCGCAAGCATGCCGGTCAGGGTAAAGCCGATCGTGACGTCCACCCGGGTTTCGCCAGGTTCGTCACCTTCTTTGACGGCATAGGCAATCCGGCCGCGCGTCGCCGAATTGCTGCGCTTGTCC
>NZ_JBHMIW010000159.1:0-382 GCF_042436655.1 Sinorhizobium sp. P24N7 | reverse complement strand
GGAGAAAAAGTTTCTTCGGCAACCTGTCAGCGCTTACCTGGGGGAACGTTCGGCCTGAAGCGATCTCACGGCTCAACATCTCCTGCACCAGAAGCACCCTCGCCTCGCCGAGACCGCTCTTGGCATATTCCTGCCGCAGCATCATCACGAATGCCGCATCGACCCCGATCATCGGACGCCCGGAGGCGGCGACTTCGCCGATCGCGCCGTGCAATCGTTTTGCCTGCCGCAGGAAACGCGAGCGGTCGCCCAGAACATGCGCCGCCTTACCGCCCGGCAGGAGCTTGATGAACACCGGCTGATACCCGAGCGCGACAAGGCAATCCGCGATCGAGATAGCGGTCTCCGGGTCGAACAGTGTGGTGAACGGGTCCTGCCAGAC
>NZ_JBHMIW010000158.1:0-385 GCF_042436655.1 Sinorhizobium sp. P24N7 | reverse complement strand
CACCCAGGGACGCTACCTGCTCCTTCGTGGCAGGTCGGACGTCCGTCGCGGAGACGATGGCACCGAGCCGGCGCGCCGTGGCGATTGCCTGCAATCCCGCAACCCCGACGCCCATCACGAAAACCTGCGCCGCGGGTATGGTGCCTGCGGCGGTCATCATCATTGGGAGCAGCCGCGAAAATTCGGCGGTTGCGTCGATGACCGCGCGGTAGCCCGCCAGATTGGCCTGGCTCGACAGCACGTCCATCGACTGCGCCCGCGTGATGCGCGGCATGAGTTCCATCGCGAAGGCATTGACGCCTGCGTGTGCCAGCACGTCCAGCGCCCCGTTCGCACGATGCGGATCCATGGTCGCGAAAATCGCGGCACCCGGCTTGCAGGCACG
>NZ_JBHMIW010000157.1:0-388 GCF_042436655.1 Sinorhizobium sp. P24N7 | reverse complement strand
CCATGTGCCGTTTGGTTGTGGGTCGATAGACCTCTGAAATTCCGACTATAGGACGGCAAGTTTCATGCAACCTTCGGGGGCTACAGTGATTGCTTGAAGAGGGTATCTCCGTCTTCTCCGAAGAGCATGAGACTCAACCGATATTCGCCCGGCCGCACGGGTAGCCGGCCGGGCGATAGGTCTGCAGATTCCGAGGACATCTTCAGAGCCCGGCTCTCAGACTCTCCAGGTGCAAATGTCGCATTTCGTGCAGCTGCAGATATACATTGACGCACGCTTGCAGTTCTTCGGGCAGGACCGGCTTGACGATGCAGTCGGTCGCACCTGCCGCAAATGCTCGTCGCATGTTGGCCGCGTGAGAGACGAGATGAATGGTGGGGGCTAGATC
>NZ_JBHMIW010000156.1:0-390 GCF_042436655.1 Sinorhizobium sp. P24N7 | reverse complement strand
AAGCGCACTGAGGATCCCGGCCACGGCATGCCCGCGGATGTGGAGGCTGGATTGCGCCTCGATGGGCTCCTCAAGGCCAATGGCCCGCACGCGCCCGGCGCGGTGCGCCGGCGGCTGACCTCGTGGTCGATCCTTACCCGCTGGCGGGGGCTCACCGGCGCTTTCGGCGCGCCATCCTTGAAAAGTGCGCTGAGACTGGCGGTGAAGGCAAGCAGCCGACCACGACAGCGCAAGAGCAAAAAGGCCGTGACCGTCGACGTGCTCGCCAAGCTGCTGGCCGCGTGCGCCGGCGAACGCTTGGTCGATCAGCGCGATCGCGCGCTGCTTCTGACCGCCTTTGCCTCCGGCGGCCGTCGCCGTTCGGAGGTGGCGGCGCTGCGTGTCGAAGAC
>NZ_JBHMIW010000155.1:0-392 GCF_042436655.1 Sinorhizobium sp. P24N7 | reverse complement strand
GGATCAGCCGTCCTCGTGCCGGCGGCCCGCGATGGCGGCACCATCATTCTGGCGATGTCGCCGCCGGGGGCGTTTCCCGTGGCCTACGGCGAAAACAGTTTCGTGCGGCATTTGGCGGCGGCCCGCGATGGCGGCATCGAAGCGCATGTGCTGCTTCTCGATGGCGCCGGGCACGACATCGATGTCTCCTCCGACCTCTTCATCGACGCGTGCGAAGGCCGAGCCATGCGGACACGCGCCCATCTCAAGCGCTTGGCCCGGCCGCATCCGGCGTCGCCAACCGTATCATGCAAGGAGATATTTCAGCCATGACACACGCAACGCTGCTTGCAAACCTCGACCTCGACCGGCGGCTGAGCCGCGAGCAAGCCTTGAGCCTCGTTGATCTTGCC
>NZ_JBHMIW010000154.1:0-393 GCF_042436655.1 Sinorhizobium sp. P24N7 | reverse complement strand
CGGCTACGAAAAGGCGACCAGTTATCCTCAGCTTGGTGAGATCGTCATGTATCCTGGTAGCAAGGAGCAGGACGGCGGCGAGATTTATATGCCTTACGGTCCGAATGAATTTGCCTGCGAGTTTGGCAAGATTGCGGGAAATCATTTCCTGAGCATCGTAGCGGGTAAGGATGAACTTCCCGAACTCGGCGAGTTTGTGCATTGGCATGGTGCACAGGAAATCTTGTTCGAAGTCGCCGAATAGGCCAGGAACGATCCGTGACGGGGAAAGTTTCCAAACAGACGAGAGGCTCAGTCGCCCTTTAAAAAGGTATGAACTTTTTCTGCCTGACTGAGCCTCTTGGACGCCTCTCTGCCCAGCCTGTCTGCCAGAGATGCCGCGATATAATTGAG
>NZ_JBHMIW010000153.1:0-394 GCF_042436655.1 Sinorhizobium sp. P24N7 | reverse complement strand
GCCTTCGGAAATCTCGACTCCGTCCGGCAGAAGATCGATAAGGGTGCGCGCCAGCATCGATTTGCCAGCACCCGTCTCGCCGACAATGCCGAGCACTTCGTTGCGGGAGAGTGTGAAGTCAATCTTGTTGAGGATCTCATGGTCGCCATGGACGACCGTCAGTCCGTCGACCCTCAGGACTTCCTTGGATTTTGCGATATTCATTTCCGTACCCTTCCGGTCGGGTCAAAGATGTCCTTCGCAATGTCGCCAAGGAGAGCGAAGCACAGAACCGAGATGACGATGGCCAGTCCAGGGAACAGCGACACCCACCAGATCCCTAGGATCATTTGCTGAGCGCCGCTTGAAACCATCAGGCCCCATTCGGGCGTCGGCATGCGTACACCGGCACCAA
>NZ_JBHMIW010000152.1:0-397 GCF_042436655.1 Sinorhizobium sp. P24N7 | reverse complement strand
CAATTCAAATGAAGCACCTGGAGCGCCGGTCTCAGCTGAAGCTCGGCCAATTGATCCGATCAATGCAGGGTCTGTCGACGATCGCGCCGACGATGTCGACGTTGCACGAGCAGCGACAGCATATACCGACGGAGCAGAGGTCGAAATCTCGAAGCACCATGAGGTCGATCATCCGGCCGAAGTGGTTGGGCAGGTGCAGGAGAGACGACCGGCATCGCAGGCGCGAACGACATCAACCGGCACTCCTCGAAAGCGCGCCAAGCAGACCGCCGGCCCGACGATCGCGTACAACTCGAAGGTTGGGCACGAGGATCGAAAGGCGCAGTCAGGGACTGTCGAAAATACGATCTTCCTCGACGAGCTTGCTGCCCTCGAGGAAGACAACAAGCGCCTGAAG
>NZ_JBHMIW010000151.1:0-398 GCF_042436655.1 Sinorhizobium sp. P24N7 | reverse complement strand
CGGCGGCAGAGGCGATGAGGTCGGTCGCGGCCGCTGAGACGGTCTCCACGCCGTGCTGGGCGATGGTCTGCTCCAGCCGCCGCCGGCCAGCCGTCAGCGCGGCGAGCATGGCGCGGATGTCGCCCATGTTGGCGTCCGGCGTGCGGCTGTTGGCATCGAGGAACAGGCGGACCTCCGGCGTCATGTCGCCGCGCTTCATCAGCTTGACGGGGGGGATGCGCAGGCCCTCCTGGAAGATCTCCGTATTGACCGGCGAGATGCTCGACGGCACCCGTCCACCGACATCCGAGCAATGCACGAAGCACCAGCCATAGGCGACGATCCGGCCCTCGTGGAAATAGGGCTCGATCATGTGCAGGTCGGGCAGGTGAGTAGCGAGGCCTTCCGAACGGTAAGGA
>NZ_JBHMIW010000150.1:0-398 GCF_042436655.1 Sinorhizobium sp. P24N7 | reverse complement strand
CGGCCAATGTCGGGCTTCAGCACGATGAATTCATCCCCACCCAGGCGGCCGACGACGTCCGTCTCGTCCACGCAAGTACGCAAGCGATCCGCAACGTGGCGCAGCAATAAGTCTCCAGTCGGGTGCCCGTAGGCGTCATTGACTGATTTGAAGCCATCGAGATCCAAGCTGAGGGCCGCCGACCGTGTAGCGCCAGGGCCATTCAGGGCTTGTGCGAAGACCTCTCTCAGGAACTGTCGGTTCGGTAGTCCGGTCAGAGCGTCATGGCGGGCCATGTGATGGATCTGCTTCTGCGCGAGCACTCGCTCTTCCTCCGCCTTACGGCGCTCACTTGTATCCCTGAAGAATATCGATATCCCTACGGGCGTCGGCGCGACATGCACTTCCAACCAGATATC
>NZ_JBHMIW010000149.1:0-399 GCF_042436655.1 Sinorhizobium sp. P24N7 | reverse complement strand
GATTTGGCGAAGCCCACGATACGATCAATCGGCTGCGCATCAGGTGACATCTTGACTGAGGTCATGCAGGCGACGCCGGGACCTGCACCGGCCTTGTCGCACTGGCCGAGTGCCAGAGAGATTTCCGGCAGATTATTCCGATCCCAAACGAGAGGAGACGCCGCATGTGCTTTGCGGTAGGCGGCCAATGCTTCGGCTTCTGTCGGCGCTTCAACGGTCGGAATAGGGCAAAGAGATGGATCAGCGGAGATAGCCGCAACCAGTTCGGCTTTCGAGATGGCCTGAGCTTCGACTTTCGGCTCGGACGTGGCAATGTAGGTGCCGCCGGCGCCAGCCGCTAAACCGAGGGTAGCTGCGATCGCGATTATGGCATTCTGGTGCATTGAATGTTTCCTCTGA
>NZ_JBHMIW010000148.1:0-399 GCF_042436655.1 Sinorhizobium sp. P24N7 | reverse complement strand
AGGAGGGGATCCGGCAAGGCTTCCTGTAGACGTGCGCCGGTATGTCCTGACAGAGGTGTGCGAGCAGATTTCAGCCGGTAGCTCTGGCCGGAGCATGCACGACTACTCCGCGGTACAGCGCTTCTCCAACTCCGATATCGCGGAAGACATAGATGTGCTTCTTAAGAAGTACGCCGACAATGACGAGTTGAAGGCATTTCTGCTGCGGATGATCTGGCTTGGGGAGTTGAAATCGCTTCGCCCGACAGTGATGGCTGTTGCGGTCGACCCCGGCGCCGCGAACTATGTCCGGATAACAGCGTTCCGAGCGCTCGCTGCGAGAGGGAGTGCGGATGAGCGTGCACGAGAACGGGCACGCTTTCACGACGAAAGTCCTGAACACGACCGCCATTCGTTCGG
>NZ_JBHMIW010000147.1:0-400 GCF_042436655.1 Sinorhizobium sp. P24N7 | reverse complement strand
CAGGAAGCGCGCCGGTAAAACGCGAGTACCGAGGTTCAAATGGCATATCAGATTTGCATCGATATCGGCGGCACCTTCACGGACTGCCTCGTATCGGACAGTAACGGCGAGATCTCGATCTTCAAGTCGCCCACGACGCCGGGTGAGTTCGAGAAAGGGTTCATCAATGTCCTGCATGTCGCGGCGGAAGGCTATGGTCTCGACCCGCAGGCATTCATCAAGCAGATCGACATGATCGTGCATGGTTCGACGGTCTCGACCAACGCGCTCGTCGAACGCAAGACAGTGAAGGTCGGCCTGATCCTGAACGAGGGGCACCAGGACATCCTCGTTCTGCGCGAAGGCCCGCGCAAGGGCGCTTTCCAGTGGAAGCTCGACTATCCCGAAGCCTTCGTGCCGC
>NZ_JBHMIW010000146.1:0-400 GCF_042436655.1 Sinorhizobium sp. P24N7 | reverse complement strand
CGGAAACGAACGTTCCCCTGCCTTGCTGTGCGTCGAGCAAGCCGTCGTCGCGGAGCAGTTCGATTGCTTGGCGAATTGTGACGCGGGCGACGCCAAACTCCGATTCGAGCTCCTCCTGGGTCGATATCTTGTCACCTTCGAGCCAATGGCCTGTTTCTATCCGCTGCCGCATGACGGAGGCAACTTGAAGGTAGAGCGGGACACGGCTTCTATCATAAAGAGAGGAGAGTTTTTTCATAAGCTATATGTATGACAGATAGGTTGAATTTTCCAGCCCGGACACCGCATAAATAGCGTGCGGGTTGCATTCCATGCACATTTCGCAAAACGGCGGAATGAAGCTTCAGGACAGTAGACGAGAAAGCCGTCTTCACCGGCTTCCATTTCAGACGCATTCCGC
>NZ_JBHMIW010000145.1:0-406 GCF_042436655.1 Sinorhizobium sp. P24N7 | reverse complement strand
AACTCCATCGGCACGTATAGCTTGGGGCGCTCGGGCTTGACCGGCCATGTCTACAACAAATGGCGCGAGCGGTTCGGCTCCGCAATCATGCTTTCGGTCGTCGGCGCCGGCTCCAGCTTCCTGACCGGCTACGGAAGCGACGAGGCGTTCGGCGACGACAACAGCGAGGCACAACGTGGCGAGGAGCTCGCCCGCGAAACCATCGCCGAGACCTTCTCGGATATGGCGAACCAAGCTTTGAGCGAAAACCTGCGAATTCCTCCCACCATCAGCGTCAGCCAAGGCGAGCGGATCTTTGTCTACGTACGCCAGGACCTCGATTTCAGCGCCATGTATGACGACCCAGTCACCGAAGCGATGAAGGAGATTCAACGTGAACGTCGCCGCAGGTAACGCCACTACGATC
>NZ_JBHMIW010000144.1:0-407 GCF_042436655.1 Sinorhizobium sp. P24N7 | reverse complement strand
CGGCACCCATTTCGTGCATCCCATCACGAAGATCAGCGTCACAAGGCTGGGACCGAACACGCCCACGATGACCAGCATGATCAGCATTGCCGGCAGCGCGAGGAGGGAGTCTGTCACCCGCATGATCGCATTGCCGGTCCATCCGCCGTAAAAGCCGGCGACGAGACCCAGCAGGGTGCCGATACATCCCGCGACGATGACCGCGCAGACCCCGACGACCAGCGATGTGCGCGAGCCGTAGAGGATACGGCTGAGCACGTCCCGACCCAGATTGTCGGTGCCCAGAGGGTGGCTAAGCGAGCCGCCCTCGAGCCACATGGGTGGTGCGAACATGCTTGCAAGATCCATCCCCGCTGGATCGTGCGGAGCGATGACCGGGGCGAAGATCGCCACCAGAATGACGGTAG
>NZ_JBHMIW010000143.1:0-408 GCF_042436655.1 Sinorhizobium sp. P24N7 | reverse complement strand
TGATTTCGCGAGCCTGAGAGGCACTCGAGCCTTCGGTTTTCCGCTGATCGCCGCCGATAGCGTCGACACATAAATTTCCAGCCTTGCCCATCCGCCGTAGTCCGTGATCGTTCCAGATGTGGCCAAGCTCGTGATAGGCGACGAAGCGAAAAAGGATACTGAGGATGGTGATGAATAACATCTGCCGTTCTGGATATTCTATCCACGTTAAACTCTCAGCTTGCCAATCGAACGGCTTGCCTTCTTCTAGCAGATCGCGGGGAAGTTGGAGCGATCGGTCTTTATCGGGTTTCCATTGAGGATCGTTGCCGCCGACCATCGCTGGGACGACGCCGCTCGCCGCCGCGCTAGAAGCCAGGCGGCAAAGCAGCCAAAACATTCCCGCATACATCGCAACAATATCGAATT
>NZ_JBHMIW010000142.1:0-414 GCF_042436655.1 Sinorhizobium sp. P24N7 | reverse complement strand
AGGCAACGGCGTTCTCAAGCAACCCTCCCTGGTCTCCAGAGATTTCGGGCGCCGAGGCGACACGCTCGTCGGAAAGCACGGCGCGAACGATCCTATCCGATTGTATAATCTCAACGCGGCTGTCGATCATGGCAGTATCGCCGGCTGGCGAAGCGGCAGTAACGTCCGCGCCTGTGAGCGCCACGTGATTCGGCTCCATCATAACAGTTGCCGTTGCGGTGTACTGAGCCGGTGTGACGGAGAGATAAAGGCATGCAGCCGCGACCGTGGCCGCGGTTCCCGCCATGAGGAGCATCCATTGCCGGCGCGCCAAGCGGAGGAGCGCAGAGATCTCAAGCGCTGCCGGATAAACGTCGCTCTGTAGCAGTCGCGATTGTTTGGCTGTCGAGCCGAGATCCTGATGAAGCATTGTGG
>NZ_JBHMIW010000141.1:0-428 GCF_042436655.1 Sinorhizobium sp. P24N7 | reverse complement strand
GCGGACTATTTGGCTTGCACCGAGTTGAATCAGACCTTTCATTTCGCACTGACGGAGATCGCGCGCCAACCCGTCCTTCAGGGAATACTCCGGCGGCTCTGGCTCCAGATGGGGCCGTTGATCGCGCAGGTCTATGTGAAGGGTGGGCGTGCGATGATCGATCATCACTACGCGATCGTCGATGCGATTGCCCGCCGGGATGCGGGCGCTGCTGCGGAGGCGATGGTCGACGATATCCTTCTCGGCGGAGAAGTCATGCTGCCCTATCTCGAGTAGACGTCGTTGCAGCAGAAGTCGACTGACTTCACGCCTTGACGTATGATGCATCATACGTCAAGGTAGAAATGAGGCCGTTGGTGCGGCAATTTATGAAGGCGGAAGATGTACGATTTTTGCATCGTCGGTGGCGGTATCGTCGGGCTCGCAAC
>NZ_JBHMIW010000140.1:0-429 GCF_042436655.1 Sinorhizobium sp. P24N7 | reverse complement strand
ATTCTACCTGACGATGGACGCGCCTTCCCGGTTGTCGACCAGTCTGTGCCTGCTGCACTCGGTCTTCGACAAGTCGGCTTGGTTGCGGGAACGCGAGATCACCGAAGCGTTGCCCGTCGCCGGCCTACCGGAAACACTGCACGTCGACAACGGCGCCGACTTTAGGAGTCGCGCTTTCAAGAGGGAGGGGGTGCGAGGATGCAGGCATCGCGATTGCGTGGCGACCGCCGGCTGAGCCGCGCTTCGGCGGTCATATCGAGCGTCTGATCGGCACGCAGATGGGGAAGCTCCACCTGCTGCCCGGCACGACGTTCAGCAACGCGCAGGAACTCGGCGAATACGATTCGAAGCGGCATTCGGCGCTCACCTTGCGCGAGCTCGAGCGCTACATCGCCCTCGACATTGTCGGCTCCTACCACCAGTCTATCC
>NZ_JBHMIW010000139.1:0-429 GCF_042436655.1 Sinorhizobium sp. P24N7 | reverse complement strand
CCCCAGAGCGTCACATAGCCGGTCCACTCGAAGCCGAGCGTCAGCGGAGGAATGCCAGGCAAGGCCAGCGGCCCGTTGGTGAGTTCCACCCAGTTCAAGGCGACCAGCCGGACGACCTCGGCAAAGCTGACGGTAACGATAACGAAATAGGCGCCGCGGACCCGAAAGGCGAGCTTGCCGATCAGATAGCCGCACAGGCCCGCGATCACCGTTCCAAGCACCAGCCCGACGACGGGAGGCCAGGGTTCATGGGTGATCTGATAGCCAAAGAGGGAGATGCTGAAACCGAGCGAGGTCAGTGCGCTCACATAGGCCCCGATTCCGAAAAAGGCGACGTGGCCGAGGCTGAGCTGCCCCGTATATCCGAGCAGCAGATTGAGGCTCATGGCCGCAAGCATGAATATCCCGGCCACGACGAGCGTGTGCAGA
>NZ_JBHMIW010000138.1:0-429 GCF_042436655.1 Sinorhizobium sp. P24N7 | reverse complement strand
GGTTACGGCAACAGCATGTTCGATCCCTATCTGCCACTGAATGCGCTGAACTCGAAGACCTATTTCGAGCGTCTCGGCTACAAGAATGAGCGCGTCGATGAGCTTCTCAACAAAGCAGAAGCCACAGTGGATCAGGAAGCACGAGCCAAAATGTATCGCGAAGCACAGGCCATTTTGGCGGAAGAACTTCCTCTCATTTACATCTATGCCGAGAAGTATTTCACCGGCATCAATACAAATCGGGTAGAATTTACTCCGCCGACGAGCAAGGATGTCCTTATCGAGGACATGGCAAGGAAAAAATAATATTAAAGCCGACCCCCCGGAATCACGCCAGCAATGCAGTGATTGCGGCGCCCGAGGATCGGCACAGAAACGAGATAGCTCTTATGATCAACAAGGAACGGCTGTTCGACAGCTTGATGAAGC
>NZ_JBHMIW010000137.1:0-436 GCF_042436655.1 Sinorhizobium sp. P24N7 | reverse complement strand
TCGAAGGTTCTGTAGGGCAGGGACGTCCCCTCATGGGTGACCTCGAGGCGACCGTCGGGATAGTCGCAGACAATGACCTTCTTGCCGGCCAGCGCCGTGGCGAGGTCGGTCGGATCGAGGATGAACATCACCTTGTCATAGCGCAGCGTCAGCGACTGCGACAGCTTGCGGATCTCCTTGCGGCACATCGCGCCATCGAGGTTCTCATGCGCGGCAAACGGCCGGTGCATGTCCTTCGGATTGCGCGGCGCCTTGCCAAAGCGGCGATTGAAGTCGGCCATGAACTCCGGCGCATAGGCATTCGCCGCGGCGATCGTGTCGATGCCGCGCAGCCGCAGTTCCTTGACGAGGCGATCCTGCAGCGTCTGGTTGGCGCGCTCGACGCGTCCCTTCTTTCAAGTCCCGGACTGCAGTTCGTGCTGACACTCAAGCGCGC
>NZ_JBHMIW010000136.1:0-437 GCF_042436655.1 Sinorhizobium sp. P24N7 | reverse complement strand
CAAATAGTCCGATCCGCCCGTCATCAGGAAACATTCGCGGACTTCCGGATATCTGCGCACGGCCGCTTCGAAACGGTCGAGATGATCTTCGGTCTGCCGTTCCAGGGTAATGTTGATGATGACGGCGATGGTCGCGTCGGAATTTCCCGCGTCCACGAGCGCAGTATAGCCGCGGATGACGCCCGACCGCTCCATTAGCTTGATCCGACGCAGACAGGCAGACGGCGACAAGCCGACTTCAACCGCGAGGCTTGCATTGCTCATACGCGCGTCGAGCCGTAGAAGGCGTAGAATGTTGCGATCGATCGCGTCGAGAGCTGCCATGGTAGATTGTTCGAAAAAATCGTCGTTTCGATCAAAGACCATTGGTCGAAACATCAATCAAGCGTAATTTCTCCGAATTTTATGCGATTCATGGACTTCGCCCGGCTGTGAAC
>NZ_JBHMIW010000135.1:0-438 GCF_042436655.1 Sinorhizobium sp. P24N7 | reverse complement strand
GATTCATCTCTGTGAGATCATGGGATTTATGCCTCTCGACATTATTTTTGACACCGCGCCGCACTTGTGGGTCAAGACGCCAGAGGAAGCCGAAGATCGCAAGACGCTTACCAAGATCGTTGAATCTCTGCCGCATGACACCATTCGCGACTTAATCCGGCTCATCAAACGGATGACGCCAGGCGAACCATCGGCCGATACAGTCGTCACCAACAGCGAAAGCCGCTGAAAGGGCGGACTCCACCTTTGCGGCCAGCCCGCAATTAAGAGCGGCAGCCGCCACACTCCCGTTTACCACAGGCTCCGGCCTTCTCTTCGGCGCAATGAGAAAGCGCGTTCAGGCCTCCGCGTGCTTCGCTCCGCCTAAGGCGGAGTGGAAAACGACAGCGCGCCGGAACTTTCTTTTTCGGGAGCTTGTCGCGGCCACTTCAAAGTCGA
>NZ_JBHMIW010000134.1:0-443 GCF_042436655.1 Sinorhizobium sp. P24N7 | reverse complement strand
CAGTAGTTGTCCGCAAGATCGTTGAAGGCGGAAAGTCCCTTGCAGCTTTCGGCGTCCTTCATTGATGGCTCCAAGCGTTCGTGCGTGAGCGACAACTGTAGAGCGCTCTGCTCCGAATTGTACGGATAGGCCACGCGCAGCAGCATCGCGTGAACGACGGCGACAAGCGCCAAGTCCGGATTATTCGCCAGTTCGATACGCAAAGCAGCGGTCTTATGAGCCGTCAGGTCCTCGATCAGCGCGGCGGAATGGCTGATGCTCGGTGCCTTGGGTTTTGCCGCGCCGCTGGCGCTCGGCAAGCCTTCGCCGTCCTCGTGCCCATCTCCCACCGCCTCGGCTTCTCCCGGCTTCACAAAGCCGCGCTCAATGGCAAGCCGACCGTAATAGTCGAGGAACACGAAGGTTCCCGCCTGTTCCAACGCCTCTGGGCTATAGGCATCCGA
>NZ_JBHMIW010000133.1:0-445 GCF_042436655.1 Sinorhizobium sp. P24N7 | reverse complement strand
AGACCGCGATGCCGGCGCGCCGTGCTGCCTCGGCGTTGCCGCCGATCGCATAAACATAGATTCCGAAGGCCGTCCGATTGAGGACCACCGCCCAGAGGCTCACGAAAGCCAACACGATGAGGATGATCACTGGGACACCGCGCACCGGTGCGAAATTGCCCCGGTTGACACTGCACAAGGCCATGACGATGGCGGCCAGTGCGGCGACCAGGAGGATGCGCGCCAGGGTGCTGGCCGGGGAGCAGGCGACATTGCCGTTGCGCCGACGGCGGCGATCAGTAAGCCAGGCATCGATGGCGTAGAGGCAGACGGCCACGGCTGCGATCATCCAGCCGGCTTCGGCGCTGATGAGCCCATTCGCCAAACCCACGATCATCGGGTCCTGGATCGGCACGGTGCCGCCATTGCCGAGGATGATGAGCATGACGCCGTTCCACGCCAGCAG
>NZ_JBHMIW010000132.1:0-447 GCF_042436655.1 Sinorhizobium sp. P24N7 | reverse complement strand
GGTTTGGACGATGCCGTATCTCCTCGAATTTGCTCTGGGGATGTGGATCGCTTTGGGAGCAAATCTGCTTTCGTTTCGTCTACCGGCATGGAGTTTTTGGCCGGGAATATGTGCCAGCCTCGTTGCATCTGGGATCTATTTCTCGTCCCAGGGTGGCCATTATGCCGTATCGGCAACAACGGTCCTACTGGCGTCGCTGTTCGTGCTGATCGGCGCATTCGCGATGGCACCAAAAAGCACGAGAATCTTGAATGGCGCGATGGCCGCCGTGGGTGACAGTTCCTACAGCCTTTATCTCACACACATGTTCTCGATTAGGGCAATTGTCCTGATCATCGGCTATCTCGGTCTGCAGAGTTTTGTCCCGCCAGCAGCGACTTGGCTGGCGGTCGTCGGCGTGTGCGCCGCATCGGCTTATGTAAATTACTTGCTGCTGGAATGCAGGTG
>NZ_JBHMIW010000131.1:0-448 GCF_042436655.1 Sinorhizobium sp. P24N7 | reverse complement strand
CAGCAATGCTGTGCCAAGGAGAATGGCCATAAGGAATGCCATCGGCACCAGCCGCGCGGGGTGTCGGATCGGATGTTGGCAACTCCCACCCTTTTTAGAATCTGTAGGCCATAGTGATCTGCCGTCAACGGACACGGTTCAGGAGGCACAACCTGACGAAATCGCTGTCGATCGTCAATTCTCACCGCAATAAACGAGCACTTTCCTCTGCAGCCTGGTCGGGAAGCCCTGCACATCATCGCTTCGATCGCTTGCGAGAGCCTGAGAGGACGGGAGTGGAACTTTCCAGGCATGCTCAGCGCTGCCCTCGCACCGGCATGTCGCAGACGATCGCCACCAAGCACATTTCGGCACTGGAGGAGCGGTTGAGCGTCAAACTTCTTCACCACACGACCCGCAAGATCACCTTGGACAGGCGCTACCCGGATAGCGTCGATCGTGTTCTCTC
>NZ_JBHMIW010000130.1:0-449 GCF_042436655.1 Sinorhizobium sp. P24N7 | reverse complement strand
GCAATGAACAAGCCTGCGCGAATGGCGGCATCATCCCAGTCGTCAATTCGCTGGAACAGTGGCGGCGGTGGGCGGCAGCGGCCAGCGCATCGGGTCGCGCGCTTCCCGCCGTCCTGCAGTTCGACACCGGCATGTCGCGCCTCGGGGTTTCCCCTGAAGACCGAGACGAGTTGGCAGATCTAGTGAAAGCCGAAAGCCATATCGACGTCCTCTTCGTCATGAGTCACCTCGCCTCCGCGGATGACGTGGACAGTGCACAGAATGGCGACCAGCGTGCGGAGATGGAAACCGTGGCTGCCGAATTTTCACAGTTTCCGGTCTGTTTCGCCACTTCAGGCGGCATCTTCCTCGGCACGTGCGATCACGGCGCACTCGTTCGTCCGGGCGTGGCGCGGTATGGCGGAGCGCCGACGGGTGGCACGGCCAGTCCCAGGGCGCTGGTCGTCCGC
>NZ_JBHMIW010000129.1:0-450 GCF_042436655.1 Sinorhizobium sp. P24N7 | reverse complement strand
ACGTCCCACCCTCGATCGCCAACTACCAGCAGCGGGCAGGCCGAGCCGGTCGTCGCGCCCAAGTCGCGCCGATCGTCCTCACGACGGCCCGCTCAGGACGCTACGACCGCGCAGTGTTCGAGAAGTTCTCCGAATACCTCGCAGCCCAGCCCATCATCCCCTATCTCAGCCTCGACAATGCCGGCTTCTTCCAGCGCCACCAGCTATCAATGCTCCTGGCACGATTCTTGGAACATCGCCTTGCCTCCTACGATCGCCCCGGGTCGCCCCGCCTGCGTGACGTCGTCGCCGAAGCGCTTACGGCAGAGGCGCGCAACGATTTCGATACGGATCTTGAGGCCTGGCTTTCCAGTGCCGATGCCGACATCGAAAAGGCTGCGCGCCTCGCGGATCGCCTTCCGCCCGATCTTTCAGGAATAGCCCTCGACCCTGCCGGACTCGCGGCAACGA
>NZ_JBHMIW010000128.1:0-454 GCF_042436655.1 Sinorhizobium sp. P24N7 | reverse complement strand
AGCGCCAACCAGGACCGGTAACGTAATCGCCGCGATAACTGCAACTGTGCCGCGCTCGTCTTTGAGCAAACCAGGCGGAAGACCGCTCCGACGGAACGAACTCGTGGTGCCGAGTTTCTCGTTCATTTGGATCTCCTTTAATCCTCATGCCTCATGACCACCCCAATATGCCGGTTTGGAGCGTCTTGCCATTCGACCATTCGGCCTAAGCCACCGCGACGATCGCCGGGAGGCGGTGGCAGTTGCTCCAAGCGGCGATTAGTTGGCAATCAATGTGAACGGCACAAAATACGGTCCATGAAGGTATCGGCAACGGTCTTCCCATTGCATTCGCCCTGCTGCGCGAACGGGAATGGAGTTCCCCCTACGATCGGAAGCTCGCCGTACGCCGTCGGGAGGTGTGGAATCAACCGACCCACTCGCATTCCTCACCCGGGAGGCATGCGACCAGGTG
>NZ_JBHMIW010000127.1:0-454 GCF_042436655.1 Sinorhizobium sp. P24N7 | reverse complement strand
GGGTTGGTTGGCTATCTGCTGAGTCACGAATCGTGCGAGATGACCGGCGCGCTCCTAGACTATGACCAGAACGTGCGCGGCGCCTGAAAGATCGCAGGACATTCAATATGAACGAACAACCCGACATCGTCATCATCGGCTCCGGCATGGGTGGGGCCACGCTTGCCGCTGGTCTTGCCAGCAGTGGTGCCCGGATCGTCATCCTCGAACGCGGCGAAGCCATTGTCGATACGCCGCAGGCGCGTGACGCCAGAGCCATTTTTATCGACAAGCACTTCCGGACCACCGAGCGTTGGCAGGTCGGCAAGAAGCAGGTTCGCCCCAGCCACTACTACTGCGTCGGCGGCAACACGAAGTTTGATGGCGCCATTCTTATGCGCTATCGCCGCGACGAGTTTGGTGAAAAACAGCATTTCACCGGAGTCTCGCCCGCGTGGCCCTTCTCCTATGAAAC
>NZ_JBHMIW010000126.1:0-458 GCF_042436655.1 Sinorhizobium sp. P24N7 | reverse complement strand
CCGGGACATTGGGAATGATCTGTAGCCTGTATGGATCAAGGACCTTTACTTCCTTGATCGTAGAAAAGCGCGGGCTCTCTATCAGCCGCGTATCTGAGACCTCGCGGTCAAGCGTGAACTTGACGTCCCGGGCCGTTAATTCGCTGCCATCGTGAAATTTCACGCCCTCGTGAAGAACAACCTCCCACGTGTAATCGTCCTTCTGTTCATAGGACTTCGCGAGATGCGGCACAAATGTACCCTCCTTGGTACGCCTGACAAGCGTATCAAAGACATTCATCAGCGGCGTGCCGTATGCACCGTTGTTATGTGGGTCAAAGGTCAGCAGACCGCGCCGCATCCCAATTCGAAGGGTGTCGGCTTCCTGGGCTGATGCGACCGATGAATTGAGCAAGCCGGTTGCAGTGTTACCCGCGAGGCTGAGGGCCATCATGGTCCCCAGCACAGCAATTGTATGC
>NZ_JBHMIW010000125.1:0-459 GCF_042436655.1 Sinorhizobium sp. P24N7 | reverse complement strand
AACCTGTACCGCTCCGAAAGACTTCTTAATCGCCCTCAGCGAGAGCAGAGGAGACTCATTCATCGCTCACCTCGAATTGGAGGCCGATCGCACGGGGTCTTGCCCGTGGATCAGCCGATCACCACGCCGTATCCGCGGCGCGGTCCACGAACTACCGAATGCCAACTTTGGCGCAGGCATCGGCGACCTCGTTGACGCAGAGGTCTTTGGCGGTGACGAAGCCGTCGGCAACCACCGTGTCGGCCATGTTCTTGCCGGTGACGCTGACGGGTTCCAAGAGAATTGAGGGCACCTTGTGGCTTTCCGCGTCATATTCGCCATTGACCAGTTCGGCGCCGAGCGTCTGACCAGCCCGCACCATCACGGCAACGGCGGCTGCGGCGGCGACCTCGCGATAGATCGGCTTGTAGACCGTCATGCACTGGTAACCAGTGAGGACGTTCTGCAGCCCCTGCAGAG
>NZ_JBHMIW010000124.1:0-459 GCF_042436655.1 Sinorhizobium sp. P24N7 | reverse complement strand
ATGACCTGGACGGCGCCGACGGTCTCGTGTCGAAGAAGCGCGGCCGTCCGAGCAACCGGCGTCATAGCGAGGATTTCCGCAACCTGGTGCTCGATCTGGTGCGTGAGCATTACGGGGATTTTGGACCAACGTTGGCCGCCGAGAAGCTGCTGGAACGCCACCGGATTGCCGTCAGCAAGGAGACGCTGCGTCAGTGGATGATGGAAGTCGGCATCTGGGTGTCGCGACGCGAGCGCAAGAAGCGGGTTTTCCAGCCGCGCGGCCGGCGCGATTGTTTCGGCGAACTCGTTCAGATCGACGGCTCGCTTCATTGGTGGTTCGAGAACCGCGGCCCCAAATGCGCCCTGCTCGTCTATATCGACGATGCCACCGGCAAGCTGTTGCACTTACGCTTCGCCGGATCGGAGAACACCTTCGACTATCTGCACGCGACGAAGGCCTACCTGCAGCAATGGGGCA
>NZ_JBHMIW010000123.1:0-462 GCF_042436655.1 Sinorhizobium sp. P24N7 | reverse complement strand
ATTGCGGTCAAACGCTTGCGCCCAACGGCGGCGATGTGATGCTTTAAGAGATCTAAAGTCCGGGAGTTAAGTGATGAGGAAATTCAACCTGGTCATTCGAGGCGGCACAGTCGTAACGGCTGCCGACACGGTCCGTGCCGATGTGGGCATAAGAGGTGGTAAAGTCGTATCTGTCGGGTCGAATTTGACAGATGCCGAGGAAACGATTGACGCAACTGGTCTCCTTGTTATGCCAGGGGGGATTGATAGCCATGTCCATCTTGCCCAACCCGCTTTTGGGGGGCCGGCGATGGCGGACGGCTTCGAGACGGGCACTCGTTCCGCCATCGCGGGCGGCAACACAACCGTACTCCCGTTCGCGTTACAACCGCGCGGTGCATCGCTGCGCGAAAGTGTGAAGGAGTACCATAAGGAGGCAGACGGTCAAAGTTACTGCGACTACGGCTTCCATCTGATTGTATC
>NZ_JBHMIW010000122.1:0-464 GCF_042436655.1 Sinorhizobium sp. P24N7 | reverse complement strand
ACGATGACGAAGAGCCGGAGGGCCCGAACGACGACACTGGACCGGTCGCCGTTGAGGGCGACAAGATCGGCACCGACGAACCAGTGGACGATGATCACGTCTCCCAAGCGGCCGAGGACGTCGGCGTAACGACCGAGGTTCTGCCGAACGAAGCGAATGAAAAGCCGGCGCTCGCCGCCGAGGCACCGATTACATTCGCTTCGCACGGGATCGACATTGCACCCCAGGCGGACGACGCGCCTGCGAAAGCTAGGCCCACTCCGTCCGTCGTCGATCCCGAACCGGAAGACCAGACCTCAGAGTCGTCGGAAGCGGAGCTAGAGGCTATTGACGCCACACCGGATGCCGAGCCGGAACAGGCCGATGACGATCGCGCACGCGAAGTAACAATGCCGCCGGTCTCCCGAGAGGTACTTGCCGATCTCGTACGGCGTGATCTCGTTGGCATCGCTGCGGAGGCCGCC
>NZ_JBHMIW010000121.1:0-466 GCF_042436655.1 Sinorhizobium sp. P24N7 | reverse complement strand
GACCGCGCGGATCTGCCGGAGAGGTTGCCGGACGACGAGGAAATTACCGTCACTGCCCGGTCGGACTTTTCCCGAGTGAGGCGAGAGCAGTCGGCCCAGGAGGCGCAATCGCAGCCGGCGCCAGCGCGGCAGCCACAGCCGGACCATAACCCGGAGTTGAAGGCGATCGAGGCGCAAATGGCGGCACAGCGCAGTCGGGAGCGTGATGACGACGATCGCGAGCGGTAAGCTCGCCCACCGGCTCTTTAAGCTGCAAGAGCCATCCGTGAGCAGAAGGCGCCGATGTTCTGCGCCCTCTCCTTCCGTTCGGTGATTTGACGGACAAGCTACGATAGCCCCTCCCCCGCGCAACCGCTGGCGCGGTCCTCCACTCTGTTGCGGCCCTTCGGGTGCATGGGCTCACTTCGGCTATCTCCGTTTTTTGCCGTCAACCAACGGAAGGAGACGGCAATGCAGAGCATCAAGG
>NZ_JBHMIW010000120.1:0-466 GCF_042436655.1 Sinorhizobium sp. P24N7 | reverse complement strand
ATTATCATGCGCACCTTCGGTTGGCAGGTGCTGTTCGCCCGGCGGGGGCTGGTGAACAACCTGCTGGTCGACCAGCTCGGCCTCCTCTCCGCGCCGCTGCGCCTGACCAATTCGCCGGAGATTGCGATCGCGGCGCTTGTGCACGTGCTCGTTCCCTTCATGGTGCTCTCCATCGCCACAGTCCTGCAGGCCGTCGACCTGCGGCGTGAGGAATCGGCGAAAATCCTCGGCGCGGGGCGGCTGCGAACCTTCTGGGAGATCACCCTGCCGCTCTCGATCGACGGGATCGGCACCGGCGCCATCCTCGTCTTCATGATCGCCAACGGCAGCTTCGTCACCCTCGTGCTGCTTGGCGGCGGGCTACAGACCCTGCCGCTGATGATCTACCAGCAGTTCAACACCACCCGCGACTTCGGCATGGCGAGCGCCATGAGCACCATCCTGCTGGTGATCGCGCTGCTCTGCC
>NZ_JBHMIW010000119.1:0-470 GCF_042436655.1 Sinorhizobium sp. P24N7 | reverse complement strand
ATATTGTCGCGCACGTCGACGACGATCTCGCCTCCGACCGGATCGACATTGATCGTCACGCGCACCGGAATGCCGTCTTCGGCGACGCCCGGAACCGGATCGTGGCGGATCTCGTAGCTGTAGGAACCCGCCGGCAGCTTGGCGATCGCCGCCTTGGCGCAGCGCACACCGTAATCGAACCAGTCCTCGACGAAGTTCATCAGCGTGTCGCGCTCATATCGGTCGAGCAGTTCGCCGATGCGGCGCTCGCCGGTTCGGCAGGCGCCGATCTGGGCGCGAACGTCGCCGAGCCAGAGTTCCGGCACCCGGTTGCGCATCGAGCCGATGCGCAGGATATCGGCCTTTTCCTTGTAATTCTCCGCCACGCGCACGCAGGGGAAATGCATGCCTTCCTCGAAGATGTTCTTGGCGAAGGGCAGGTAGGTGGAGGGTACCGGCGCGCCGGTGTCCGCATGGTGCGAGAGAGCGAC
>NZ_JBHMIW010000118.1:0-470 GCF_042436655.1 Sinorhizobium sp. P24N7 | reverse complement strand
AGACCACGTCGGTATTGGTCACGCCGTAGTTCATGATCTCGGCGAACTGCGTCTGGTTGGCTGCGTCGAGGACTTCGTTGATATAATCCCAGGCCAGCGGATTGGCGTTTTTTGGCTTCTGCACAGCCACCCCGTTCAGCGATCCGCCCTCGGCCGGGTTGAGGAAGTCGATCCAGGTCGCGCCGCTGTCGTAATGGTTCCAGGTGCGGCCGTCGAAATAGATGCCGAGATCAGCTTCGCCGGAGGAGAGATGGTTGAAGAAGTCGTTCGGGCCGCCCCAGAAGACGATATTGTCTTTCATCTTCTCCATGGCCCTGAAGAAGGGATCCACGTCGTTCACACCGCCGCCGAGCGCCTCAGCTATCGCCCATATCAGCATGATCGGCGTCACCGCATAGCTTATGGAGGGGACGGAGGCGACGAATTCGCCGGCGGCGACGCGGTCGACGAACTCGGCGAAGGATTTCGTG
>NZ_JBHMIW010000117.1:0-473 GCF_042436655.1 Sinorhizobium sp. P24N7 | reverse complement strand
ACTGGTGTTTCGTGATCAGGCGTCACCAAGCGTGAGCTTCCAACACGGGCTCAACGGCAAGCACCGGGCAAAGCTGCTGGCCTTCTGACAACGCACTCGGCAGAGCAGGGATTTGAAAGGCGGAGAGCCTCGGTCGCTGAGCGTATCGGCGGATGTTCCCGTCTGTGCTTGCCGCTATGTCTCGTCGGTAACGCCGAGGGGAGAAAGCGGGGCGGAGCTGCAGTTGAACCGCGAGCACGGTTACCGTGAATGTTCGCATCACGAGTACGGTGCCAATAGTCGCCGCCGAACGCTAGGACGGTGAACCACGGTCTCCGGTATTGGCCGGAATTCTCTGCAACGGCATGGGACGTCCAAGCAGGTAGCCTTGTGCTTTTGTGACCCCCAGCCGTCGCAAAGTTTCGAGCTCCGACGTGGGTTCGACGCCCTCGCTCAATCTTTCGGATCCGATCTCACGACCGAACACGACAAGC
>NZ_JBHMIW010000116.1:0-473 GCF_042436655.1 Sinorhizobium sp. P24N7 | reverse complement strand
CCGGCAACAGGCGCGCCCCAGCCGCGGCCGCCTCCTGTCGGTTCCTGACCCGCAGGCTCCGGAAAAGGGCTGCCATGTGAATTTTCACGTGCCTTCGCTGAGCTTCAGCGTGCGGGCGATTTCCTTGTTCGACAGCCCCTGTACCAGGAGCTGCAGGACCTCTCTTTGCCGCGGTGTGAGGAACTCGATCGTGCGGTGGCGCTTTTTCGGATCTCCCGCGGCGGCCGCTGCGAGGCTGTCACCTTCTTCGGAAGAGGAGGCGCGACCTGCAATGGAGGGGGGAACATAGACGGAGCCGTTGAGGATCGCGCGAACCGCCTCGGCGAGATCGGCGGCGCCGAGTCCCTTGGGCACATAGCCGTTTATTCCTGCCGTCAGAGCAGAAAGAATGTCCGACCGGCGCGATGACGCCGAAACGACGGCGACCTTCAGATCCGGGCGGACATCGCGCACGGCGCCAAGGCTGGCGACAC
>NZ_JBHMIW010000115.1:0-475 GCF_042436655.1 Sinorhizobium sp. P24N7 | reverse complement strand
GAGCCAACCCGTCGTCGCCCTCAGATTTGGAGCTCCATCCCCATTGCCGCTTCACCGACCACGGTGCCTGCAGCTTGGCATTGCCGACGCGCTCATGCGAGTACCGATGCGCTGCGCGACTACATACGCCCTCGGGCGCGGGCCGGCTCGTCGTATTAAAGGCGGCAAGGAGCCATCCGGCGGACTAGTCCAATCGGGCGGTCCTCTCCGGAAGAGGTATCGACCAGCAGGCCGAATGGATCAACGGGTTGGATGTAGTCTATACCAAAGCCACGACCCAGTCGGAAAAGCACTAGAGGCTGGAGGGCCTCACTGTGCGCTGTGGTCGGTGAACAGAATTTGGCCGCGATTATTGGAGAACAAGTGATGGGCCTGATGGAATGGTTGGTTGGGAAGCCGCAGACTTCCAAGGACGTGGCGCTCCTGCAGGGCAGGCCGGTTTCCACCTGCGCCACGATCAACGTGGTTCCACGCG
>NZ_JBHMIW010000114.1:0-485 GCF_042436655.1 Sinorhizobium sp. P24N7 | reverse complement strand
AACGAAGAGCAGCATACCGTAGAAGCCGGCGCCCACACCGCCGAAGATGACCTC
Source organism: Sinorhizobium sp. P24N7 (assembly GCF_042436655.1). Lineage (NCBI taxonomy): Bacteria > Pseudomonadati > Pseudomonadota > Alphaproteobacteria > Hyphomicrobiales > Rhizobiaceae > Sinorhizobium > Sinorhizobium sp. P24N7. Next base: position 431 of record NZ_JBHMIW010000114.1, on the reverse strand, counting down.
GCCCACCTGCATGTTGAGCAAAAGCGCAAGGCCGGCGAGTGGTGTAAAACTGTCATGCATGGAGTTCACCGAGCCGTTGGAAGCGGCTGTGGTCGCCTCGGCCCAGAGCGCGGAAAGACCCGTCCCGAAGCGGACTTCTTTGCCCTCCATATTGCCCGCCGTCTGATCAATCGGCAGGGCGTTATACAACGTGTTGCCGTGAACCTCCGCGCCGTAGACGACGGCGAGGCCGACGACGAACAGGATGCCCATGGCCGCGAAGATGGCGATACCCTGACGCTGATCCTTCACCATGTGCCCGAACAGCAAGCAGAAGGCTGCCGGGATCAGCAGGATGTAGATCAGTTGCAGCAGGTTAGAGAGCTGCGTCGGGTTCTCGAGTGGATGCGAGGACTTGACGTTGAAGAAGCCGCCGCCCTTGGTGCCGAGCG
>NZ_JBHMIW010000113.1:0-494 GCF_042436655.1 Sinorhizobium sp. P24N7 | reverse complement strand
AACCAGCGGACGTTTTCGTCATTGCCGTTCCCACGCCGTTCGCGGAAGGGCACAAACCCGACCTTAGTTACGTCAAAGCAGCCGCGGTCTCGATCGTACCGGTGCTGAAATCGGGCGATCTCGTCATATTGGAATCGACCTCTCCCGTCGGCACCACAGACGAACTCTGCCGCTGGTTGGCGGAGGCAAGATCCGACCTGACCTTTCCCGATGAGCATGGCGACGCCGCTGATATCCGGATTGCCTATTGCCCCGAGCGCGTGCTTCCTGGCCGGGTGCTGCGCGAACTTGTCGAGAATGCGCGCGTAATCGGCGGTGTGAGCGAGGCCTGCGCCCGCAGGGCGACAGAGTTCTACCGAATATTCGTGCGCGGCGACTGCATCGGCACGGACGCACGCACTGCCGAGATGGTTAAGCTGACGGAGAATGCCTTCCGAGATGTAAACATCGCCTTCGCCAACGAGCTGTCTCTCATCTGCGACAAAGTTGGGGTG
>NZ_JBHMIW010000112.1:0-495 GCF_042436655.1 Sinorhizobium sp. P24N7 | reverse complement strand
GCCTTCAAGCGCTGCTCGCGACAGAAAGGAGGCCCATTCCGTAGATCGGGCATGATCCAGGTCGGCGACAATCGTGTCGAAGCGCCGTGCATCCTTGGGCGGCGCTTGGAGCACTTCCCAGTTGTCGAGCGGCCGTATGACCCCGTAGTTCGGCGCAGCAACACCGATCCTACGCGCCGACCGCGCAAGCACCCGGGAAGCGAGACGAGTGTTGCCGGCAGAACGCCGCCGGAGGAAGCCTGCGATCTCCCTCAGCTCCCGACCTGTATGTTGAGTTTGTTGAATATCCAGCATGTTCGTGATCAACCAAGCAATGAGTGATGCATGTTTGCTGGGCAATTAATTAATGATCAGGAACAAATCACACAATTCGAACGGACGATCTAGAGCCGTTGCACGGAAAAAGTCATAAGTACTAGTCAGTTTGGCTTATCCGTTTTCCAGCGATGGCAATCATATGTAAAACTCAGCCCATAAGGGGCACGGAAATCTTGA
>NZ_JBHMIW010000111.1:0-497 GCF_042436655.1 Sinorhizobium sp. P24N7 | reverse complement strand
GGTCAGCGCCTCGCGGGCAAGATCAGCCAGTTGTCGCACCACGTCTTCCGGGTCACGGCCGCGATTAGGCTGGCTGAAAAAGGCGCGATAGCGTGGAGTGCTGGACAGATCGAGCGCGAGCGCGCCCAGCCCGTCGTCGCTGATCTCAAGGCCGAGAGCGCCGCCGCCCTCGGGATTGAGCTCAAGACCACGGCCGGGCCGGCCGACAGCGCCGTCCAGCCGAACGCCCACGTCACGCAGCAGGCCGCGTTCTATCAATTCGCCGATAAGGCTGGAGACCGTTGAAGGGTTGAGGCCGGTTTCCTCGGATACCTTGGCCCGCGATCGCAGACCGCCCTTAACAACGTTATTGAGAACGAGGCTAATATTGTGCCGCCGTACCGTTTTCTGGTCGGCAGGTTGCGCCTGGGTGCTGATGGGCGGGTTCTTGGTCACTGCCATGTGTTCGATCCTGCAACTTCCAATTCGTGGAGCTTCATAACAATTTGCGAGGGTGG
>NZ_JBHMIW010000110.1:0-497 GCF_042436655.1 Sinorhizobium sp. P24N7 | reverse complement strand
CCAGCTTTTCCGCCAGATCGATGACGGGACCATGCGAGCGGCCGGAGAACGTGTGGTAGAATGGCAGCTTGGACATCTGGCGATAGGCGGCGTCGGCGAGACGCGGCTCGGAAAAGCCGACTGCAGCACTCCAGAGACCGGCCATTGCTTCAAGATAACGACGACCCTCGTTGTCGATCACGAAAGCGCCGTCGCCTTTCTCGATGACCAAGGGCCCGACCTTCTGATGCTGCCGCGCATTGGTATAGGAGTGCAGGTGATACGCAACATCGCGCGCTTCGACGGAATTGGGCTGGCTGGTCATGATCGTGTCCCGACTGGTTTCGATGGCGAGTTCCGCCGCTGCTCTCGCAAATGCATCCCCGCAATATGATGCATCATGTTTGTTGTCGCGGAACGTGTCAATACTTTTCTGTGAGAATCTTTGGCGCTAACGCAGCACGCCCCTCCGATTCATGAAGCCGTTTAAGGACGTGACGATCCCGTTCGCTTGTTCC
>NZ_JBHMIW010000109.1:0-499 GCF_042436655.1 Sinorhizobium sp. P24N7 | reverse complement strand
ATATTGCCAGATCCGCTCTGTCTGATCGCTGCGGATGTTGGCCTCAATCTCGCTGGAGATGTCGTCAAGCTCGATCGTACGGGCCGGGACATCGGCGAGATCGTGGATCTCGGAGCCATCCTTGATCGCCGTCAGGCGTGCGAGCGCCATCTCGCACCATTTCAAGCGGCGGGAGATCAAGTCTTGGTGGTTGTAATCGACTTTAGCGAGACTCTTGAGACGCCGCTCGCGGCGCTCAATTTCCGTCTGCCAGGTTTCGGCGAAGGAGACCATGTCGTTGCGGATGTCATCGTGGGCATCAATGTCAAAGCGGGACGCCAGCCGAACCGCGGTATCAAATGCTGCTTCCTGGCGGGCGCGCAGCAGTGCGACGTCGGGACCGGGTATGCCGGTCTCCGCGAGCACGTTGCGAAGCGCATCGAAGCGGACGTCGGGCTGATCGAGCACATCGCGGACAGCGGCCGGCAGTAGATCCCGCTCGGCGGTCAGTGCCTCTTCG
>NZ_JBHMIW010000108.1:0-501 GCF_042436655.1 Sinorhizobium sp. P24N7 | reverse complement strand
ATAGAACGCCTGTTTGCCATCGTTACGGGGCTCTTTCATCCCGCCATCTTCGTGAATCGTCAGCAAGATTTGGGAGAATTCGGCGCCCATCTGACGCGAGGTTTGGACACTGACGGTGGTGTTCACGATGCCGGGAATCCGGCTTTCCAGAATTCCTTCCGGTGGCATGACGGCGTAATGCGTCGTGAGCGCGGCCCGATGATGGGCAAATACTCCAGCTGGTTGGATCTGCTTGCTCGCCATATTGTCGTCCTTCAGTTGCTCGTAATTTCGATGACGCTTGCTTGGGGTTCTCTCTCAACGCCTGTGGTCGGCAACCCCGCCAATTCCAGCAGCGTGTGATAGAGGACCTCCGCCCCGGCCGCGCAGTCCTCGGGCGAACTCCATTCGGCGGGGCTATGGCTGATTCCGTGTCTGGACCGCACTATAATCTTGCCCTTCGGGCAGAAGACGTGGAACGATCCGGCATCGTGCCCGGCGCCACTGGGCTGCGAAATGGCT
>NZ_JBHMIW010000107.1:0-506 GCF_042436655.1 Sinorhizobium sp. P24N7 | reverse complement strand
CCATACACCTGACCACGAAAGATCGGTCGCGTGTGATCGCGTTTGCTCCAAGCTATGCTCGGCAACGCTCCGAGCTTGCGCGCGTGTTCGGACTAGGCAAGAAGGGTCAGAGCAAATGCGGCGAACGATCTCGGCTTATGGTTCGAGCCTTTTTCGTCGGAGAACAATCTGTCGGCCGCGACACACGGCAAGGTTCCGGTCGATACATTATGCGACTTTCGAAGCACAGAACGAGAACGTCTCGCTAGGATCGCGCCTAAGGACCGCGTCGCGACGGCTCCTCTCGGCGTTGCGCGCTCTATCAAGGTGAAAGATCGACCCGACGTCGCCCTCGGCGACATGCACTGCAAACGGCTCGATTGAGCCTTTCTAAGTCACCTGCTGCAATGCTGCAGAAAGCCGCATTGGGCAAAGAATTGACGTTGGTCGCAGCCGCTCAGCAAGAGCCCCAATTCTCCGAATCAGCCAGCTGACGCTTCGGCGCTTGGTAGGGCTTATCCTCTGTC
>NZ_JBHMIW010000106.1:0-525 GCF_042436655.1 Sinorhizobium sp. P24N7 | reverse complement strand
GAAGTAAGATGCTCGACGCGCATCACCATTTCTGGGCGGTGGCCCGGGGCGATTACGGCTGGATGACACCGGACCTGAAACCGCTACTGCGCGATTTCGGCCCCGAGGACCTGCGGCCTCTAATAGAGGAGAGCGGCATCACCTGCACCGTGCTGGTGCAGGCAGCCGAAACTGAGGCCGAAACCGATTACCTGCTCGAGATCGCTAACAAGACTGATTTCGTTGCTGGTGTGGTCGGCTGGCTCGACATGTGTGCGGAGAATTTTTCTGCGCGCCTCGACCATTATGTGGCGCAGGCAAAATGGGTCGGACTGCGGCCCATGCTGCAGAGTCACGGTCCCGCGCTGATTTCCGATCCGCGTTTCCGGGCGTCACTAGCGGAGGTCGCGCGGCGCGGAATCCCCTTCGATATGCTCATCTTTCCCCGACACATGCCGGCAATGGTCGAGGCGCTGAGGGCAACGCCTGGTGTCCACGCCATCGTCGACCATATCTCCAAGCCGGACATGACCGGGCCGATGGATA
>NZ_JBHMIW010000105.1:0-529 GCF_042436655.1 Sinorhizobium sp. P24N7 | reverse complement strand
CCGACGAGCACCGGCCAGATGCCGAGGTCACCGGATCGCATTGTTGCCAGCATCGAATGCACCGGCGAAATCGAGGGCGCCGCAGACCCTTCCTTGAGAATGTTCTGGGTGGACATCAGTTAGCCTCTCCCCTCAGAGTTAGGCGGTTGTCCGGAGGCGACGCGCCGCGGACTTGACCGGTGGTGATAAGCTCTACGAGCTGGCCACTATTGACGCCCTCGCGGCGAAGCTGGGTGACCATTCGCCCCAGGCGCAGCACGGCGATGCTGTCCGAAACAGAAAGTACATCCTCCAGATTGTGGCTGACGAGAACAACGGCGAGGCCGCGTTCGGCAAGCCGCCGGACGAGCGCTAGAACCAGCGGGGTTTGCGCCACCCCCAGCGCGGCCGTCGGTTCATCAAGCACGACCAGCTTGGAATTCCACATCCCCGACTTGGCGACGGCGATCGACTGCCGCTGCCCACCCGACAGGCGTGCCACCGGCTGGCGGACCGACTTCAGCGTGGTGACGGAAAGACTGGCCAGCAC
>NZ_JBHMIW010000104.1:0-540 GCF_042436655.1 Sinorhizobium sp. P24N7 | reverse complement strand
CCCGACAGATCTGCCAGAAGCATATGGAACTCACCGGTTAGGCGCACCAAGGTGTTTCGGTCGCCCGTTCGCCGGGCCAGATCTTCTTTTTGAAGATGTTCCCGAATCGGAATGAAGTGGGCTTCCCCTTCGAGCCTGGCGCACAGGCGAGCAATCTCCGGCTCCACCATCATACGTACTGCCAACATGTCACGCGTCTCCTTCTTAGTAGGTGACGCAACTGTGGTGCCGACGTTTGGACGCTTTACCAAGATCCCATCCTGCGAGAGACGGGCAATCGCGCCTCGCACAACAGTTCGGCTAACGTCGAAGGCAGCAGCCAGCTGTTCTTCTGTGATGTGAACGTTTGGATGCAGCTTTCGCTCGAAAATCGCCTGCACGATGCGGTTACGAATTTCGACTTCGGTCTTGCCGTGGGCTTTTTCGAAGGGTGGGAGTTCGAATGTCACATTTTTTCCAATGAGCATTTAGCCGTTTGCGACCCCGACAACACTTGATCGGCCGGTCCGTTGATTACGCTTAGTAGCGCAGCTTCCCGTC
>NZ_JBHMIW010000103.1:0-547 GCF_042436655.1 Sinorhizobium sp. P24N7 | reverse complement strand
GCGACGATCAGGTCGGCATGGTGCGTACCGCCCGTATAGGGGCAGTGGTTGAAGAAGATGTCGCCCTGCTTGACGTCGTGGAAGAGCTCGGTGATCGGACGCGTCGCCAGATCCATCGACATGACGTGGATCGGCAGCGCATCCTCGACCGTCACCAGCTTGTGGTCATAGGTCAGGATCGCGCAGGAGAAGTCACGCGCATTCTTGATGACGGCCGAGCGGCTGGCGCGCATGACGACGAGCGTCATTTCGCGGACGATCGCCTCGAAGCGGCTTTTCAGGACCGACATCAGGAAGGGATCGACGCGGCGCGTGGCGGCGGTGAGGTCGGAAGAGATTTTTCCATCCATGATGATATTCCTTCTCAGGCGACGGTGACGACGAGGTTGCCGTAACGATCGACTTCGCCGTTGTGATTGGGCTTGAGGTAAGCGGTGAAGGTCGGCGCATCGACGATGCACGGGCCATCGACCGCAGCGCCGTCTCCCATCGTGTTGAGATCGTAGACCGGGATCGCTTCCGCGGCGCGGCTCTCGTGATTGTAGAC
>NZ_JBHMIW010000102.1:0-561 GCF_042436655.1 Sinorhizobium sp. P24N7 | reverse complement strand
CCAGCTCGTCAAGGTCGGGCTCGGTAATGTGGATTTTGCCACCGTTCAGGGTGTCGACCACGTGTGCGTTGACGTCCACCCCGACAACCGATATTCCGCGGCTGGCTGTGACAGCCGCCGTGGGCAGGCCGATATACCCCAAACCGATGATGCTGACGGTCTCGATCGGCCGAAGGGGCGCTCGGGTCTCATCGGCCGAGGACATCCAAAGAATCTCGCGGATGGCGCCGATACCGAGGGGTGTACGGGCCTCACGGGCGCGGACCGGGGGTATAACCCGCGGCAACTCTGCAGGCAGGATCGCTGCTTCAGACATGGACAATCCTTTCGACAATGCGGGCTGCTGCCCGACCGTCTCCGTATGGGTTTGTGGCGGATGACATCTGCTGGTATCGAACCGGGTCGCTGAGCAGCGACCGGGCTTCTTCAACTATGCGCTTGCGTTCTGTGCCGACGAGGTGAACCGTCCCAGCCTCCACAGCTTCCTGGCGCTCCGTGGTGTTTCGGGTGACCAGCACTGGTTTGCCGAGCGAGGGGGCTTCCTCCTGGATACCCCCGGAG
>NZ_JBHMIW010000101.1:0-565 GCF_042436655.1 Sinorhizobium sp. P24N7 | reverse complement strand
CGTCGGGGCCGGTTATTTCTTCCTCGAAATGCTGTTCTTCCCCAGTCGAAAAGACGCGGAAATCCATGGCACGAATGGCGTCTGCCTCTGCTCGGGGAAGAAAGTCATAATCTGTAAGTCCGATCGCGCTTTCCGGCTTGGCGCCGATCATGTTGCAGGCAAGATCATTGAGGTGGACGAACCGTGAGCCCTCGTCTTTGACGATTATCGGCTGGTGCGCATTCTTGAAGAGTGCGCTCAGCGTTTCAGAGAGAACAGAATCAGGGGCTAACGGGGCATTCATCGACAAGTTACCGGCGCTACGTTGCTTATGGGGGCAGAAGGAGCAGATGGCTCACCATCTTTGACTCCTGTAACTCATTCGGGCAGCCCAATCTTGATTTGGTGCCGAACTAGTTATCTGAACGTTAAGCCGCAATGGCGCCGAAACTATCCGCCATGGCCGCAGCTTAGGCAGCCTGAGGATGTAAAGACTTCGGCGGCTGCCATTTCCACGGGAGCAGTTGCTCAAGCCGACCTATTGGGGGGTCGGCGCTGTCGTCGCTGTTGATTTGCTGTTTGCACC
>NZ_JBHMIW010000100.1:0-565 GCF_042436655.1 Sinorhizobium sp. P24N7 | reverse complement strand
AGGAGGAAACGACGTCGATCTCGGCATTGTCTATATCGATCCCGAGCGGAGGTGACCCGGCCAGCTGCCAATTCCATTGCTGGAGTCGGCGGCCTAGTTGCAATTGCTCAACCGCCTCGTAGTACCGCAGTTGGTGTGTCATTCCAGATACCCACCGGCCCCATGAAATTTATCGACGCATATGCAGAGGGTCGTCTCCGCATATGCCCACTGCTGCAAGAAGGTTCGAACGTAACCACTTACATGAAACCAGTATAGCGCGTAAACAAGGGTAAGTTGAGCATCTCGCAAAAGCCAGAGAGAGATGCCTTTAAGAACAGGCGCGGAGCCGGTTGGCGTCACGGCACGGCAGCTGACATCCTCGACCGCGGGACGTGGTAATCTCACGGCCGCTCTTGTGGGCGGCTTCGAGGGTCGAAATGCAGGCTCACCCTTCCATGCCGGTCCAAGACGTCACCACTTTCTCGGGGAATACCGCTATTTTGCTGCAATTGAATACGGCGCAGATAACCGGGGCCACCGCCGCATGCGACAATGCTGAAGCCACATGATCGATTCGCCTGTC
>NZ_JBHMIW010000099.1:0-570 GCF_042436655.1 Sinorhizobium sp. P24N7 | reverse complement strand
ATGAAATGGCTGTTCATGGAGCACGCGCCGCTGATCCTGCGCCCGAAGGTCGATGCCGCCATGATCTCGTGGATGGTCAAGATGTTTTCCAACTGCACGTCGAAGCGCTATGCCATCAACAAGAGCCGCATGTTGCGGCTGGCCGACTACAGCCGCCTTTCCATTGCAGAACTGCGTGCCGAAACCGGCATCGCCTACGACGAGCGCATGCAGGGAACATTGCAGCTCTTCCGCACAGACGCGCAACTCGATGCCTCCGCCAAGGACGTCAAGGCGCTCGCTGCCGACGGCATTCCCTACGAGGTTCTCGATCCGGAAGGCTGCATCCGCGTCGAGCCGGCGTTGCGCCATGTGCGCGAAAAGATTGTCGGCGGACTGCTGACCCCGAAGGACGAGACGGGGGACTGCTTCAAGTTCTCCAACGCGCTGGCGGCGAAGGCCGAGGCGCTCGGCGTGAAGTTCAAATACGGCAGTATCGTACGCGGTGGCGATGTCGAAGGCGGACGTGTCCGCGGTGTCGTCACCGCTCACGGCAGGCTTCAGGCCGACGCCGTCGTCGTGGCGCTCGGC
>NZ_JBHMIW010000098.1:0-575 GCF_042436655.1 Sinorhizobium sp. P24N7 | reverse complement strand
AAGGTTCTGTTTCTCGTCCTGATCGCAGCCGGCCTCGCCGGCTGCGGTACGGCGGCCAAGGAGAAGAGCGCACCCTGCAAGAGACCTGCCAACCTGACCTCTTATGCGCCTGATCCCCGCCAGGAATGCGGGCCGATGATGAGCGTCAACGGTAATGCACCGGCCGCCTTCGCTGCGATCGAGGCGTGGGCGACCGAATAAGGACAATTTGCAACGATGCACGATTTCTTGGGCGATCTGCTGGACAGAATTGAACAGACAGGCGCGGATTTCTCTGAGCAAGCCTATGGGATTGTCGGCGATGAGATCGTGCCGCTGCTCACCATCATGTTCATCGCATATGTGGGATACTACGGGCTCCAACTCTTCATGGGAACGGCCCGCATCAGCGTCAGCGAGATCATTGGTCGCGTGGCCCGTATGTTAATCATTCTGGCGCTGATCAGGGAGTGGGACTACTTCAACACTCTTTTCTATTCCTGGCTGAATAACACTCCGGAAGATGTGGGCCGGGCGATCCTGACCGCCACCGGGACAGGCATCACAGAGCCGACAAACGGCCTTTCGATGATCTG
>NZ_JBHMIW010000097.1:0-603 GCF_042436655.1 Sinorhizobium sp. P24N7 | reverse complement strand
CAAATTGCTGCTCGAAGCTCGTGCGGCATTACCGGGGGACGAGACGATCGAGGCCAATCTTGCCTTGTTGGACCGGATCTAATTGCAGCCGCGTCCGTGCGATCGTGCGATCAGCAGGAGACCGTCACTGCTGATCATCTGCCGCGGGGGCGGAGAAGCCGTTGCGTGTGGCAATTTGCGAGGCGGTCGCGTTGAAGTGGTCGGCGTCGTCCCCCACGTGCAGAACCGGGTCGCAGCGTCTCGCGCAGGCAAAGGTCGCCCGCTGCACCGTCACCAGACGGCCGCAACCCGCCACGATATCGAGAATGAGGTTCGCCACTTAGCCGCCGTTGCTGTCGATGGGGTGTCCTGCCAGTGAGGATCACGGTTCGGTCGTCGCTCAGGCTTGCCTGCGCTATGCCCGTATTTCCGATAACTAGCTTAGCTAATGTGCTCGCCGGCCGAGGAAGCGCGATGGTCTTGGCAAAGTCGATGACAAGCCGCTCCACCCGTTCAGCTCCCACGCTTCGTTGTTGATCAGGAGTCCGTCCGACGAATCTGAAGCGTGGTAACTCCAGTCTCCTCGGTCGGGCCCGAATGCATAACCTATCGAAAGCTCCAGCT
>NZ_JBHMIW010000096.1:0-604 GCF_042436655.1 Sinorhizobium sp. P24N7 | reverse complement strand
GGAGAAGTGCTGAGCCTGAAGGAACGTGATTATGTACGCGCGGCCTATTCGATCGGCACGCCCAATTCCACGATCATATTTCGCCACCTGCTGCCGAACGTTCTTTCCACCGTCATCGTAGTTTCCACCCTCAGCGTCGGATCGGCCATCATTTCCGAGTCTTCCCTGAGCTTCCTCGGTCTCGGCATCCAGCCGCCGGATGTGTCGTGGGGCTACATGTTGAGCGAGGGGCAGACGCATCTGTCTACGAGCTGGTGGATCGCGACCTTCCCGGGGATCGCTATCAGCCTCACCGTTATCGGCTTCATTTTCCTTGGCGACTGGCTGCGCGACGCCACCGATCCGCGCCTGCAAGGGAGAGCATAATGACCGCAATTCCTGTCCAGCCTCTGCGCTCTGATACATCCACACTGCTGCAGGTCCGCAATCTTACGACGCGCTTTCACCTCCACAAGACGCAGATCACTGCCGTCGATGGGATCTCGTTTGACCTGAAACGCGGTGAAGTCGTCGCGATCGTTGGCGAATCCGGATGCGGCAAGAGCATCACCGCTTTTTCGATCATGGGATTGCTCAGTCCACCGGGTCGCGTGGACAGTGGTGA
>NZ_JBHMIW010000095.1:0-604 GCF_042436655.1 Sinorhizobium sp. P24N7 | reverse complement strand
CGGTACGTACGTGTCTCATCCCGATAACAACTTGCTCTACAGTTTGTTCTTATAATACTCCAACTCGTTCGTGGCTAGAAGCGTGTTCTTCAGGAACAAATCGTTCCTATGGACATGTTCGCGAGACGGCTGCAGGAGCGTGCTAGGCAACTGGGCATTTCAAACGCCGAGGCTGCACGCCGTGCGGGGTTAGATGAACGTCGATACGCACACTACGCTTCCGGCCGGAGAGAGCCGGACTTGGCCACGATCGTTAAAATAGCGGATGCGTTGGGGACATCACCGAACTGGCTCTTGGGTGTGCCGTTCGCTAACGAAGTAGACCCACAATTAGCGGCGCTCGTTGATAGGTTCTTGAATGCAGCGAACGCCATGACGAGGCAAGAGGCCGAAATGTGCGTCATTCAAGCCGAGGCGATAGTCACTGCTAAGACGCGGACCCGAAGGCGCTAAGACGTAAAGGCGCCGCTGAAATTGAAGATCCGTTCCAGTCGATACATGGCCTTTATCAACCAAAGACAGCGACTGCTGATTTGACGATGATCCCACCATCCGGGCTTCTGCGCATTTGGCGGCCGGTAGCCACGCGAAAGACTTGCAGCAA
>NZ_JBHMIW010000094.1:0-608 GCF_042436655.1 Sinorhizobium sp. P24N7 | reverse complement strand
GCAGTATCAGCACGGGCACCTCCACGAGCGGTCCGATGACCGCGGCGAAGGCCACTGGCGATGCAAGACCGAAGGCGGCAATGGCAACCGCGATCGCCAGTTCAAAATTGTTGCCCGCTGCCGTGAATGCCACGGCGGTGGTGCGCGGATAGTCGGTGTCGATCAGTTTCGCCATGAAGAAGCTGACGGTGAACATAATGACGAAGTAGATCGTCAGGGGGATTGCGATCAGGACGACATCGAACGGCAGCCTTACGACATCGCCACCCTTCAGACTGAACATCGCGACGATGGTGAACAGCAGCGCCGCAAGGGTGATTGGGCTGATCTTCGGAAGGAAGGCGTTCTCGTACCAGTCCTTGCCCTTTGCCTTCGTAAGAATGCGGCGCGACAGGTAACCGGCGAGGAACGGTATCCCGAGATAGATCAGCACTGCTTCGGCGATCGTCCAGAAGGACACGTCGATCACGCTTCCTTCCAGGCCGAAAAGCGGCGGCAGAAAAGTGAGGAAGAACCAGGCGTATATGCTGAAGAAGAGTATCTGGAAGATCGAATTGAAGGCGACGAGACCTGCAACGTATTGATTGTCGCCGCGGGCAAGCTGGTTC
>NZ_JBHMIW010000093.1:0-619 GCF_042436655.1 Sinorhizobium sp. P24N7 | reverse complement strand
CCCCCCACCATCGGATTTTCCGCGTGTGCCACGCCGAGCAGCATCGACAGCGAGGCAGCCGCCGCTACAAGCGATAATTTCATGGTACGTTCAGTGACGGGCATGGCGTATCTCCTCAGTTAAGTTCCCGTTCCACCGGGATACGGAGGAGCTACGAGAGAATTGCCGCGGGAGTTTCAACGGCTATGACTTTTTTCAGATGCTCTTGAGATCGCCTGCTGCTACTAGGGGCCCGGTCGGCTGCCCCGTGGGCGATCCGCCCTCGGGTTCCAGTGAGATCGCGAATGCGGCATCGCGCTCCAACAGTCGTGCGACATTCTCCTGCAATGCCAGGTGGACCGTCTCACCCTCGGGAATGATGCCTGCCGATATCGGAGATTGACCGGCTTCAATCACCCATAGTTCGAAATCGCGATTTGCCGCGCGAGCGCCCGACAGATGCGATAGGCCGATGCGATTATGCACCGGATCGTAAATCGCCAGATAGCGGACATCGGTGTCATCAGCAGCCAGCGAGGCGACGCGTTGGAAGCCTGGTGCCTCTGCAGGCGGTCTGAGGATTGAATCTACAACGACGAAAGCCAGCGCGACCAGGGCCGCAGCGGCGACGCCGCAGCGG
>NZ_JBHMIW010000092.1:0-630 GCF_042436655.1 Sinorhizobium sp. P24N7 | reverse complement strand
CCCTTTCAAATGCGGTCCAGCGGGAGCTCTGCCAATCGCTCAGTTTGAGGATGGCTTGGTCGTCGATCGGCAGCGTCAGCCGGCGGGTATATTCCTCCGTCGATCCGTCATGATGGGTGTAGTAATCCTGCGTGAAGGACAGTGTCGATGAAAGCGGCGGCGCCTCAATGCGAACAAAAAGGTCCTCGCTGACCGTATGCACCCACGGCACCCGGAACGCGAATAGATCGACTTCGGGCATGCCCACCCATTCCTCCCAGGGCGCGGTCATGAGGAAGGCGAGGGTGGCTTCGACCGCGGCCGGGAAACGTGGCTTGTGCGGGTCGATCTGGCCGAAGTCCCTGTCGAGGCTGCCATACATCCAAGGCATTGCGCGTTTTTCCGGTTCGTCCTTCAAATCAACGGCTTCCCTTATCAAGAGCCATTGAAAATCGCTGAACTCGGCCAAATCGATCTGGTGTCCGCGCATCGAAAATCTCCCCGAGTTCGGTCTCGGTGAACCGCCGAACTTCGCAGTTGCCGAAGCGTAATTCGGGAAGATCATCCGCCATGTCGAGCGGAACGAGGTGACGCATTTCGGCCTGCGCCGATCGGAGCGCCGCATCAAGACGCTCGGCGGCGCGATCAACG
>NZ_JBHMIW010000091.1:0-631 GCF_042436655.1 Sinorhizobium sp. P24N7 | reverse complement strand
GCAGGACATCGTCATCACGACGGCGCTGATCCCGGGCCGGCAGGCGCCGCGCCTGGTGAGCGCGGCGATGGTCGACTCGATGCGCTCGGGCTCGGTGTTGGTCGACCTTGCCGTCGATAGCGGCGGCAACGTCGAGGGCTCGAGGGTCGGCGAGGTCGTGACGACCAGCCGCGGCGTCAAGATCATCGGCAACTCCAACATCTCCAAGGTGGGCACGACGGCATCCAGCCTCTACGCCCGAAATCTCTTCAGCTTCGTGTCCACCCTGATCGACCGCGACCAGCCTGCCCTCGTCATCGATTGGGATGACGAGCTGGTCAAGAGCACCAATCTCACGCGCGACGGAGCCATCGTGCATCCGGCCTTCAAGGGTGCAAAAGCCAATTGATCCCGGGTCCGACGACGCCGCCGGACAACACACTCCCATCCGCACCGTCAGGCATGAACAGGCGGTGCTCAACTGTCGTGGAGACTGGTCATGACGTCGACTGCCGTCATTCAGCTTTTCGTCTTTCTGCTCGCCGGTTTCGTCGGCTTTCAGACCATCAGCCGCATTCCGCCACTGCTGCACACGCCGCTGATGGCGGCAACCAACGCCATTTCCGGCATCTCGCTGGTGGCGGCGCTTGTT
>NZ_JBHMIW010000090.1:0-634 GCF_042436655.1 Sinorhizobium sp. P24N7 | reverse complement strand
ACCACCTTCTGCTGATTGCCACCGGAGAAGCCGCGCAAAGGACGGTCGAGCTTCGGCGGATGCAAGCCGACCTTGTTCGCCAGCGCTGCCGTCTGCTTGCGGTTGTCGCCGAAACGCAGCATACCGCCGAACGAAGCGCGGCCGAGATTGGCGAGCGTGGTGTTGAAGATCACATCCTCTTCCATGGTCAGGCCCTCGCTGCGCCGGTCGCCCGGCACCAGGAAGATCCCGGCCTGCAAGGCCTGCGTTGCCGAGCGGAAACGCACCGGCCTGCCGTTGAGCAGCACTTCGCCGGCATTGGGAGCGATCACACCGAACAGGGTTTTCGACAATTCATCGACGCCGGAGCCGACCAGCCCGAAGATCCCGAGAATCTCGCCCTTGCGCGCCGCAAAGGAAACATTTCGGAACAGGCCTTCAGCGGAGAGATTCTTTGCCTCCAGCACGATTTCGCCGTCGACTTTTTCGGAGCGCGGCGGAAAGGTCAGGCCCTTGTCAGAATCGAGCATAAGGTCGGGGATGGAGATTTTCTTCGCCCGTGCTTCCGCAACCGTATGGGTCGCGACATTGCGTCCGCCGCGAAAGACGGTGAAGCAGTCGGCGATCTCGAACACTTCTTCGAGCCGGTGCGTGA
>NZ_JBHMIW010000089.1:0-635 GCF_042436655.1 Sinorhizobium sp. P24N7 | reverse complement strand
AAACCGACGTCCGCGGCCTCCTGTTCGAAGGCGTGCCGCGCACTCCGGACGGCGATACCATTCCCCCTGACGCCAAACTCGACAGGACACTCCAGGAGGCCCTAAGGCTGGGCGCCGCCGATCTGCTCGAGACAGACCCAAGGGATCTGCGCGCCCTGATCCAGAGACTCGACGGCCGCCTCGTCGTCGTGCTCTATGACTCCGTATCCGGAGGTGCCGGCTACGCGACTCGGCTCACGAACGAGGATGGCTACCTCGCGCGCGATCTCCTGCTCTCGGCGCGGGCGATCCTCAAGTGCGAGAACCCGGACTGCGTCACGAGCTGCACGCGCTGCCTGACCGACTATTCCAACCAGCGCTTCTGGCCGGAGGTCGAGCGTCGACCCGCGCTCGCGTGGATCGAGTCGATCCTGGTCGACGCCGGTGTGGAGCTCGACCCGCAATGGAACCTGTGACGACCGTTGAGAGACAGACAGTATGCTCGAAGACTTCAAGTCTTACCAGCCCACTCTCGCCGGACGTCTTCCGTTTCGAAAGCAAGACGCGATCGTATCTCCGCCGCCGGCTTGTCTGGTGATGGCCGGCTGGTCAGAAGATGGCTGGACGCCCCCTCCGAGGTTTGGTGGGTTCCCGAT
>NZ_JBHMIW010000088.1:0-637 GCF_042436655.1 Sinorhizobium sp. P24N7 | reverse complement strand
CGTCCTGGTCTTGGGCGCCCTGATCCGTCCCGCAATCATCGAAAAGTCCTCAGGGTTCCGCGCCAACCTTCGGGACCTTTGCCGTGGCAGCCTTGGTCAGCACCTCCAGCAGGCAACGGAGGCAATCGCCGAGCTCGACTATGATTTCCCGCCTGATGCAGACGAGCTCGCGCGTATCTCGGGCGCGCCGCGCGCTCCCCAGAAAAAGCGCATCGCCGCGCAGTTGGCCGAATGGTGTGACGCCTGCGCGCAGAAGACCTCGCGCTGGCCGTTCGCCACGGCGTTCATGCACTATGTCGTGTCTGAGAACGGACCCATCGGATCTGCGCGTGCCGCGATCGAGTCCGGCGCAGCTAATGCGGTTGCCCTGGCGCGCAAGGCAGTTGAAGATCTCTCGTCGCAATCGGACATCGAGGATCGTTCTGTCGAGTTCGCCACGGTCACCAGGCGCAATGACGCCCGACTCCATCCAAAGGGCATTGAGTATCTGTATCGACAATTCGACGAGCCGCTCGGGCTTCTCGATGGCTGGGTGCGCGCCGTCGAGCGCGAACACTCCCAGGGCCAGAAGTCACAGGCCCGCGTTCGCACGATCGTTGGCAACCTCCAGTCACGGCTTGAGAAGGCGGTCCAGGGT
>NZ_JBHMIW010000087.1:0-651 GCF_042436655.1 Sinorhizobium sp. P24N7 | reverse complement strand
CAACTCCGCGCTGCAAGTCTAGATGTTTAGGCACCGTGCTGTGCCGGAAAGCCGTCCGCCGTGGATGGAGTTGCGGGACCACCGCGGTTTGTTTTCACTTCATCGCGATTTCCTGTGAGATTGGTAGGAAAAGCCTTTTTAAGTCACGCTGTCGAGCGCAAGGCCGATGTTGTTGGTAAAAGCATGCCATTCATTGTAGCCCGCCGCCGTTAGCCGGGACCAATGTTCGAAAGCCGCCTCGGGAGATGGGAAGCGCCAGAGGGAGACGGTTTGGAAATCGTGCTGGCCGCGAATATGGTAGTCCCCCAGCGAGACAGCCCCTTCCGCCACGGCCTTCCTAACGATCCCATCCCAAAGGGCCCGCTTCTCCGATTTTTCCTCCTGTGGCAGCCGGTACCAATGCGGCCGGGGCCGGGCGTAGTGAATCCAGATCGTGTTGTCCGTCATGATGCGATATCCTTGGCTGCGATGAGATCGAGAAGCGGCGTCACGCGCCCGATGATGTGGCGTGATGTCGTGAACATGAAGTCTGCGGCGTGCTCGTGTCCGGTAATGGCGCGGTCGACGACGCCGGGATCAGCGGCCTCCCAGATGCCGAGATGATGCCAGCCATGCGCCCAGTCGAAGCGATGCCGACCGGCGATGTTGACC
>NZ_JBHMIW010000086.1:0-658 GCF_042436655.1 Sinorhizobium sp. P24N7 | reverse complement strand
GTATCTGGAAGATCGAATTGAAGGCGACGAGACCTGCAACGTATTGATTGTCGCCGCGGGCAAGCTGGTTCCAGACGAGAACCATGGCGATGCAGCGGGCGAGACCAATCAGGATAAGGCCCGTCATGTATTCCGGATAATCGCGCAGGAACAACACGGCGAGGCCGAACATAAGCACCGGGCCGATCAACCAGTTCTGCACCAGGGAGAGCGTTAGTATGCGCTTGTCGGCAAAGACCTGATGGAGTTCCTCGTAATGCACCTTGGCCAGCGGCGGATACATCATCAGGATGAGTCCGATCGCGATCGGAACGTTAGTGGTCCCGACGGAAAGACTGTCGAGGGCTGCCGGCAGGCCCGCGAACACGGTGCCGAGCACAAGGCCGAGCGCCATGGCGGCAAATATCCAGACCGTAAGATAGCGATCGAGGAACGAGAGGCGGATTGTGGGTTGGGCGGGACGCAACTGCGTTCTCCTTGAAAATGAAGTCCGGTGCGCAGCCTCGCTCGAGGCGTCGCTTCGCTTGCTCTGTCTGCTCTGCTTCGGCTAGACGCGCCGGCCGCTCGCGTCGACGACGATCTGGCCGTCTTCCTTCGCGAAAGCGCCCTTCTGCTCCTGGGGTAGGATCTCCAGGACGACCTCGGAAGGTCGGCACAG
>NZ_JBHMIW010000085.1:0-662 GCF_042436655.1 Sinorhizobium sp. P24N7 | reverse complement strand
ACATGGCGACGCTCGCCCTTCAGCTCGTGAAGCGCTTCCGGAACATCACCCACGACCTCAAGCCCCGGTCCGGGCGGATGGCGCCTTCGATTCTTCTCGCACACTATGCGGCGCGCACCGCGATGCCGGGCCGGACTCTCAGCGACGCACTGATTTCGCTCTGCAACCTTCTGATCGTCGACATCCGCCGGGCGACCTCGCTCGGGCGCACCTTGACCGTCGCGAATCCCACCTGGGATCAGGACGAATTCACTGATCGCTGGCCGGAATCCATCGATCAGCAGGACGAATTCGCCAACGATCTCGCGGACCTGGTCGCTGCTGTGACTCATATTCGCTCTGGCAGGATGGATCCGGTCGACATTCCTGCAGGACTTCGCCGGCTCTTCGGCGACTACGTGGTGAACGAAGCAATCAGGAACATCGCCCAGGAGACCGGCGACGCCGTGAAGCAGGCGAACCAGAGCTACACAAGGGCAGGCGGAATTCTCGTTCCGGTCGCTGCTGCCGCTACGCCGGTACTCGTAGCACCGAAGGCTGCAGCATCGCCCATCGCCGCGAGCCGCCATGACTTCTTCGGGGACCCTGTCTGATGGCGTTCCTTCCGTTCACCATCGAGGAGCAGGTCGCCGCCATGCGCGCGGCCTGGCCCTTTTTTTCCC
>NZ_JBHMIW010000084.1:0-665 GCF_042436655.1 Sinorhizobium sp. P24N7 | reverse complement strand
GTCCCATGGTAGCGGCCGAAAGGAGACGGGCGGTCATGCCTGCCTGGGTGCCGGAGCAGGCCACCACACAGCGGACAGGTGATGCGCCAGCCGAGAAGCTGGCTTCGAAGAGTGGGCCCCGGTTCATGGTCACTCGGATTGCAGGCTGAGCAGGACTGTAGCGGTCTGACTGCAATCAGGCGTCGCGACGACGGCGCGATATTGGCAAAGGTCATCTGCCGCACGGTGGCCGGTTCGGTCGAGAAGATGCCGGCGAGGCGGGTGACCTGAGTAGCGGTCAGATTGCGATCGGCCGAGCGCAAAGACGACACCTCGGGAAGACAATGCCGCAGCATACCAAGTGGCGGGATCGCATAGAAGGAAGCATGCCGGCTGATCCACGACGACAAGAGCTCGTCGGCGTCGGGCGCCAAGATTACCGGCAATTGCCGCGAGGATGTTTCGGCGTCATGCGAAGGCTGCCTCGGCATCAAACTCCGGCTCCCACTTCTCTATGGCTTCGTCGGTTATCTGTTCGCGCCCGCTTTCGCTGGCCTCAATGGCGAGCGCGTTGATGATGTGGAAGATGTTGGCGGTGATACCCTCGGTGATCTGCAATATCCGGCGCAGCGATTTCGCAGTTAACACGGACGGCTGACGCAACGGCGTGTTGCGCAAGATTGAAG
>NZ_JBHMIW010000083.1:0-667 GCF_042436655.1 Sinorhizobium sp. P24N7 | reverse complement strand
GCATCAGATTTACACCTGTCGGCACTGTTTCGTTACGCATTTGGGGCGTGTTCTGACGCACGACGATCAATCTCATTCCGCAGGGTAATAAGATCAATGAAGTGGTCCGCCCGACGGCGCAGCTCGTCGGCGACCATAGGGGGGTGGGTAGAGATAGTGGAAACGACGGAAACTTTACGTCCCTTGCGCTGCAAAACCTCCACGAGGCTCGCGAAATCGCCATCGCCGGAAAAGAGAACGATATGATCGACCCGATCGGCTTGCTCAATGGCATCACTTGCGAGCTCAATGTCCATTTTCCCCTTAAGCCGGTGGCGGCCGTGGGAGTCGGTGAATTCGCGTGCCGATTTGGTCACAACGGTGTAGCCGTTATAATTGAGCCAGTCGATCAAAGGACGGATTGAGGAGAACTCGAGATCTTCAATGAGGGCAGTGTAGTAATAGGCGCGTAAAAGATAGGCGCGCTTCTGAAATGCGGACAGTAACTTCCGATAGTCGATATCAAAGCCCAGGCTCTTCGAAGTCGCAAAGAGGTTGGCTCCATCAATGAAAATTGCGATCTTTTCGCGAGAATCGAACATGATGCTCCCTTTGGACATGCGGTCGCCCCAAGTGGAGCACAATAAGGGGATCCTAAGAAACGGTTCGGCGCTCCGCAGCAATTCAG
>NZ_JBHMIW010000082.1:0-668 GCF_042436655.1 Sinorhizobium sp. P24N7 | reverse complement strand
GGCTTTTCCGCACCGCCTGGCCAATCACAATGCGCTGTGACCAGCGGAAGCCGATCTCGTGGAAATACAGGTCGGCATGCTGCGGGCTGATATGATGAAAGACGCCGGCAATTGTGCGGCGGACCCGGGAATTGAAACCTTCGACCGAATTGACATGAACGGCGTCCCGAACGTATTCGCGGCTGGAATGCTTCACGGTGTCATGCCTGGCATAGGTCTCGCCAAGGGCTATGAACGCTGTCGCCTCGTCACTCATCAACCAGGCATGAGGTTCTATCTGCGTTTCGGCGGCGCGCGCTGCTGCACGTAGCGAAAGGCCAGTCACCACCGCCGCACGGGCGTCACCGGCCGGAGTGCCGGGTGTGACGTCCTCTGGTCGCTGCACCATCACCATGACCGGTGTCTTCTGGGTGTTCGGCAGACCTTTTCGGCCGCGTCCAGGCGGTGGATCGTCCGGATTTATTCTTGCTCGCCCACCGAGATGAAAATGATCGATCTCCACTGTGCCATCGAGCATGTGCTCGCGCGCCGCCATGAGACGCAACGCGTGTCCCATCCGCCAGGCCGTGGGTTGGCTCACCCCCAAAGCCTCGGCCAGGCGCACCGAGGACAAACCCTTATCCGACTGCAGCATAAGCCACATGCCCTTCAACCAGACACTCAACGGA
>NZ_JBHMIW010000081.1:0-676 GCF_042436655.1 Sinorhizobium sp. P24N7 | reverse complement strand
AAAGAGCGTTTTCCAGTTGCATGGAGTGAACGCCGCCGAGCAACCGATCCTGCGCCGGAAGCTGACGCGCAAGGAAATGGTGAAATTCTTCCAGAAGGCGGCACCGACCAGTATTGCGCTGGAAGCGTGTGGTGGTTCCCACCATTGGGCCCGACTGCTGCGTTCCTTCGGCCATGAGGTGAAATTGATCGCGCCGCAATTGGCCAAGCCTTATGTCAAGCGCGGGAAGAATGATGCGGCGGACGCCGAAGCATTGTGCGAGGCGATGAGCCGGCCGACGATGCGGTTTGTTCCGGTGAAGACGGCGCAGCAGCAGGCCGCCTTGATGCTGGTTGGCTTGCGCGAGAGGCTGATCCGCAACCGGACACAACTGGCCAACAGCATTCGCGGCTTTGCCATGGAGTTTGGCATCGTCGCGGCCACCGGCATGTGCAGGATCGAACCGCTATTGGAGCGCATAGCGCAGGACCCATCGCTGCCCGTTCTTGCGCGAAAGGTTTTTGCCATGCATGGCGATGAATATCGCGGTCTGCTTCACGAGATAAAGAAGGTGGAGGAAGAGCTGCTGGATTTGCACCGCGCCGATGAATGCAGCCTGCGCCTTGCGCAAATTCCCGGTGTCGGTCCGGTCGGCGCAACGCTGTTGATGCTGAAAACCCCGGATGCCCGGCTGTTC
>NZ_JBHMIW010000080.1:0-679 GCF_042436655.1 Sinorhizobium sp. P24N7 | reverse complement strand
TTGCCACTGTCGTCCCCGTTTTGCTGGCCTCATTCTCGATCATCTGGATGATGACCGCGGCCGCGGACATCGGATCACGGCGCATGTTCATCGGCGTGGTTCCAGCGTGCATGGCCTCACCCGTGAGGGTGATCCGCCCTCGGGATGAGGCACATATGCCCGAAACTATGCCAACGGGCGCGCCCTCGCGTTCCAGGACGCAGCCTTGTTCGATATGCAGCTCTACATGTGCCTTAGCTGAAGCAGTCGGTCTGGCAGCCAGTTGGACCTGTTGCCAATCGATGCCAAGCTCTGTCAGCGCTTCAGCTACAGTGATCCCGTCAACATCGGATTTCGTCAGTCGTGCGGGTTCGAATTTTCCTGTCACGATCCGCGAGCCGGAATATGAGGAAGCGAAGCGGCAACCCTCCTCATCGCGGAATGCGTAGATTTCGATGGGGTGGACGGTGACAATGCCAGCGTCATTCATGCAACGAAGCGCTTCAATCGCCCCGAGAATGCCAAGAGCGCCGTCGAATTTTCCACCTTCGTGGACTGTATCGGAGTGAGATCCAGTCAGGACAGCCGGAGCTTCGGGGGTCCTGCCTTCCTTGCGTCCGATAATGTTACCCGCCTCATCCATGCGTACAGTAAGACCGGCATCCTTCATGAGCCTGGAAATCAGTTCAAGGCCCTCTTT
>NZ_JBHMIW010000079.1:0-684 GCF_042436655.1 Sinorhizobium sp. P24N7 | reverse complement strand
GTTCCAACGCGCTTGGCCAGCCGCAGCGCAAGAAGATCATCAGCCGCAAGCGCGCCTATCACGGCGTGACGATCGCAGCCGCCAGCCTCACCGGCCTGCCGAACAACCAGATCTCGTTCGACCTGCCGATCGCCAACATCCTGCATACCGCAAGCCCGCACCATTATCGCGATGCGCTGCCGGGCGAGACCGAGGACGCGTTCTCCACGCGTCTTGCCGATGAACTTGAGCAGATGATCCTTGCTGAAGGCCCTGAAACGATCGCCGCCTTCGTCGGCGAGCCGATCATGGGTGCCGGCGGCGTCGTTGTTCCCCCGGCTGGCTATTGGGTCAAGATTCAGGCTGTGCTGCGCAAGTACGACATTCTGCTGATTGCCGACGAGGTCATCTGCGGCTTCGGCCGTACCGGCAACATGTTCGGCTCGCAGACGATGCAGATGCAGCCCGACATCATGATCCTCTCCAAGCAGATCTCGTCCTCCTACCTGCCGATCTCGGCGCTTCTGGTCAACGACCGCGTGTTCGAGCCGATCGCCGACGAAAGCAACCGTATCGGCACGCTCGGCCATGGGTATACGGGTGGCGGTCACCCGGTCGCTGCGGCTGTCGCGGTCGAGAACATCAAGATCATCGAGGAGCGCAATCTCGTCGATCACGCCCGCGAGGTCGGCACCTACATGCAGC
>NZ_JBHMIW010000078.1:0-705 GCF_042436655.1 Sinorhizobium sp. P24N7 | reverse complement strand
CTCCTGGCCGCCGCATTCAAGATCGGGTCAGCACCCGAATTGTTGTCCATAGGATTGAAGGGTCTGCGCTCACGCCAAGTTCGGCGTTACAGCTGGCGCTGGCTCTCTTCCCGCCCCGCGTGCGGTTTTGGCGTTGATATAGACTGTATCGATCCTCAAGATCCATTCGGCCGGGTGGCCGATGTCTCCTCCGGACGGGATTGCCCGGTTGGCCTAGGCCGATCGTTCGGTCACACGGTTTCGCCGGCCTTCGTTTCCAGGCTCTATGTGGTTGTGGAACGATGCGAGGGTGCAAGCACGCCAGCACGCGACGTATCTCAATCATTCTCGCCCTAACGGCCGACGACGGGCGCCTTCAAATTATCGGTGGTCGCGATCGCCGTCACCAGGCTCGCAAGTTGTCTGCGGAGTCTGGCGTCTGCACTTCTGGCAAAGGCACGATTCAGCTCGACGCCTTCCGGCGTCGACAGGAAGGACATCAGGTCATGGTCCGTACCAGAGGGTGGTGCGTCGGCCCTGGCCGGGCGTGAGTCTTCGAAGAAGTACGAGATTGAGACTCCAAGCACCTCGGCTATGCGACTCAACCGGCTGGCGCCAACGCGGTTGATCCCCTTCTCATATTTCTGGATCTGCTGGAACGTGATGCCTAGCGCCTCTCCAAGTCGCGTTTGACTCATCCCGAGAATTGCGCGCTGCATCTTGATC
>NZ_JBHMIW010000077.1:0-716 GCF_042436655.1 Sinorhizobium sp. P24N7 | reverse complement strand
CATATGAACCGCCAATCGCCCTTACGAAGATTTCCGCGCCGCGATCCTTGTCGAAGAACACGCCTTTCGGCGTCGGTGAAACGCGCATCGCCTGTGCGAGCAGGAAGGTCAAAGCGACCGTTTTACCGGAGCCGGTTGGTCCCGTGACGAGGAAGTGCCCGATATCGCGGCGATGGAAGTTGAACCAGTATGGCGTCTGCGACGTGGTTTCGAGGATCGTGATTGGCAGTCCCCAATGAGTGCGATCGGCCTGGCCCGTCGCGAAATTGTGCATGGAGGACAGGCCGGAAAAATTCGCGCTCGACAACATCGCTTTGCGAGCAATGTAGCTGTGATTGCCGGGCAGTTGCGCCCAAAATCCCGCTTCGAGGTTCAGATCCTCGCGAAGCCAGGTGAGGTTCATGTCGGTGAGGCAAGCACCGAGTTCGGAAACAGTGCGGCTAAGGCCCGGGAGATCGCGGGAGAGGCATAGGAGCGAAAGATGGTGGAAGCCGAAAACGGCTTCCTGGTTCATCAGGCTATTGAGCGCATAGTCGATCTCCTGTTCGACTGAGCTACCGGACTCGTCCGAGGCTCTGATCTGCCTCTGCAATCGACTAATACGTTCTTGAGCGATCGGCTTGTCGGCGATGGTGAAGGATTGCGTCAGAATGAATTCGTGGTTCACCTGCAGCAGGCCGTCCAACATTCCCGGCCCGGTGAAGGGCGGATATTCC
>NZ_JBHMIW010000076.1:0-721 GCF_042436655.1 Sinorhizobium sp. P24N7 | reverse complement strand
GGTGGAGGAAGAGCTGCTGGATTTGCACCGCGCCGATGAATGCAGCCTGCGCCTTGCGCAAATTCCCGGTGTCGGTCCGGTCGGCGCAACGCTGTTGATGCTGAAAACCCCGGATGCCCGGCTGTTCAAGTCCGGCCGGGCGTTTGCCGCCTGGTTGGGACTGACGCCCAAGGATCATTCGACCGCTGGCAAGACGAGGCTTGGGGTGATCACCCGTGCCGGCGACGAGATGCTGCGAAGCGTTCTGGTGGTTGGGGCGACCTCTCTTCTTCAACAGGTCAGAGCCGGCCGAAGCCGGCATGCCTCGCAATGGCTCACCGGACTGCTGCAACGCAAAAAGCCTAAGCTTGTTGCCGTGGCGCTCGCCAACAAGATCGCCCGGATCGCCTGGAAGCTGATGGTGAGCGGCCAAACCTATCGGAGGATGGAAGAGCAGCCGCAGGCCGCATAGAGATTGGCCGCCATGGGCGCGCAACACAAAGCCGTCCGTGTCCGGCTGATGCTGTGAACTTGCAAGAGAACAAGCAGATGGTGCGATCGATCGATTCCCAAGACGCTTGACACGCCGCTCATCCCAATGGCCTTCCAAGGCCGTTGCACTGTTTGGCACAGGCGTTGCGGAAACCATCTTGGCCAGTGGCCCTGTGCGGCCACACCGAAAGGCCGAACATATGGAAGCAAGCGATCCGATCAAAAAATCTGCAAAAAACACTTGCAAGGG
>NZ_JBHMIW010000075.1:0-733 GCF_042436655.1 Sinorhizobium sp. P24N7 | reverse complement strand
AACAGGAAGGAGACCGGCGTGGCCGACCGCTTTGTCGCTCCTCACGAACTCTGCCTCGGCGAGATCGCCCCACTCGGCACGGCAAACGGCATCGAATTCTACCCTGTCGGCAGCGCCAGTGGCGGTGGCGATCCTCTTTCGCCGCCGCCTGATCGTATCCCTCTTGGAGCAACGCACATGCTCGCACCACATTCCGGACGGAACGCCGGACGTCATTTCCTTGTCACGGGAGGCACGCAAGGGGTCGGACTTGCCATCGCCAACCGCCTTGCGGAGGAAGGGGCCGCCGGCATCATCATTGCCGGCCGCAACCGTGAGCGCGGTGAAGCCGCTGCTGCCGGATTGACTGCGCAGGGTACCGATTGCCGCTTTGCCGCGGCCGATGTCGGCGATGCGGATGATTGCCAGCGTCTGATCGAAACGGCCCTGGCAGCCTTTCCCGCACTCGACGGCCTTGTCAACGCCGCCGGCACGGCCGAACGCAGCGGCCTGCTCGACACGACGCTGGAACAATGGGATCAGCATTTCAACATCAATGCACGTGGCCCCTTTCTGCTGATGCAGGGATTGGTTTGCCATCTGCTGGCAGGCGCGCGCACCGGGAGCATCGTCAACATTGTCTCCATGGCCGCTCATTGCGGCGGGCCGCAGGTGACCCCCTATTCGGCTTCCAAGGCCGCCCTCGCCAATCTCACGCGCAACACCGCCAATGCCTTTGCCGATCGCGGCATCC
>NZ_JBHMIW010000074.1:0-736 GCF_042436655.1 Sinorhizobium sp. P24N7 | reverse complement strand
AACCATCTTGGCCAGTGGCCCTGTGCGGCCACACCGAAAGGCCGAACATATGGAAGCAAGCGATCCGATCAAAAAATCTGCAAAAAACACTTGCAAGGGGGAGCCGTCCACATAAGGGATGAGGATGGAGTGGTGGTCGAACTCCTCGGACCATATGGTCACATCAACAGTTGTAGTCGCCGCACATCCCGGTCCCTCATTCCTGTGCTCGTCACAGGAATCCAGTCAGGCCAAGTCATTGGACTGGAAAGACTCTTCCGCGCCGCAGACGCGGCGCTGCTGGATCCCTGTGACGAGCACAGGGATGAGGATGGAAGGGGTGCGGTCCCTCGAAGCACTTCCCATAGGCCGTGCGGATAGGGGAGCGAAGGTTGCCGTAACACCCGTGCCCGCCTCCCTCGTATCTGCATGTTAGAAATTTCGTGCGATGCCGCACATCCCCGGACCCTCATTCCTGTGCTTGTCACAGGAATCCAGCCAGGCCAAGTCATTGGACTGGAAAGACTCTTCCGCGCCGCAGACGCGGCGCTGCTCTCATCCCTGTGACGAGCACAGGGAAGAGGGTGGAGAGGGTCCCTCGGCGCGTTTCATAAACCGTGAAGATAGTGGGAGATATCTTCCCATTCCGGGTTCAATTCTTCTATCAACTTAAGCTTCCACTTCCTCGGCCATTTCTTCATCGTCTTCTCCCGCATGATGGCGGAAGTCAGCAGGTCGAACTCCTCGAACCACACCA
>NZ_JBHMIW010000073.1:0-751 GCF_042436655.1 Sinorhizobium sp. P24N7 | reverse complement strand
AAATCTCCGGTTATACCAACGATCTCGGCGAGCCCCGGCGCCTGACGCTCGAGCACTCTGTCACCGATCTCTTTCCGGGTGGCGACGTCTCCAAGGCAAGCTTCTGCTCCGGGCTTCGCCCGATGACGCCGGACGGCACGCCCGTCATCGGTGCGACGAAGGTCGCCGGGCTCTTTCTCAACACCGGCCACGGTACGCTCGGCTGGACGATGAGTTCCGGCTCGGCCCGTGTCATCGCCGATCTCGTCTCCGGCCGCAAACCGGAAATCGACGCCACAGACCTTGCAATCGCCCGCTACGCGTGAACAACACATCAACAGGAGAAGACATCATGCTCGAAGCTATCGATACCACGGACGCACCTGGCGCCGTCGGCCCCTTCTCGCAAGCCATCAGGGTCGGCAACCTGCTGTTCGTCTCCGGTCAGTTGCCCATTGATCCAGCAACCGGCGACTTCAATTCGGACGACGCGATTGTCCAGGCGAGCCAATGCCTCAAAAACCTTGCAGCGATTGTCGCCGCCGCCGGGACAACGCTTGCGCATACCGTCAAAACCACAGTCCTCCTGACCGACCTCGGTCAGTTCGCAGAGATCAACAAGGTCTACGCTGGCTTCTTTGCAGAGCGGTATCCCGCCCGCGCTTGCCATGAAGTGAGCGCGTTGCCAAGGGGCGCCAAAGTCGAGATCGAGGCAGTAATCGCCCTTCCATAACCTCCCGAACCCTGATCGCGCGACAGTTACGTGCGCCGA
>NZ_JBHMIW010000072.1:0-761 GCF_042436655.1 Sinorhizobium sp. P24N7 | reverse complement strand
CTGAGTAGCCGACGGCCATGTCGAACGGCTCGTGGATAACCCACGATTCCACCACCGGCATGCCGGTCTTCCGCAAGAAATCGATCGTCTCCTTCTCATGCTCGTCGCCGACCAGTGAGATGCCCGCGACGCGCAGGCCGAGAAATGTCTGGATCGCGGCCGCTTCCTGTTGCTGGGTCTCAGCCAGCTTCAGGATCAGTTCGTAGCCGAGCTCGGCCACCGCATCCTGCATGCCGCGCACCTATTTGTAGAAGCTGGAATTCTTGATCGAGGGAATGACCGCGCCGATGACCCGGCTCTGCCCGGAGGCCAGGTGTCCCGCCGCATGAGTGGGAATGTAGCCCAGATCGGCGGCTACCGGCAGCACCTTGCGGCGCGTCTCCTCCTGCACGCGCGCGGGATAGCGAAAAGTGTTAGAGACAGTCATCGGCGATACGCCCGCCGCGGCCGCGACCGACTGCATCGTGACCGGCGTCTTCTCCTCCTGTGTCTTTGACATTGCCAGGCTTTACCCTTTTCCAGGCCTCATGCACCCGGGATGACGCCTTACCTCGAATCCCAGCAAAATAGGAAAAACAATTCTTGACTAGCACCGCCTTTAGAGGAATTGTAGCGCTACAAAAAATAGGGAACAATATCGCCCATGTCAATCGCCGCTACCCTCGCCTCGGCCACCCACCGGGCCGGCCGATGAATGCTCAGAGCCGGCCGGCAGCCGAGGCACTATCCCTCAGGAGCGTGCGGAAGGCCTACGGGCCCAC
>NZ_JBHMIW010000071.1:0-771 GCF_042436655.1 Sinorhizobium sp. P24N7 | reverse complement strand
CTCGCCAATGATTTCGACACGGTTGTCGCTTCCATCAAGGACAACGTCATCGAGCGCGTTCAGATCGAAGAAAACGTCTCGCCGCCCGACCTGGCAGAGGGAGAAGGAAAGCTCGCGGACGGCTACACCTTCCTGCGCAGCATCCAATATAATCATGGGGAGCCCTTTTCCGCGGTCAACCTCTTTCTTGCCCAGCACATCTTCGACCGCGACCGGAAGCGCTTCGCACATTCGGCCGCACTGCCGATGATTGTCGAGATGAAAGATGTAAAGGTCGCCCACGCCTATCAAACATTGACCATCGGCGTCGCCGATCCGGATACGGCGGACCACCTGAAAATTGGCCTCGGCGAGCCCACAGCCGATTGCCGACTGGTTCTCGTGGACGAAAGCGACGTGGCGATCTATGTCGCGGATATCCACTATCGCAAGGATTGCTTCGCCCTGCGCGTCGATCTGCTGGACCGGGTTCAGGACCGCGACAAGGTTTCGAGCTGACATCCCCGACACTCGCCGCAGGATCGAGAACCATGCGGTTAGCAGAGCCGCATTGATCGCAGCCCGCTTCGGCAATCCCTAGAGCGTTTCAATTCATCTAAACACTGGAACGCTCTAAGTCTTTGAAACTGCGTACTTCCGGACGGAAAAACCGTTACTCGCTTTTCTCGGAAGTGCTCTATGCGGCTGCACGTACCTGGGCCGGGGCGCGGCCGACGATTTCCTCATACCGTGCCTGATCGGTCGCGCCTTCGGTGTTGATCACGAATATCC
>NZ_JBHMIW010000070.1:0-778 GCF_042436655.1 Sinorhizobium sp. P24N7 | reverse complement strand
GCCCATGTCGACTCATATTCCGTACCTCCGGCATGTCTCCGATACAGTGATCGGGCTGGAAAACGGATCGCTTCTAAGCGTTATCAAACTCGATGGACTGTTCTTCCAGACGGAGGACCAGGCTGAGCTCAACATGCGGTCGGTCGTCCAGAACACGATGATCCGTGCCTTGGGGTCGAGCCGCTATTCTCTTTGGTCGACCGTGATCCGGAGAGAGGTCGAAACGCAGATCGGTGGCGCCTTCGACGAACCATTCTGCGACCTGTTGAACAAGCGCTACATGGGGCAACTGCGCCACAAGCGCATGTTTACGAACGAAATATATTTGACGATCGTGCGGTCTGGGATGCGGGGCGCCCTCGGCGTCGGGGACTCGTTGAAGAGGCTCTTTGACAAGGCAAACAGGGACGCTCGGGTCCAGCAAACGCGCGAAGATGTTACGGAGCTCGAGGAGCTGATCGGCAACATCGTCCGCGATCTGCACAAGTATGGAGCCCGGGCGCTCGGAATTACCTATCGTCGCAGGAATGACGACGAGGCGAAGATTGAAGGGCGTGAAGAGAAGGAGAAAGGCGAGCCCTACTCCGAACCCTGCGAGTTCTTCAACGCCATCCTGAGCTGCGGGGTGCCGCGCAAGATGCGCCTGCCCCGCATGGGCGTTCGCAATTATGTCGGAACGTCGCGACTGCATTTCAGCAAGCGGACGATGCAGGCTCAAGCGGCTGTCGATGAAGACACCCGCTTTGGGGCGCTGCTGTCCATCAAGGAATATCCGCCC
>NZ_JBHMIW010000069.1:0-785 GCF_042436655.1 Sinorhizobium sp. P24N7 | reverse complement strand
ATTACATCATCAGCAATGCCCAGGGGTCGCCGCAGACCCAGAGGACCCAGGCCGAGCAGGCCATTACCGCAGGCGCCAGCATTCTGCTTATCACCAATCTTGATTCCGGCAGCGGAGCAGCCATTCAGGCCGATGCCGTTGCCCGTGGCGTGACGGTCATCGATTACGACCGCCTCACTCTCAACGGATCGGCGCAGTTCTACGTCAGCTTCGACAATAAGAATGTCGGCGAGCGCATGGCTCAGGGGCTGGAGCAGTGCATCGCCGATTGGAAGGTCGACAAGCCGCAGATCTTCCATCTCGGTGGATCTCCGACCGACAACAACGCCACGCTCGTCGAGCAGGGCTATGACGAAGTGCTGGGCCGGCATTACGACGCAGGAAAAGCCACACGTGTTGGCGCCGTGCGCGTGCCCAACTGGGACAATCAGGTCGGCCTGACTATGTTCGAACAGGCATGGCAAGCCAATCCGCAGATCAATGCCGTGCTGTCTGGCAGTGATGGTCTCGCCCAATCCGTCATTTCGGTGATGAAAAACCGGGGGATTGCGCCGCGAACCATCCCGACGACGGGGCAGGACGCCATTCTCTACGCTTTGCAGAATATCCTCTCGGACTGGCAATGCATGACGGTCTACAAGCCCATCTACCGACAGGCGGCCGCAGCGGCTGCCGTCGCCGTCATGCTGCGGGCGGGCGAGCCACTGCCGGCGGCCCTGGTGAACGGCAGCTACGATGCTGAGAGCCACGCGGTCCCGTCGATCCTTCTCGACCTCGTCACCGTC
>NZ_JBHMIW010000068.1:0-868 GCF_042436655.1 Sinorhizobium sp. P24N7 | reverse complement strand
GTATTACGTGCTGCCGGCCGCCAAGGCTGCCGTAACGCAACGCCTGATTTACACCATCCCCGATCCCGACCTGCCGTTTCTCGGTATCCATCTGACCCGCACGATCGATGGCGGGATGACGGTTGGCCCGAACGCCGTTCTCGGCTTCGCGCGCGAGGGATACCCGAAAGGCAGCTTCGACCTCTCGGACCTCACGAGCATGGCTGGATTCGCCGGGTTCTGGAAGATGGCCGCGAAGAACTGGCGATCGGCCGTTGACGAATTCTCGAATTCCATGTCGCGGCAGCGGTATCTCAGGGAGTGCCGAAAATATTGCCCGTCCTTGACGCTCGATGACCTGACATTGCCGCAGGCTGGCATCCGCGCACAGGCGGTCATGACCGACGGCAGCCTCGTCCACGATTTCCTTTTCAAGCAGAGCGAACGGATGCTGCATGTCTGCAACGCGCCATCGCCTGCCGCGACATCGGCCATTCCGATCGGCCGGATGATCGTCGGTCGTCTCCTGGACGGCGCCGCAGCCAGCAATCAGTAAATAGGAGAGTAACATGGACATCAAGCGCAACTTCATCGCGAACGACTGGGTCGAAGGGGCCTCGACGGTCCGCAATATCAATCCGAGCGATACCAACGACGTCGTGGGGCTTTATGCATCGGCGGATGCTGCAACGACGAACGATGCCATCGAGGCCGCGGCTGCGGCAGCTCCCGCCTGGGCGCGTTCGACCCCGGAACAGCGCGCCGACGCACTCGATCAGATCGGAACCGCGCTGCTCGCCCGGCGCGAGGAACTGGGTGCGCTCCTGTCGCGCGAAGAAGGCAAGATCCTGGCCGAGGGTATCGGCGAGGTCGTGCGCGCAGGCCGTGT
>NZ_JBHMIW010000067.1:0-879 GCF_042436655.1 Sinorhizobium sp. P24N7 | reverse complement strand
CTGCCGGCGCGGGTGGCGCGCCATCTCGCCCGGCTCTTTCCCGAACTGCCGGACAGGCCGATGCAATATTTCTGTGGTGGACGGATTGCCATGACCATCGACCGGCTGCCGCATCTCCATCGCCGGCCCGACGGGCTCTGCGCGTGGGTCGGCTGCAACGGGCGCGGACTGGCGCTGGCCTGCGCGATGGCGCCGGTTCTGGCCGATGCCGTGGAGGGCGTCGCGGACGAGGACCTCGCCCTGCGTCCGACCCCGCCATACCCCCTTCCCTTCCATTTCCTCCTCACCCGCTTCGCCCGGCTGATCCTGCCCTGGTATCGCTTTCGGGACAGCCGCGAGGTGCGAGGAGTTATTGCAGGTGGCGGACACCACAAGGAGGATCCATGACGTTTTCCCTCTTAGCACTCGACCGGGCGACCGGGCAGTTCGGCATCGCGGTGGCGAGTTCCAGTATCGCTGTCGGCAACCGCTGCGCTTGGGCGCGCGCCGGCGTCGGGGCAGTCGCGACCCAGCATCGCACCGATATTCGTTGCGGGCCGCTGGGGCTGGATCTTCTGGCACGGGACTTTTCGGCGCGTGAGACCCTCGAGATCCTGGCATCCAGCAGCGAGCACCCCGACCTGCGACAGTTTGCAGCCGTGGATCGCGACGGAGGGACAGCTTTCTTCAACGGCCCGAAAATCCAATCGATCGCTACCGCCCATGAAGGCGACGCGTGCATTTCGGCCGGTAATTTCATGGCCAATCCGCATGTTACGGAGGCTATGGTGCACGGCTACGAAGAATCGAAGGCGTCGCTTTTCGCCGAACGCCTGCTGGACGCACTCGACGCCGGGGTAGCCGCCGGCGGCGAAACGCAGCCCGCCATGGCCGCCGCCT
>NZ_JBHMIW010000066.1:0-898 GCF_042436655.1 Sinorhizobium sp. P24N7 | reverse complement strand
GGAAAGCGAGTCCGTGGGCGACACTGCATGAGAGCTTTCGCGTGGTCATATTATCGGAGGCTGGGGCCGGTAAGACACGCGAAATTCGCAACGCTGCACAAACATTGCGTGCTCAAGGGAAGGCAGCCTTTTTCCTTCGCCTCGAACATATTTCTGATGATTTTGAAGATGCCTTCGAGAGTGAGACTGGCACGAACGAAGAATTTGAAGCTTGGCTGGCGACAAACGAAGAAGGATGGCTCCTCCTTGACTCCGTTGATGAGGCGCGCCTTCGCGATCCAGGCGATTTCGAGCGCGCGATCCGCAAGATGGGCCGACTGCTCCGGTCTGCACAGAGTCGAACCCACGTCATCATAACGGGCCGGGCGAGCGCCTGGCGACCGAAGTCGGATCTCGAAACATGTCTGAAGGCTTTTCCCCCGCCGTCGCAGGCGACGCGCGAGCAGTTGCAACAGGAGCTAGATCCTGAAGGCGAGACAGACGAGATCATCCATACCGACACTCGACAGTCTGAGGCAAAGCCATCATTTCTGGTGGTATCGCTCGATGACCTCAATGTTGATCAAGTTCGGAAATTTGCCACTGCGAAAGGGGTTGAAGACACCCAGGCCTTCCTGACAGCTATCGAACGTAGCGATGCATATTCTTTTACCTCCCGGCCTGAAGACCTATCCGAGCTGACGCAGTTTTGGATTGACAAAGGCAGGATCGGTGGCCGCCTCGAAATGATGCAGAACAGTATCGAGCGACGGATTGAGGAGCGCGACCAGGCCCGACGGGACTACCGGCCGCTTTCGACGGTTCGCGCGCGCGACGGGGTCAAGTTGATCGCAGCTGCTGCGACATTAACGAAAGTCCAAACGATACGTGTGCCAGATGGCTCAGCGAACGCCGTTGG
>NZ_JBHMIW010000065.1:0-902 GCF_042436655.1 Sinorhizobium sp. P24N7 | reverse complement strand
CATCCGGAAGTGTGTCGTTTCGAAGGGTTAGAGCGTTTCCGCTATTTCAAGCCGTGAAAAGAATTGGAGCATTCCGCTTTTCTCCGAACGGAATGCTCCTACCTCCTGCTTTGCCGCAAATCCGGACGAAATCCGCCGCGCACTTCTTCCTGAAATGGCTCTAGCGCTGCACCGCCCAATGCAGTGGGAACATCGGGTCAAAGAGCGTTACCGGCCCCTCACCTGATTCAATCTTGTCTGGCACGCAGATCGGATCGACCTGTCTCCGCATGACCACCGTTTCCTTGGCTGGCGGCACTCCGTACCAGGCGGGCGCATGAAGCGAGGTGAAAGCTTCCAGCTTATCCAGCGCGTTCTCCTGCTCGAAGACGTGTGCGAGGCAGCTCAGCGCGTTGGTCGCGTTGAATATACCGGCGCAACCGCAGGCGCATTCCTTCATCGCATCCACATGCGGCGCCGAGTCGGTGCCAAGAAAGAAACGGCTGTCGCCTGACGTCGCAGCCGCACGAAGCGCCAGCCGATGATGTCCGCGCTTGGCAACCGGCAGGCAGTAGTAATGCGGTTTGATTCCCCCAGCGAGCATGGCATTGCGATTGATGATCAGATGATGCGGCGTAATCGATCCCGCAAGATTTGCCGGCGCCTTCTTGATGTAGTCGACGCACTCGGCCGTCGTGACATGTTCCATCGTCACCTTAAGATCCGGCAGCCGCCGGCGGAGTGGATCGAGAACGGCCTCAACAAAAACCGCCTCGCGGTCGAAGATATCGACGTCCGGTAACGTGACCTCGCCGTGTATACAGAGCGGCAAGCCAAGGTCAGCCATTCGCTCCAAAACCGGCATTGCGTTTTCCAGATGGCGCACGCCGCTGCTTGAATTCGTTGTCGCACCTGCGGGGTAC
>NZ_JBHMIW010000064.1:0-907 GCF_042436655.1 Sinorhizobium sp. P24N7 | reverse complement strand
CCATCAGCATTCGGAATCAGCGAATCAGGATAGCGGCGATCGATGCTTTCGAGCGAGACCAGACCGGATTGAAAGGCGGAAAGGTTTGGCGGTGTGGCGTCGCAGCTCGCAGCTATCTTGGGAAAATGATCGACGGCCAGCACGTTCGTTGCGACATCATCGATCAGGATCAGTATCGCCGCCTGGTGGGCCAGTGCTTCATTGAAGACGTCGACATCGGCCTTGCGATGGTGAAGGCAGGACTGGCGGAAGCAATGCTACGGTATCTGCCGGCGACCCACTCGATCAGCGAGGTCGAGTACGGCCAGGCCGAGAACCGCGCCCGAGATGGCGGCTTTGGCATGTGGTCCGCGGAGATCGAAAGCCCGCACGAATACCGCAGTTCCAAATCTTCCCGGATACCGTGACCTCGAGATAGCCAATATGGCGCAATGGCGTCGACGGCGCATGAACCATATTGCTTCAATGTCGTGGCCAGAATCGCCGCAAAACCTGTTGATTAGGTCGCGACATTGGATAATATTGCTGCAAATTGTGAGGTTGGTACGTCGCTGACAAACGGGGAAACGTTGCCAAAACGGTTCAAGCCACACTCCTCCAGGGCGGTTGCTTTTGACGCTCGTTCGCATGTCGACGCGGTTTACGCAAAGCGGACGCCACAAAAATTTTCCCCGCCTTCGGCTTCCTCGCGAAGCAAATTTTTGCGTCCTCTCGCCTCCTCCGCTCACGCTCCGGCCTACGGTGCGAACCGCTTTCCGCCGTGCCTTTGGAACGATCATCGCAACCACCAAAGAGGAGTGAAAGACTTGAACATCACCAACTACATCCAGTTCGACGGCGACAACCTCGACACCGAAAAGGGCGTCGGCCTCATCTCCACTATTGACCGCGACATGGACATCAAGGT
>NZ_JBHMIW010000063.1:0-929 GCF_042436655.1 Sinorhizobium sp. P24N7 | reverse complement strand
CACCGTATTCCTCGCCGGACTGATGGTCGGCCGCACGCCGGAATACCTTGGCAAGAAGATCGAAGCCAAGGAGGTAAAGCTTGCCGTTTTGGCCTTCCTCTCGATGCCGGTCGGCATTCTCGTCTTCGGCGCAGTTTCCGCCGTGGTCCCGTCTGCCCTCGCCGCGGTTCAGGATCCCGGTCCCCACGGACTTTCGGAGATCCTCTACGCCTATTCCTCGGCTACCGGCAACAACGGCTCGGCCTTCGCAGGCTTCGGTGCCAATTTGCCCTTCCACACGACGCTGCAGGGCATCGCCATGCTTCTTGGCCGATACGCCTTCATCGTGCCTATGCTGGCGATAGCCGGGGCGCTGACGACCAAGACGCCAGCACCGGCCTCGGCCGGCACCTTTCCGACCCACGGTCCGCTCTTCGTGATCCTGCTGATGGTCGTCGTCCTGATCCTGGGCGGTTTAACCTTCTTTCCGGCGCTCGCCCTCGGCCCTATTGCCGAACAGGTGGCGATGCTTGCCGGTCAGGCTTTCTGAGGTATTTCAATGACCAAGCATCCGCGCAAAGACTTTTCGCTGTTAGACCGGGCGCTCGCAGCCCAGGCAGCGCGCATTGCGGTCGCCAAGCTCGATCCGCGCGTGCTCTACCGCAATCCGGTCATGTTTGTCACGGGCGTGGTCGCACTGCTCACGACGTTCATTTTTCTGCGCGACGTCGCAAGCGGCGCAGCAACGACCGGAACCGTCGGCCAGATAGCCTTCTGGCTGTGGGTGACTGTGCTATTCGCCAATTTCGCCGAGGCGATCGCCGAAGGTCGGGGTAAGGCGCGCGCCGACAGCCTGCGTGCCACCCAGTCGGAGACTGAATGTAAACGCCTGCGTGGCGACCCGGCTACTCATGAGGACTTCGAGCTCGTTTCGAGCCGAACACTTCGCA
>NZ_JBHMIW010000062.1:0-941 GCF_042436655.1 Sinorhizobium sp. P24N7 | reverse complement strand
GATCGATTTTGAGCGCTGGCCAGACTGCAAGAGCATGGAGCGGCCCGGGATCGTCTTCGAGGTCACCAACGGAGATCAGACACTGCTGACCGACTGCGTCGTCCCGCTGCCCTTGCCGGCTGACTGGGTAATTCATCCTCTGCGCTTCCGCGCCATACCGCAGCCTCCGCCTCGGCATTCGTCTCCGATACCTAAGCCGGTCGATCGATAACCGGGCACGCCATTACAGTGACGTCGCAGTCCAACATGACCACGATCCGGTTCATCGCTATGGTGCGAAATCGGAAGTAGAACAACCGCATCGCAGATGCTATGCGACGCACCCGCGACTTGTCTGCCGGCGCGCCCGGCCTTTGCAAACCAGATCAGCCCGCAGTAAGATGCAAACGACGGGTAACCTCAGGCGCCTGGCGCCGCGAGGGAGGCGATCGTGCCGATCGGCCACTGATCCGGGCCCACCGGCACTGCAAGCATGTCCGAACTGCAGCATCTACAAATGTCTGCTTGCACGAATGCCAGCCGACTGAAACAGGGGGAATTCTTTTGCGGCGGCGAGATCATCATCGCTCGTCTCGGTAAGCCGTTGAGATACGTTAATGCGAATCTTCCGCCAATCCGGCATCCGCAAGAAGGTCAGCCAGGTGACTGTCGCTCACGTTTTCCAGCCTGAGAAGTGCCTCATACGGATCGCCCGTCAAGTTGAGGATCACAGCAAACGCCTGTTCAGTCTTTATGCCGCTCTGTTTCATCGTTCGTACCGAACTGCGGAGACGATCACCACCAAGACACAGAAGCCGCTTCTCGATCTCATAATGGCGAACTGCCAGCTGCTGCCGCAGTGGAACTGAGCTGCCATAGATCCCGACCTTCCAACCAAAGGCGCGGAAACGCGCCACGATAGGTCTCTCTTTTGTAGTCCGTTGCCATATCCTGAACTCGGC
>NZ_JBHMIW010000061.1:0-962 GCF_042436655.1 Sinorhizobium sp. P24N7 | reverse complement strand
ATGAACACCGGCACGCCGGCGGCTAAGGAGGCCGGCAATCTGATCGATCTCGACAGCGACCCGACCAAGCTCATCGAGGTCGTGCTCGTCGGAAAACAGCTGCTGATTAGCCGCGGTGCTCTAACGACTTTCTCGATCGCCAACGACGTAGCAAAATATTTCGCGATCATACCCGCCCTGTTCATTACTGCCTACCCAGGTCTGCAAGCACTGAACGTCATGGGTCTGGCAAGTCCGGCAAGTGCCATTCTGTCCGCCGTGATCTTCAACGCATTGGTCATTTTCGCTCTGATCCCGCTGGCGCTGCGTGGCGTGCGTTATCAGCCGGCGACGGCGGGCGAATTGCTTCGGCGCAATCTGTTGATCTACGGTCTTGGTGGCCTGATCGTGCCGTTCGTCGGCATCAAAGCCATTGACGTGGCGGTCTCAGCGCTCGGCCTGGCATAAAAGGGAAGAAGACGGTGCTTTCACAAATAAGACCGGCAATAGCCATGTTGGCGATCATGACTCTCCTCACTGGCGTCGCCTATCCGCTGGCGATAACGGGGATCGGGCAGACGCTGTTCCCCCGCCAGGCCAATGCCAGCCTGGTCACACGTGATGGCGTCGTGGTCGGCTCCGAACTCGTTGGGCAGGCATTCACACATCCGGAATACTTCCAAGCAAACCTCAGGTGAGCGGAGCAGCCGAAGGCAACCCGCGC
This sequence comes from Sinorhizobium sp. P24N7, assembly GCF_042436655.1. NCBI lineage: Bacteria > Pseudomonadati > Pseudomonadota > Alphaproteobacteria > Hyphomicrobiales > Rhizobiaceae > Sinorhizobium > Sinorhizobium sp. P24N7. The sequence goes on along the minus strand of NZ_JBHMIW010000061.1, from coordinate 259 downwards.
CCGCCAGGTAGCGCCGTAGGGTTTGCCGAAGGCTTGTGGGAAACGCCGGCACCAGAGGTGGAAGACCAAAATGAACCGCTCGCCGGGTGCAGTCGGTCCCGGGTTCCGCCCTTAGGGCGGCGCTACGCATAAACCTCCTACGGCTGCCCTTTTAACCGGTCAAGCAGTGCGCGAACTGGCTTCGGCTGCGCCTGTGCCTGGTATGCTCATTGTCTGTTTTTGAGGGGGAAAGAGGGCTCTGCCCGCCTCTCCCCCAACA
>NZ_JBHMIW010000060.1:0-966 GCF_042436655.1 Sinorhizobium sp. P24N7 | reverse complement strand
GCTGAATATCGGCCGGTCTACCTGGCTGGCGATATCGAAAAGCCGGGTGAGCAGACCTTCCGCCCCGGCCTCACGGTGAGACAGGCCGTCGCTATCGCTGGCGGGTACGATCTGCTGGCGGAAAACGTCGGCAATCCGGTGCTCCGATCCATCGAGCTAAGGGCCCAATACGCCGCTCTCGGAAACGAACATGCCAAAGAAACGGCACGTACGCAGCGGCTGGAGCAGGAATTACGACTGCAGAGGAGTGCAAGTCCGGCTCCAATTCCGTCAGCCAACAGCCTCACTGAAATCACGGATGTCGAAGAGGAACTTCGGCAGTTGCGGGATACAGACCACGGAAAAGAAAAGGCGTTCGTGAAATCGACGCTTGAGCGGACCGAGCTCCGGATCACGCAGCTCGAGAAGCAGTACGAGTACGAGACCGAAGGCCTCCGCCTCGATACAGAAGAGGTGGCGCGCATGGAAGAGTTGCGGAAGAAGGGGCTTGTGACGGAAAAAGGCATTTTAGAGGCGCGTCGCGCGCTGCTGCTCTCCTCGACCCGGACGCTGCAGACCAGCGTGCAGGCCGAACAGGCCAAGCGCGAGCGCGAAGAACTCCGCTCCAAGCTGCTGCGGCTAGACGATCAGCGGCGTATCGAAGGTTTGTCTGAACTGCAGGACGCCAGGGCAAAAGCCAGAGCGCTGCAGGTCAGACTGGATGCGATCGCCCAGGAACTGCTGTTGATCGGCGGCGGACCGACGGGCGATGCGAATCCCTCGATCGAGATCATCAGAACCGCGCCTGATGGCGGCCGGGAAAAGCTTACAGTCGACGAGGATGCCCCGCTCAGGCCCGGCGACGTGATCCAGGTCGAGATTGCGTCCGCCGGTGGCCGGGGGTCGATGTAGACCGGCCTGGTAAACAGGCAGCCCCTATACGGAAGAAAAATATGAGCCCGAGATCAGCCAGCCGTCATATTGGTG
>NZ_JBHMIW010000059.1:0-966 GCF_042436655.1 Sinorhizobium sp. P24N7 | reverse complement strand
AATGCGGCCAACGGCGAAGTTCTCGCCGAGGTCCACAGAACATGGGGACGTGTATGAGCAGAAGGAGCACCCTTAAAGGCATTTTCGGTGACGCCGTCGAAGAGTTGGCCATGGCCAACTTCGAAGAGGAGAAGGAAGCGGAACGCGGCCCTGCGGGCCCGGTCCGCTCTATGGCTTTGACGCTGGGCAAGATGGAGGAAGAGGCGAGGGCGATGCAGGAAGCCTTGATCGCCGGCCTTCGCGTTCAGGATCTCGACCCAGAGCTCATCGACGATTCCTTTGTGCGAGATAGGATCGGGGACCTCGCGCTTACGGAAGATGATCCTTTTGTGCAATCAATCGCAGAGAGCGGTCAGGAGGTTCCAATTCTGGTCCGCCCACATCCGGAGCGGGAAGGTCGCTACCAGGTAGCCTATGGTCATCGTCGGCTTAGGGCGGCTCGCCTCCTGAAGGTTCGCGTGAAGGCCGTCGTGAAGGAGATCGCCGACGAGGAGTTGGTTGTCGCGCAAGGCGTGGAAAACACCGCGCGCCGCAACCTGACTTACATCGAAAAAGCCACCTTCGCGCATACTCTCGAAGAGCGTGGCTTCAAGCGCGCCGTAATTATGAAGGCACTCACAACGGACAAGACCGAACTCTCGAAGATGATTTCGGTTGCCTCGTCCATTCCAGCCCCTGTCATCAAGCAGATCGGCAATACCCCTGCATATGGGCGGAGAAAGTGGATTGCGTTCTCTGAGGTTTACTCCGAGAGAAAGTTGTCCAAGTTGGAGGCCTTGTTCGCGTCTGAAGCTTTCTCGGGAGCGGATAGCGACAAACGCTTTGATTTGGCGCTGGGCGAGCTACTCGGAAAGGCAGCAAAGCCGGTCGCAAAAACATGGAAGCCGCGAGAGGGGGAAGCGCTGAGAGGTAGCATCAAGGCCGATGGGAAGAGGTACACGTTGGCGCTCAAAGCCGACGAAGCGC
>NZ_JBHMIW010000058.1:0-989 GCF_042436655.1 Sinorhizobium sp. P24N7 | reverse complement strand
AAATACTACAAGGCTTGACTCGCGGTCGGGCGATCGCAGGAGAAAGGTGTCGTGGCGATTATCATAGCCAAATGTCACGGTAGCTCCACGTGGAACGAAAACGCGGTCGCCCTGAAGAATGCGGCAATGCCATAGTTTCTCGCTACGCGCGACGAGATGAAATTCATGAATCCGCCCCGGTCCAGAGAGACCAAGGATCGGCACTTCGACATCGGAGCGAGGATCGGCGGAAACGAGTCCGTCGACGATACGGAGACCGGCGCTGCGAGCAGGATCGAGATTCGCCGGAACAGCGACATTGGCAAGGTCGCCCTCCGGCGCCGAAACTCCGGGCCAAATCCATGAAGTCGTCGAGAGTTCCGCTCGTGCATCCGGGTCACCTGCCGCACCCGGAGCCAGGACCTCAAAGGTGACCTCACAGGGAGAGCCGGGTTGATCGAAGCCCATCTGCAAGAACGGAAGTCGAGCATGGCCGCCGGCCCCGACCTCGAGGCTGATGAAGCGGGTTTCATCTCGGCTCCGAGCCCGGACAATCCGAGCTCGGCCACCGACCTCCGGGTCGATAGTGATTAAGAGGGTGCCGTCGCACGCATAGAGCGCACGCGAGCCGTCACGGCCGAGGACGGAACCATCGATCCAGACCGCCGCGTCCCGCGGCGCAGAGATAGTCAACGACCCACGCTCGGGAAATGTCAGTGTCTCTCCCCGACTGATCCATGCCGCCATTACCATCGGGTCCTCAGTCGGAATGGCGTCACCGAAGGAGGGACTGGTGAAAGCTAACCGGGACAGGACGACAAAGTGTTCTGCGGCGGCTTCGAATTCGCCCTCTTCGGGAGGTATCCGGCCGAGGAATGACCCACTGTCCGCGTCGAAGACGAGTACCTCGTCGGCCGACGGGGCAAAGGGAATCTCCTGCTGAACAATGCCGGCGCGCCAAGTTACGCGATCGGGCCACGGCGCAGGAACACGAATGCGCTGTCCGCCTG
>NZ_JBHMIW010000057.1:0-1038 GCF_042436655.1 Sinorhizobium sp. P24N7 | reverse complement strand
CTTCTTCACACCAGAATAGACGAGAACGAAAAGACCGCGGCTTGAGCGATTGTCGCGCAAGTAGTCGCCGCAAAGCTGGTTCTCCAGACGCTCAAACAGGTCTGGACCGGACCACTTGTCGGCGAGCTTCAACTCAACTGGAACCGGACCATCAAAACCGGCTCCGAGAAAACGCAGGTCCGGCCTCTTGGCGTCGGCAAGTTCCTCTTCTTGAGGCACTGAGTATCGACCACGGGCTTTCTCCCTTAACTCATGCCCAAGGTACTTGCGGACCTCGGTCTCCTCAGTCACCGCCAACAAGAGAGACGCGACACTTGAGTCGCCATTTTCGAGATCATCTTTGAGGTCCAGAAACCGGAGATGAACGAGTTCGGCTAGCTCGCGATGGTTGGCAGGTGTCCGTTCGATCTCGCGGGCGAACGTTCGAACCTGTGGAAGCGACCATGGCTCAACATCACCGTCCTGCTCTGCTTTCGTTTTAGCATGATGCAGCATCCATGGCCGCATTTCCTTCACGGGATGAAGCCGGGAAATATCCATCAGCGCTAGGAACGATTGCTTACCGGGTATGCCGGTCAACGCTTCAAGCAGCGCATTGCGCGCTTCCTGGGCGTAGTCTCGTAGATCCGGGGAATAGACGCCTTTGCCGGCGCGTTCCACATCCTCTTCCCCGCGGACATGCTCATGCATCATCAGGTAAAGGGTCTTCAAAGGTTCCGGTGTCAGAAACGCCTTGCGTGCATTGATCGACTCGCTACGCCGGCCGCCCCAAAGCGCCGTTGCAAATTTCATGACCAGCTCCAGGCAGATCGCCTGGTTGGCGATGACGTCGAGCTTGTCCTCCAGAGCCGCGATCGCCTTTTCCGGGGCAACGCCACACCAAACGGCAAACCATAGGGCCAGGTTGTCGATCGCGTCGATGTCGTTGCATTTCGCAGAGGCAAGTTCGATGATATCTTCATCAGATACCTGGGAGCCCTGCAGGATTTTCAGAAGCTTCTTCAGGCTTTCCGCGTTGACCGGCTCATGCTCGCGAAG
>NZ_JBHMIW010000056.1:0-1067 GCF_042436655.1 Sinorhizobium sp. P24N7 | reverse complement strand
ATGATTACCAACGCGCTTGCGGGTCAAAAGACCTCGCTGGACTTTGGAGCCGACTTCCCACGTCAGTTCATCTACGTGGAGGACGCGGCGAAAGCGATCATAGCTGCGCTCGACCGTCCCGCTTTACCGAGGCGGACCTACAATGTCACCGGTGACACCTACCTTACATTTGCTCAAGTCGCCGACACCGTCAGGTCAATCCTTGCTGCAGCCGACATCGATCTGAAACCAGGTCCGGATCCCGTCGATGACCGGCAAGGCAAATTCGCCACAAAAGCGGCGCGAGACGATTTTGGTTATGAGCCGTCCTTCAGCTTTGAGGATGGCGTCAGGGCCTACGTCGACTGGCTCGACGCCGAACGGATCCTTCAATTGAGAGAGAAATCATGAAAAACCAATTCGATCTAACCGACCGGGTGGCGATTGTAACCGGCGGCAGTAAAGGGATCGGTGCGGAGATCGTCCGTATCCTAGCAGCGCACGGTGCAACCGTGGGGTTCTGCCACCGGGGCGACGGAGGAAACGCAAGCCATTTGGAAAAGGATTTGCGAAAAGAGGGGCTACGGACTTTCCAGACAGAATGCGATGTGTCCTCGCAAGAACAGGTCGCAGCCATGGGCCGCTGGGCTTCAGAGGTCCTCGGGCATGTCGACATTGTCGTAAATTGCGCCGGTATTGGAGGGGGTGACAGGCCCTTCGGCAAGCTGTCCGTTGCAGATTGGGACCAAATGCTCGGGGTGCATCTCCGCGGCACGTTTCTTGTAACACATCAGTTCTTCGACAAGATGATGGAGCGGAACTGGGGTCGCGTCATCAATCTTGCATCGCAACTCGCTTACAAGGGCGCACCCGGTCTCGCACACTATTGCGCGGCAAAGGCCGGCATCGTCGGCTTTACACGTGCCCTTTCGTACGAAGGTGCGCCTAAGGGGGTAATGGTCAACGCAATTGCGCCCGGTCCGGTGGAGACCGACCTGCTGATGGCACACAGCGACGATTGGCTCGCGATGAAGCGCTCTCAATTGCCAGTCCAACGGTTCGGAAAAGTCACCGAGATCGCACCAACC
>NZ_JBHMIW010000055.1:0-1092 GCF_042436655.1 Sinorhizobium sp. P24N7 | reverse complement strand
GGCGCAATTCGCGAGAGTCTGCCAAATGAGCGAGAGCGTCCGCAAGCGCCTGCGGATCCTCTGGCTCGATGGTCAAACCGGCACCGGCTCGGTCGATGATCGCTTTAGATTCGCCTTCAACCGCAAGCACGATCGGCCGGCGCATCGCCATGGCCTCGAACATCTTAGATGGGATAACGGAGCGGAATAGCGGAGTTTTGGCCAAGTGCACGAGTGCTATGTCGGTCGCTTCCATAACAGCCGCCATCTCGTGTCGAGGAAGGCCTCCGGTGAAGATTACATTCGGCAGCCCCATCGTCCGCTGCATTCGCTCAAGGCGCTGCCTCTCTGCGCCATCGCCGACAACGAGAATGGCGACCTCCGGCCTCCCTTTCAGGATCTCCGCCGCATGAAGCACATTTTCCAGCCGGTGGGCCATGCCGAGTGTTCCGACATACGACGCAACCACCTTACCCCCGAGCGCGTACTGCGCCCTAAAATCGATTCCGCTTCCTATCGAAAAGGCTTTTAAGTCGGCCCCGTTCTTCACCACATGCACCTTTTCAGGCACGGCTCCACGCTCGACGATCTTGGAGACGAAGGAATCCGTCACGCAAACGATGCGATCCGCATGGCGGTACGCAAATCGTTCGAGCGCGGCGAAGGGCGCCAGTAGAAACCGGTTCTTCAGTGCCCCGACGGCGATGATGCTGTCGGGCCAAAGATCGCGGATTTCGAGAACCCAGGGCCGGCGCTTCAGACGGCTGACGAACCAGCCGGACAATCCGCAGAACAAGTTAGGCGATGTGGAGAAGACCACGTCCGGACGCGGCAGGAGGGGCAACATGATCAGCACGCTAAGAGCGAAAGACAGGTAGTTCAGCGTTCTCAGGAAGAAGCCTTCGTTGGCGGCAAGAAACGTCCACAGACGGATCACTTCGAGGTCGCCAACTCGCTCTCGCTGGAACAACCGGTTGCGGTAGCCTGGAAAAACCTGTCCGTTGGGATAGTTGGGGGCACAGGTCACGATCGTAACGCGCGCGCCGCCCCGCGACCATTCTGCGGCGTGTTCAGACATCCGCGCCGCAAGGGCACCGGTCTCGGGGGGGAAAT
>NZ_JBHMIW010000054.1:0-1115 GCF_042436655.1 Sinorhizobium sp. P24N7 | reverse complement strand
TCAGGAAGCCGGCGAGCCCCGCGCCGCCGCTTTCACCGGCCACGATGGGCGGGTCGCCGGCGACGGGTCGGGCAAGACTCCGCATCGCCTCGGCGGCTTCCTCCTCGCTGACGGTCATGAACGCGTCAGCCTTTCTGGCCAGTATCCGCCATGCCACGAGCGACGGCTCGTAGCACTCGAGCATCGCCATGATGGTCGGCTTGTCGTGGTCGACCTTAACCAGACGACCGGCCCGCGCGCTCGCGAAGAGGCATGCGGCGCGATCCGGCTCGACCACGACAAAGCGCGGGCGAGCATTGCCGAAGACGATATCGAAATATCCGGCTACCGCCGCGGCCAAGCCGCCGACACCGGCCTGCATGAAGACGTGCGTCGGCGCCTGCGGGAGCCCGGCGACGGCCTCGCGCAGCATCGCCGTATATCCTTGCATCACGAGCCCCGGAATCCGTTCATATCCCGGCCAGGAGGTATCGGAGACGACGATCCAGCCGTTTTCCTTGCAGATCCGTTCGGCCGCGGCGACCGAATCGTCGTAAGTGCCCTCGATCCGGATCATCTCGGCACCATACTGAGCGATCGCTGCGACACGCTCGTCACTGACGCCCGAATGGACGAAGATCGCTGCCTTGGCCCCGACCAATTGGGCACCGGCGGCAACTGATTTCCCATGATTTCCATCGGTGGCACAACCAACCGTCATACCTTCGGCTATTCGTCGCACTGCGGCGGTGTCCAGTTCGCCAATATCGACAGGCTTGCCGAACTGCCGCGACGCCTCCTCCAGAACCAGCCTAATGACGGCATAGGAGCCGCCGAGCGCCTTGAAGCTGCCGAGGTCAAGCCGAAAACCCTCATCCTTCATGTGGATCGAGGCAACGCCCAGCTGTCCGGCGAGTCCGCTCAGCGACTGTAGCGGCGTGGGCTTGTGATTGGCGCGGAAGGAGAGAAAGCGCTCGACTTCCCGCGCCGCGTCGACGCGAAGCGTTCCGGCGTCGACGGCCTCCAACGGCAGGTTATGGTCCGGATGAGAATTCATGACAAGCACGGCGTGGGTCTCCTGTGAAAGTGCATTGCGCCTCGTAGTATCCCGGGCGGTAAAAAGCCCCGGCGTTACC
>NZ_JBHMIW010000053.1:0-1125 GCF_042436655.1 Sinorhizobium sp. P24N7 | reverse complement strand
GGTGGGAGGCCCGCTTGCCGCAGCGTTTCGGCGGCGAGTAGCCGGCCGAGCCAGGGCGCGTGCTGTAGAACCTGCAGATCGTGCCAGGCATCGAGCAGCAGCGCCACCAGCAGCACCGGCGGCAGACCTTCGGTCTCGGTTAGCACGACCCGCCATTCCTCAAGCCGCTCGTCCTCGTCCCAATCGAGGTCGTAGACCAGCGGATCTTTTTCGCGAGTGCTGCCGCGGCCGGACGTCTTTGCCTTTTCAATGGCGGCGTCCGACCGGGCCAGCACCGCATCAATCGCGGCGAGTTCGGCGTCCAAGGGGCTGGTGACGTCAGAACCCTCCGCCCCCTCCCCTTCTGGAACTGCAGTGTCGCCGGACTCGGCGCCGATTTTTCCCACGGCGCCGTCGTCAGCATGTGATGGTGCAGGCCACGCCTGCCCGCGCAGGGCGCGCAGGCCATCTAGGCTCAGCGCCCAGCCTGGTAGCTGTGAAGCTATCCGTCGGCGCGTCTTCAAAACGTCACGTGCGATGGTCAGCTCGTGCGTCGGGGCACGGACGTCGAGGCCGGCGTCATGGAGGACGAGGTCCTCGAGATGGATGAGCTCGCCGTCGATCCACAGCGAGGCGGCGGCATCGGCAAAATGGGCGCGTTCGATCCAGCCCGCGCCGACCGGCGAGCGGGCGATGCGTTCGTCGAGACGCGCCAAAGCCGCGCCGGCGTCCGAGATCGGCCGCAGCAGGGTGTTGATGGGCAAATTCGACAAATCATAACGCATTGAATTTATGGTAAACGATTTGCTAAACGGACGCTATTTTATAGTTAGAGTCTGCCACTGCATGGATTGCTCCAAGGCCACGTCTCACTATCGATACGGACCAAGTATCGATAGTGAGCCATCTGAAGGTGATTTCCTTGCCATCTGGAGCCAAAATCGTTATCTTCGAAGGGATTCGATCGAGGAAACGCAATGTCCGAACCGCAACTGTCCGTCCGCAGCACCAAGGCCCGGGATTTGGCGCACGCGCTGGCGCGCCGCACGGGTCAGCCGATCAACAGGCTCGTCGAGCAGGCGCTCGAGCACTACGATCTGGAACTACGCCAGCAGTCTGCCCGGACGCCGATCGACGTCCTGTCGG
>NZ_JBHMIW010000052.1:0-1165 GCF_042436655.1 Sinorhizobium sp. P24N7 | reverse complement strand
TGACAAGGCGGTGGCCCTCGCCGCCGGTCTGCATGGCTATCTCGGTGAGGAAGAGCGGGCGGCCAAATTCTCCGGTCATTCGCTGCGCGCGGGACTTGCCTCCTCGGCCGAGGTCGACGAGCGTCATGTGCAAAAGCAGCTCGGCCATGCGAGCGCCGACAGAACCCGGTAACGGTGATCGTGCGGCTGGCAAATCGCCACGCGGCCCCAAGCGTGACCTGAACCGGATCACCCGGACCGTGACACTAAGGGCCGATGCGTCTGCAGGTTCTCGGTTCAAAGGCTACAAGAGCTTCTTCGTGCGCGATCTGGTGCTGGCGGCAGAACCTGTGAACTATCGCCGCGAGCGTTGGCTGACACCAGAAGGCAAGGTGATCGTCGCGCCGTTGCCGGAAGGGGTCTCGAGCGGCTTTGGCCGGAACCTGCGCCGCGTCTGTCTGGCGCTGCATGCCCAGGGCCAGGTCACAACGCCGCGCCTGACCGCGATCCTCAACAGCATCGACGTCGAGATATCCAAGCGGCAGGTCATCCGGCTGCTCACCACCGGCCTCGATCCGTTCGTCGAGGAAGACAGTGCGGTTCTTCATGCCGGGCTGGTGTCGGCGCCGTTCATCACGGTCGACGATACCGGTGCGCAGCACAATCGGCGCAATGCCTTCACCACCCAGATTGGCGGCGAGCACTTTTCCACCTTCCGCACCAGCCTGTCGAAATCGCGGCTTAATTTCCTGTCGGCCCTGCGGTCAGGCCATCAGGATTATGTTCTCAATGACGAGGCGATGAACTGGATGAAGGCGCAGGGGCGTCGAGCACGCGATCATGGCCAGGCTCAAGACCAATCCTCCTGCAGTATTCACCGACCAGGTTGCGTTCCTCGAGCATTTGGCCAGCAAGGGCATCGATATTCTCGACCGACAGCTTCTGCGTCCTGTTGCGGAGGCGGCGATCTGGGGCGCCATCTGTCGCTTTGCATTTGATTGCGCGACTCCTGTGCCAATGATTCCAGTTGCTTGAAATGACAGTTAATTTGAGAATGGGCAGCGCAGTGGCTGGGGACGAGCTGACAAGGAAAAATGCGCACGTCGCTGGCTCTACCAGCAGCAGATTAGATGCCAAACCGCAAACACACTGATAAACTGCATTCATAGTCAACACGCCCATTGGA
>NZ_JBHMIW010000051.1:0-1241 GCF_042436655.1 Sinorhizobium sp. P24N7 | reverse complement strand
CGACAATACCGCCACCTATCTGGAAAGCTGGCTCAAGGTGTTGAAGAACGACAAGCGGGCGATCATCACCGCGGCCGCGAAGGCCCAGGCAGCAGCCGACTATCTGCACGGGCTGCAAATGGCGCCGTCGCAGTGATTGGCCGGACCTTAGGTTAGTTTCGCGCTTGAATCGAAGGTGTCTGTGAATGTTGCCGCTACGGCGGCAACCATTTTCGAGCCAGACTGCTATTCCATTGGAGTTGGCCATGGCCAACTTTTATGTTTGCTGGGTATGTAAACGGCCGCGTTGCCGAGATATCCGAATCATGGCATCTTCCGATACGCTTTTTACGGGAAAGACGCATAGAAAGCGCATCGGAAGGAAATACCTCACGTGAATGTTCAAAACGTCTCAACGACAGATGTCCGCATTGAGCGGCACGCGAAACAGCTTTCCAGACAGCTGAAGCTTCTGCGTGAGCGCTTGTTTCCGCCGCTATCGCAGAAGACACTCAGAACGTTCACATCTGGTGAAGCTGCCCAGATGGTAGGTGTCTCCGACGGGTATCTCCGACAACTCTCGATCGATGGCAAGGGCCCGACGCCGGAGGTCTCGTCAAACGGCAGGCGGTCCTACACCCTTGCTCAAATAAACGAGCTGCGCCACCACATGGCATCGATAAAGCCGAAGGACGCCCTCACCTATCTCCCTCGAAGGCGGCCCGGCGAGAAGCTTCAGACGATTGCGGTTACGAATTTCAAGGGTGGATCTGCGAAGACCACGACTACGTTATACCTGGCTCAATATCTTGCCCTGGCCGGTTATCGGGTGCTTGCGGTCGATCTCGATCCGCAAGCCTCATTGACGTCCATGCTTGGGGTGCAGCCGGAGTTTGATGTCGACGACGGGGAGACGCTTTATGGAGCGATTCGGTACGATGAGAAGCGGCGGCCGCTGAAGGAGATCATCAGAAAGACCTATTTCGACGGTCTCGACCTCGTGCCCGGAAATCTTGAGCTCATGGAGTACGAGCATGATACCCCACGGGCGTTGAACGCGCGCTCACGAAATGGAGAAGTGTTCTTTAAGCGGGTGGGAGCGGCGATTGCGGAGGTTGAACAGGACTACCACCTGGTGGTTATAGACTGCCCGCCGCAGCTCGGGTAACTGACGCTGGGCGCGGTCTGTGCCGCCACCTCTCTTCTCATCACACTTAACCCTCAAATTGTTGACGTCTCTTCGCTGTCGCAGTTTCTGCTCA
>NZ_JBHMIW010000050.1:0-1243 GCF_042436655.1 Sinorhizobium sp. P24N7 | reverse complement strand
ATCCACAGCAGCTTGGGCCGCCCGCCAGTTGCCGTCTGGCGGGAGCTCGAGAACGAGATTCCGCTGCGACTGCCGCAAGATCGTATGCGTTTTTGGCTGACGTTCCTACCGGTGCAGGAGCGCACGTTGCGGCCAACCGGAATTCATCTCTTTGGTCTGCGCTACTGGTCAGCTGCGCTTAGCGCCGACGTCGGTCGCTCGAAACGGCGCCTGCTCGTCAAATATGACCCGCGGGACATGGCTCGTATCTTCGTGCGCCGACCTTCGGGCAACTTCGTGGAAGCCCGCTATGCCGATCTGACCCTGCCTTCAGTGACACTGCATGAGGCCGTGGCGGCACGACGCGCACTGCTGGCGAAAGGCCGACAGGAAATCAACACCCGCGCCATCGTGGGCACGGCAATCGCGCAGCGCAAACTGGTGGATGCAGCAACCAGGAAGACGGCAGCCGCACGACGCGCCGGCGCAGGACAGCCAAAAACGAACGTGGAAGACCGCGGATGGGGCTCGCTTCGCGGCATTGACTCCAGCAAACCTGTGCCCTTTGTCGAGGACACGGAGTGAGCTGGCATGAACAACGAAATCTCCCACCTGACCGCGAGCGCCGCAGTGCTGCTGGCTGAAACGGACGAGCAACGCATTCGTGCGATCCGATCGCGCCGCTGGGTGCTCTACCCGCGCGCCAAGCAAGCGCTCGATCGTCTGAGCCGGCTCCTCGATCATCCGCGAGGAACGCGCATGCCCTCCGTCGCTATCTATGGCGACAGCGGCATGGGCAAGACGATGATCATGAAGCGCTTCCGCGACCAGCATCCGTCAACCTTCAATTCGCTGACGGGAACACTGAAGACGCCGGTTTTGGCGATGGAGATGACCAGCCGGCCCGGCGAACGGCGGTTCTACGCCGAACTGCTGACCCTGCTCGGCGCGCCGCAGCGGCCACGGGCCGATATCGCCCAGATGGAGCAGGCGGCCTTGCGCATCATGGACGCAATTGGCGTGCAGGTGCTGGTAATCGACGAGGTGCACAACATTCTCGCCGGAACTTATCGCGAGCAGCGCATCGTCCTCAACACCCTTCGTTTTCTCAGCAACCGTCTCCGGATCTCGCTCGTCTGCTTCGGCGTCAACGAGGCGCGCGAGGCCATCAGCGGCGACGTGCAACTGGCCCGCCGGTTCGAGCAATTCACCCTCAGTCGCTGGGCCGCAAACGAACAGTTCGAGACCCTGGTGGCTTCAATCT
>NZ_JBHMIW010000049.1:0-1353 GCF_042436655.1 Sinorhizobium sp. P24N7 | reverse complement strand
AAGTCGGGATGCCTCGTCCGGAGGCCGTGCATGCCTCGTATCCCCATGAACTTAGCGGCGGGATGCGGCAAAGGGTTATGATCGCCATGGCGCTCTCTTGCAACCCGTCTCTCCTGATCGCGGACGAGCCGACAACCGCGCTCGACGTGACGATACAGGCCCAAATCCTCGAACTGATGAAAGATCTGCGCAACGATCTGGGGATGACCATTGTGCTGATCACCCATGACCTCGGGGTGGTGGCGGAAATGGCCGACAGGGTCATCGTTATGTATGGCGGCCAGATTGTCGAACAAGGCGACACGCTTAGCCTGTTTCGCAATCCGAGCCACCCTTACACCCAAGGTTTGCTGAATAGCACGCCAAACATCCACGAGCTGAAAGACAAGCTGGAACCGATCAAGGGCACCGTACCGCCTCTCACCAACATGCCCGAAGGATGCAGGTTCCATCCGCGCTGCCCATACGCGTTCGAGGAATGCGTGAGAGCAGCGCCTGGTTGGGTGGAACTGCACAAGGACCATCAAATGCGCTGTTGGCTGCCCGAGAAAAAGGAAAGGCTGCTCCATGAACACGGCTGATCAAATACCCCTGCTGGAGCTCAAAGGACTCAAGAAATACTTCGATGTCTCGGGCGATTGGAATTGGTTCTCCACTGAGCCGCAATATCTCAAGGCGATTGATGGGATTGATCTGAAGGTCTATGCCGGAGAAACCCTCGGCATCGTCGGTGAATCGGGTTGCGGGAAGTCGACCACCGGAAACGTGATCGCGCAATTGCTCAAGCCTTCCGAGGGCGACGTCCTGTTTGAGGGTGAAAGCCTCTGCGATCTCGCGCCGCGGACGCTGCGCCAACGGCGCAAGGACTTCCAGGTGATCTTTCAGGATCCGTTCTCGTCACTCAATCCTCGCATGCGGGTATTGGACCTGATCGGCGAACCTCTTCGAGCCCACAAAATTGCCTCGGGCAAACAGCTTCGTGAACGCGTGATCGAATTGATGAACGCGGTTGGCCTCAGCCGATCCTTCATCGATCGCTTTCCTCACGAGTTTAGTGGAGGACAACGCCAGCGGATCGGGATCGCGAGAGCGCTCGCCCTACAGCCGAAGCTGATCATTTGCGACGAAGTGGTCTCGGCGCTCGACGTGTCCATTCAGGCGCAGATTCTGAACCTTCTTTCGAAGCTTCAGAAAGAATTCGATCTGACGTACATCTTTATCTCTCATGGCTTGCCGGCCATCAAGCACATCAGCGATCGTATCGCTGTCATGTATCTCGGCAGAATCGTCGAACTGGCGAGCAAAGAACAACTCTTTTCCCGGCCCCGCCACCCCTATACGGAAGCCTTGCTG
>NZ_JBHMIW010000048.1:0-1374 GCF_042436655.1 Sinorhizobium sp. P24N7 | reverse complement strand
GATCGTGTCTCAGGAAGTGGTGTAGCTTCCGGCAAGCGGCCGTGCTTTCCGGCGCAGGCCGGAGGGGATATCAGCGTGCGACTGCAGGCAGGCTGATTTGCGGATCATCGCTCATTGATGCCATTGTCTCAAGTGTCATGTACCTGGCACGCTGCACCGCCCATTCATCGTTTTGCTCGAGCAGCAATGCGCCGACGAGACGGACGATGGCTTCGTCGTTGGGAAAGATGCCAACGACCTCTGTGCGTCGCTTGATTTCGCCGTTGAGACGTTCGATCGGATTTGTCGAATGCAGCTTGGCCCGGTGCTCTTTCGGGAAGGTCATGTAGGCGAGCACATCCTCTTCGGCATCATCCATGATGGCGGCGAGCTTCGGCACTTTCGGCCGGATCTGGTCGGCGACGTTGCGCCACTGGGTGCTCGCCGCCTCCGATGTATCCTGAGCAAAGGCGGTGGCGATGAAGGCGGAGACCACCCGTCGGCCGCTCTTTCCGGCATGGGCCAGCGCGTTTCTCATGAAGTGGACCCGGCACCTCTGCCAAGTGGCCGATAGAACCTTTGAGACTGCGGCCTTTATCCCTTCGTGGGCATCGGAGACCACCAGCTTGACGCCTCTGAGACCCCGTCGCGTCAGCTTGCGCAGGAACTCCGTCCAGATCGGCTCGGCTTCGGAGGTGCCGATCTCCATGCCCAAGACCTCGCGCCGACCGTCAGTGTTGACGCCGACGGCGATGATGACGGCGACGGAGACGATGCGACCGCCGCGCCGGACCTTCAGATAGGTGGCGTCGATCCAGAGATAGGGCCAATCGCCCTCGATGGGTCTTTCGAGGAAGGCCTTCACCTTGACATCGATCTCTTCGCACAGGCGGCTCACCTGACTCTTGGAGATGCCGCTCATACCCATCGCCTTGACGAGATCGTCGACGGAACGCGTTGAGATGCCTTGGATGTAGGCTTCCTGGATAACAGCCGTCAGAGCCTTCTCCGCCATGCGACGCGGCTCCAGAAAGCTCGGGAAATAGCTACCTTTGCGCAGCTTCGGGATGCGAAGCTCGACCGTTCCAGCCCGTGTCTCCCAGTCCCGGTCACGGTAGCCGTTGCGTTGGGCGAGCCGCATCGGGTTCTTCTCGCCGTAGCCAGCACCGGTCGCGCTGCCGATCTCCAGCTCCATCAGCCGCTCGGCCGCAAAGCCAATCATCTCGCGCAACAAATCCGCGTCGGCGCTCTTCTCAACAAGCGAGCGCACGTTCATCATCTCGTCGGTCATCGGTGGTCTTTCCATCAGGTTGGTCTTGAACAACCCGACCCTGCCGGAAAAACACTGATGACCACCTAACCCTCAGGACCTACACCACCTGAGGGGACACGACC
>NZ_JBHMIW010000047.1:0-1512 GCF_042436655.1 Sinorhizobium sp. P24N7 | reverse complement strand
ATTCATGCCCATTCATCATTGGCATTGAGACATCGCAGATGACGATATCCGGCCAAGCATTCAGGATCGTTTCCAACCCTTCTGCGCCGTTCGCCGCCTCCAATGTGTTAAGGCCCGCGTCCTCGAGTTCCTCAACTAGCAGCTTCCGAATGTCAGTTTCGTCATCGATGCAAAGGACAGTAATCATAGTTCCTCCAGTTATGCGGCTTCCACTTGCACGCGGCCACAGTCGGACGGGGGCAGAACGACGGTGAACGTTGCTCCCTCACCAGGCACACTGCTGACGGTGACTGTCCCACCATGCAATTCGATAATCTCACGAACGATATTCAGGCCGATGCCTGTTCCAGCGATGCCACTCGCGCTGCGAGCCCGAAAGTATGGCTCGAAAAGACGCGAAAGATCCTGCTCGTCAATTCCGATGCCCGTGTCGCGAACGCTGACCTTGGCAACGCCGTCCACTTGCCAGCCATGCACAAAAACGTCTGGTGATTGCGGAGCATACTTCACGGCATTGGAGAGCAGATTCGCGAATACGCGTTCAAGCGCGCTTCGGTCAGCTGTCACTTCCTCGGGAAGACCCGATACATCCAAGTGAATACGGTGTGCCGGGCTAATCTCGCGCCGACGAATTACGCATTCTTCAACCAGCTTGCCGAGAGATATGGGCTGCTTGTTGATTGCGATCGTCCCCATTTCCAATCGGCCCGCGGCAAGGACGCTTTCCATTAACTCGACCATTCGGACAACCGCACCTTTTATCTGTGCGGCCTTGTCCGCCAGAAATTCAGGGGAAGAAGCTTTCACACGAGTTAGCCGCTGCGCCGCGGCGTCAATAATCGCGAGCGGCGTGCGGAATTCATGCGAGATCATGGCTACGAAACGCCGCTGCAATGCATTGACCTCGCGCTCTTGTTGAAGCATTCGGTCAAGTTCCGCGTTTTTCTGACGCACTTCTTCGGTACGTACGTCCACCAGCTTTTCTAGTTTGTCTCGATGCTCGCGTAGCTTTGCTTCGCTGTCCCGCAACCCCTGGAGCGCGGTCTGTCGGTCATTAACATCCTCCAAAAGGCCGTACCATCTTTCAACGCTGCCGTCGGTAGCTAGCTTGGGAGCAGCGCGACTGCGAAACCATCGGTAGACGCCCGCTGGAGTGGCGATACGAAATTCAATGTCGAGCGGTGCGCCCTCTATGACGGCCCGCGCCCAGGCCGCCCTCACCCGTCGAATGTCCGCTGGGTGGACGGAGGTCTCCCATCCGGTGCCTGCTGCATCGCTGCGACGCCGTCCTGAAAGTTGTTCCCATTCCGGCCCTACTTCTGTGACGTTGCCGAGGCTATCAGCCACCCATGGCGTTTGCGGGTGAAGCTCGACTAGGGAGCGATAATGCTCCTCACTAGCCCGAAGCACCGTTTCAGCCTTTCGTAGATCCGTGACGTCCTCGATAACGGCGATCAAAAGCGTCGCGGAGCCACTGCGGGTTGGCATGCAAACTCTTCGCTTATGTGTCAC
>NZ_JBHMIW010000046.1:0-1554 GCF_042436655.1 Sinorhizobium sp. P24N7 | reverse complement strand
TGTTCTCGGGCACAAGAATGCTGGCGATGTTTTGAATGTCGGTCGTGCGATTGCCGCGCTCCGGCCGGATAAAGTCCAGCGGGTTATAGCTGTTGGTCTTTTCGGAGCCGGGCGCGAATAGGAAGACTTGGCTGCCGTTCTGCCGGCGATAACCCGCCGTCGCCTTGAACACTTCGCCCTTGAGATCGGTAACGATCATCGAGCCTTCGTGCATCAGCGCATTGGGGATCACATAGCCCGTGCCTTTGCCCGAGCGCGTCGGGCCAATGATCAGATGATGCCGGTCGTCCTTGGTGCGGAGTAGGTTCCGCCCGACCCGGCCGAAGATATGGCCCTGTTTGCGGAACCACTTCGCGCGTCGTAGCGAAGCCATGTCCTGAAACGCGGCATCCCCCAATGGGCTGCTCGTCGGTTTCAGTCCGATGTAGGCGACAAGGCCCGCCACCAGCAGCGCCGGCACCATCGAACCAAGCGCGACCTTCTGCAGGGCAGGGCTGGTTTTGTAGTGCCAGAACTGTTGAATCGGAGCGAAGGGATTGCTCGTGATCGTCGTTTCGAGGATCCGACCGTCCTTATAGAAGAGCTGAAGCCCCAGGCCGTACCCGAGCATCCAGACAACGAACGCTATCCCGACGCAAAAGAGCAGGTAGAAAGCCTGGAGCTGCTTCGTCATGACTCATCCCGGGCGAAGAAGATCTCAGCGACCCCGCGCTTGCCGCCTTCACGGCGGAGCTGGATGACGATCGGGATGACCATCTGGATATAGGACATCAGATCCTGCTTCGAAAAACCCGCCGACATACCGGCTTGCTGCATCATCATGGCGAGCTGTTCATAAGCACCCATCGGCGTATCGGCGTGAACCGTCGACATGCTGCCGGGATGGCCGGTGTTGATTGCCCGGAGGAAGGAAAAAGCCTCGGCACCCCGAATTTCACCGACGAACAGGCGATCCGGCCGCATGCGTAGGGATGACTCGAGCAGGCTTTGAATAGTCACGTCCGCTGTGCCCTGGTCGCCCTTCGACGCGATCAGATGAACGGCATTTGCTTGCGGTGGGAAGAGCTCTCGCGTGTCCTCGAGCGTGATGATCCGCTCATGCGGATCGACGCTCTTCAGGCAGGCATTGAGGAAGGTCGTTTTGCCGGAGGAAGTGCCGCCACTGATCAGGATAGACACCCGCTTGGTGATGGCGGTATGGATGAAATCGTAAATTCGATTTGCGCGCAGATGCCCTATCAGCTCGCGATCAATGTCGCTGAGGCCGCCGACGGCCACAGAGACCTTATCGAGCGAACCGTTGTCGCGATACTCCTCGAGCGTGAAGTTATTGACCACCTGCTTGCGGATCGAGATCGATCCACCTTCGGGTGCCGCCGGCGGCAAGACGATCTGGATACGCTCGCCGGTCGGAAGCGCGGCGCTGAGGATCGGCTTCGAGCGGCTGATGAACTGGTTCGTGGCAGCCGCAACACGCTCGCCGATGTTCTGGATTTCATCACCCGTCAGGGCGTCGATTAGATGATGCTCCATGTAATCGGCGCCAAACCGCTC
>NZ_JBHMIW010000045.1:0-1573 GCF_042436655.1 Sinorhizobium sp. P24N7 | reverse complement strand
CCCATGCCGCGATGGCCACAGCTCCCACACAATTGCCGACGAGATTGAGCGCAATCCGGAAGAATCCCATTAGCTTGTCCACCGATAATATGATTGCCACGCCCAAAACCGGAATTGAAGGAATGGCAGTTAATGTCGCGGCGAGTACGACAATGGCCGAGCCAGGGATGCCGTGTGCGCCCTTCGAGGTCAACAAAGAAACGAGGAGGATCAGAGCGAGAGTTCCACCATCCAAGGGCGTGTTCGTTGCCTGCGCAATGAAGACCACGGCGCACGTCAGCCACATTGAGAATCCATCAAGGTTGAATGAATACCCTGTTGGAATGACGAGCCCGACCGTCGTGTCCTTCACGCCAAGGTGGCGCAGTTTAGCCATCACCAATGGCATGACGGCGTCCGAGGAACTCGAACCCATGGCGATGAGTACCTCGCTCTTAAGGTATGCGACAAACCTCACGAGGCTAAGGCCGCAAAGCCGCATCACGACGGCAAGTACAAGTAGTAGTATTGCGCACGCCACATAGTACGTCAGGACCAGCTGCCCAAGCTGTTGGAGGGTAGCGAATCCAAACTGTCCGACGGTAAACGCCATCGCCCCCGCAACGCCAAGTGGCGAAAGTCGAACAATGAAGCCGACGACACGGAAAAGGACATCGGAAAGACTGTCCATCAATTGACCGACTATCCTACCTTTCTCGCCCGAGAGCAACAACGCGCAGCCGAAGAGAACTGCAAGCAGAAGCACCTGGAGAATGTCCCCCTTCACGAAAGCTGAAATAAAGGTGGAAGGAATGATATTCAGCAGGAATCCTGTCGCGTCGGAAACATGTGATATTTCGCCGACGAAACCTTGCAATGACTTCGGATCCAAGGTGGAAATATCAACATTCATACCGACCCCCGGCTTCAGAGCGTATGTGACGAAGACTCCTATCAGCAAGGCAATTGTCGTGATGATTTCGAAATAGATGATCGTCTTCAGCGCCACGCGCCCCGCGGTTTTCAAATCCCCTGCGTGCAGGATGCCGGTCACAACGAAGCAAAATACAATAGGCGCAAGCATCATCTTGATGAGCTTAATAAATCCTTCTGCCAGCGGCATGAGCTGTACGCCAATGGTTGGGTATACTACACCAATAAGCGTCCCGACTACAAAGCCTATAAGAACCTGGATATGTAACTTCTTGAGTTGTTCGATCAAACTATTCCTCCCACTACTGTTGAAACTGTCTTTGAAACCAAGCCTAGCCAACTGAGTGCGCCTTTGATGCATGCGAGAAAAGCTGATCATCGGATCAGCGTCGCTCGGAAATCAACGACGTTGGTGCCGGGCAGACTCGGGCTGCAAAACCTCGCAGAGGACCCTCGACGACCGCCCGGCGGTGGCTGCGCTCATGCGACCAGCGCGCGGTCAGGCTCTGCGCCACTAGCCGGGGTCGTGTCCCCACAGGTGGTGTAGCTCGGCGGTAGCGAAGCCGCTCGCGAGCGCGCCCTTAACAGCGCCGTAGTGAGCGGGCGGCGGAGCGGTGGTCATCGATGTTCTCCGGTAGGGTCGGGTTGCTGACACCAACCT
>NZ_JBHMIW010000044.1:0-1629 GCF_042436655.1 Sinorhizobium sp. P24N7 | reverse complement strand
ATCGGCTGGGCCGAGGGAATTACGGCGCTCGCCACCATTCCCGGTCTGCATTGCAAAGTTTCCGGCTTGGTGACAGAGGCCGGGCCGGACTGGTCCGCAGAGCGCATCCGCCCCTTCGTCGAACCTGTCGCGCGCGCCTTTGGTCCGGAGCGCCTGGTGTTCGGCTCTGACTGGCCGGTCTGTACATTGGCCGCCACCTACGGGCAGGTCGTCGAACTCGCCCACAGTCTGCTAGGCGAACTTTTCAACAGCCAGCAAATGCGAGACATCATGGAGACCAATGGGAGGAAGTTTTACCGGCTTGAGCTGTGAATTTTCGGTAAGACGAGCGGCTTTGACTAGATGTTTAGTCCCGGCATGAATCGATCCGCCTCTGAAGTCCATCGTTTGCAGATGAACTCGTAAGGTGTGAGGCCTTTGAGCGTCTTCAGCCTTCGGCCAAAATTATAGGCATCGATGAAGTCCTGAAGATGCCGGCGCAGTTGGTCATGATTGTCGTAATGGAAGCGCTTGACGGTGGCCTCCTTGATGGTGCGGTTCATCCGTTCCACCTGTCCGTTGGTCCACAGATGGTTGATCTTGGTGAGCCTGTGTTCGATGCCGTTCTCGTCGCAGACCCGATCGAAGATGTGGTGGAGGGCGTATTTGTGACGGGCGTGGTTGGTGAACTGGATGCCGTTGTCCGTCAGCACGGTGTGAACCCTTCAGATGCTCATTACCCTTTCTCGCTCGACTGGATGAGGCTCAAGATCTGTGCGGCGGGTAGTGGACGAGAAAAGAGATATCCCTGCGCCTCATCAAAGCCTTCGGCGTTAACGGCTGCGAGCTGAACCTCGGTCTCCACGCCTTCCACGGTGGTCGTTATGCCGAGCGTCCGGCCAATACCCGCGACGGCTCTGACGATCGCCAGGGACTCTTTCCCGGTAGGCAGGTCGGTGATAAACCCACGGTCGCCCTTGATGTTATCGAAGGACCCGAGAGATGAGTAGCCGGTGCCAAAGTCGTCCATGACGATTTTCGCACCGAGTTTCCTGATTTCCTGCAAAGTCTGGATGTTGGCGTCAGTTTCGTCGAGCAACACCGATTCCGTAACCTCGATCTGCAAACGCGAGGACTCCAAGCCGGTTTTCTCGAGGATGTCCGCAATCACGGCTGGAAGCCGCTGATCTCGAAACTGCAAAGGCGATAGGTTCACCGCGACGCTGACCTGAGACGGCCAGGTGGCCGCTTCGCTACAAGCCTTCCACAGGATCCATTCTCCAAGGGGGAGTATCAATCCGGTCTCTTCGGCAATCGGAATGAACTCAGCAGGAGACACTTGGCCCTTTTCCGGGTGCGCCCAGCGAACAAGCGCCTCACATGTCGTTACCTGCCGTGTGTATAGATTAATTAGCGGCTGGTAATGGAGCTCCATCTCTCCGTTGGCGATCGCTTGCCGGAGGGAGATTTTCATTTTTTGCCTTGCCTGGAGATCGGCATCCATCGCTGGCTCATATCTCACATACGTGCCGCGGCCGTTTGCCTTGGCCCGATATAGCGCGACGTCAGCAGCCTTGATGAGCTGATCCACCGATTGGCCATCTTCGGGGGCGAAGGCCAATCCTACGCTGACTCCGATATCAGTCTGTG
>NZ_JBHMIW010000043.1:0-1776 GCF_042436655.1 Sinorhizobium sp. P24N7 | reverse complement strand
CCCATGCCCTTCGGAGATCGGCGAGCTCAATTACAGGCTCAAGGCTATCACGTATCGATCGAGTCGCGCGCCCCGTCCAAACCATGTCTGCGAGACTACCCGCCGTCAAAAATAACGAGACCTTCGATACACCCGGATCATGCGCAGCGACCAATCCCGCAACCCATGAGCCAAGGCTCATGCCGAGAACCGAGACCTCTCGATAGCCTTCGCTCTTCAGCCAGCGGATGAGCTTTCGCCCGTCCCATACGGCCTGCCTTACAGATTGGATCGTTCGGCCGAGATTCGGACTAAGCATATAATCGGCGTACAGCGAGCCGGGACGGCTGCGCTCGAAATGATAAGGCATAGCAATCTCGACAACCGTGATCCCACGCTGCGAGAAAAACTTGGCAATCTGACGATTTCGGGCGCTGGCATTCCAGTGATGAAAAATCACCAATCCCTGATCGAGCGATCCGCTCTCGGTGATTTTTGCCCAAACGACGTTGTTCTCTTCGACGTCTGTAGAAATGTCCGATGGAAATCTGAGCCACCCATCGTGCCTTTCAAAGCCCTGACTGCTCCCGCTCGGCTCATCGTAAAAGCCTGAATCAGACAGGGCCTGGTCCGCAAGGACACAAAACTCGTCGATAGTTTCTATCCTCTTCTCGCCCGGGAAGGCCCGTCCGGCGTCGAGGATGAAATCCGTTACTTTCTTCGCTTCCTCACCGCGCCGCGCCCGCCGCTCGTCCCAACGATCAAGCCAATTATGATACACTCTGGTTGCTTCCTAACTCGCTTGCTCGCCATCGCCGAAACTCTGGATCAAAGAGGCCGTATGTCGCGAGCAGCACTCCAACGCCGACGAGGATCGAAAAGCCCTCAAAGGCATCGATCAACAAGTAGCTGGCAACGAGCAACCCTACGACTGCAGACATCCTCCATAGAGGCACGCGAAACCGCCTTCCGGCACCCAAGCGGATGGAACCGTACAGAAATACGACACAGGTCGAAATGGCGACTAGAAGGCTGCTGTAATGCGTTGGCATTCTATAGCTGAAGCTATTGCCGCCGTCGTGGCGCTCATATAGGGCCGAAGACATATCGTGGGCTATCCAGGTCACGATATCTCCTCCGTTCGAGCTCAGGTAAGAGCTTTGGACCTTCATGCATATGGCGACCAGAACACCCAGGACAGTACACCGGAAAATTCCCCGCATCACCCTAAGGCCGATTTCACCGCCCTGGCGCCGATGTTCCACCGGTCGCATCGTTGACGCCTCTTCAATTCTCCAAAGATCATGGACGATCGTATGAAGCAGAATGAGGCCCGCGAAAAAAAGATAAAAGCAGAGGCACATGTACAGATATGCGAGACCTGTGAACACAATGGTCATCGGCACTGATATGACTTCAGGGTGCACAATGGCTAACTTCCCCCAATCTACCGCATAGTTGCCACCGCCGTTGATCAACGGGATCAAACACACGCCGATCCACTGAAAAAGACCCGCGAACAAAACGCAGATCAAGAAAACTGCCCAGTATGTGTACGAATAAGCTTGAACGTTGCGCGTCCAGGCATCGTCGCTTTCCAACCGGTCGCCCTGCGCTACGAGCCTGAAGCGCGCGTCATGTTTCCAGAAGACCAGCAGCTCTATCACGAACGCGAAAAATAGCGGCAAGAGCACCATGAAGAGGAACGTCCAGTTCGGTGCCCACAGAAAACCGACCTGCTTAACGACACCATCCGCCCGGCTATAGGTGGCGCTGTGGATCCCCACGACATACGAC
>NZ_JBHMIW010000042.1:0-1836 GCF_042436655.1 Sinorhizobium sp. P24N7 | reverse complement strand
CCTTGCGAGGAGCAGCCTTGCCCGGATCGGATGCGCTGGCCTCGATCTTTTTCTCGACGGCGGTAATCCGCGCCTGTGTCTCGGCAATCGCCGTTCAAGGTCTTCCAGCGCCAGTTCCATCTGCGCCGGATCGAGCTTTTCCGATTTCGGCCCGAACTTCGTGCGCCGATAGTCGTGAACCTGACCTTCAAGCTTCTCGACCAGTTCCTTCAGCTCGGCGATGAACGCATCCTTTTCGGCCACCACAGCCTGCTCATGCTGACGGGCAGCACGCTCGACCGACAGCTCGAACTGCATCGCCGCGAACGCCTTCACCACCTCTGGCGGAAGGTCCGGAAACAGGCTGAGATCAAGCGGCGACGACATGCGGTATTATAGCAAGACAGCACAAAAAAACCAAACAAAACAATGCAAAGGCAGCGGGATATTCACCCTGCCGCCGACGGCGTCGTCACCCGTTGCGCCATGACCCGTCGCCAGTCGAGACCTTCGAACAAAGCTTCATACTGAGCCCTGGAAAGACGCATTGTTCCATCCTGCACCTTGGGCCAGGCAAAGCTTCCCTGTTCAAGGATTTTGTAGATCAGCACCATTCCGGTGCCATCCCATACCAGGATCTTCAGGCGATCCCCGCGCTTCGACCGGAAGATAACCGTCACCCCGGAATGCGGGTCGAGCTTCAATTCGGTCTGCACCATCAAAGCCCGCGCCTGATGCCCACAGCGGAAGTCCACCGGCCGCGTTGCAATCAGGATCGGCAGTCGTTGGCCCGCGACGATCATGCCGTCCCTCGCATGGCGCGCACCAGAGCGGCCACACGTTCAACCGGCACATCGCCGGGAACCCGCATCACAACGTCCGAGCCGATCGTGAGCGTCAAGACTGACGAAACCGCCTCCCGCAGTTTCGGCGGCGCCAAAACACTCACAGCCTCGCTCGGCTCCGCCGCAATCGCCAAAGGCACAAATGCAGGCTCGGCATCGCCGCTCTCCGCCAGGTCCGGCATAGCCTCAAAAGGCAGGGCCAGAATGCCCTCGCGCGCTTGCCGACGCCAGAAGGAAAGCTGGTGCGGAACAACCTCATGACGGCGCGCGACATCAACAACACGAACACCAGGCTCAAGGCTTTCCGCCACAATCCGCGCCTTCACGTCATCCGGCCAACGCCGGTTTCCGCGGCGCGGCTCGACAACTTCGTAGCGCCCAACAAATCCATCATCTGCCATGCCAATCTCCAGATAGTCCTGGAAACCTTCTCGCACACGCAGAAAGCCTCAAAATACAGCTAATCCAATGGGGTGGAGACGGCGCTTACGATCGTTTGCACATCCCGAACCAACTGTGCAACGGTCGGACCGTTGCGCGTCTGGTAGTATAGGCTGATGGTCGTGCGATGATTTCTTCCCGCTGGTCATCCAACACCCGTTGATCCTCTGGCCGACCGCGTTTTGCGATCCACCAACGACATGACCGTGCCACCGGCTCGAAACAATTTGATAAGGCGGCATGCGGGCTCGACTGATTTCAAGCTCGGTCGCAAGCAGTGGCGCATCTCCCGCTGTCATCTTGCCAGTCCGGTACTTCAGCAATTCCCGAATCGCATCTGCGCCGGCAGGCTGCCTCCCAAAGCGCTTCATTGACTTCATCGGGAAATGTGTCACTCATTGCAGGAACACCCTCGATTATCTCGACCGCCTGATTCTCACATTTCAAGATCCAAGCCGCATTCTCAAATTAACTACCACGCCGACCAACTGAAATCATTGGTACAGGAGTCTCGCAATTAAGTGCAAAGCGACAGGCGGCCTCTTGCAGAGCGAGAACAATCTCATCACCC
>NZ_JBHMIW010000041.1:0-2024 GCF_042436655.1 Sinorhizobium sp. P24N7 | reverse complement strand
GAGCTTTTCGACCTGGGTGTTCTTGGCCGCGTGCCGATTCCGCAGACTAAGCGCTACAGGTATCTTCTCGGTTCCCGCCAAGTGGCCGCGATGCTCGGCTCGGAAGAGGACATTTACCACGCGCTCGCCGAGATCGAGGAGAAGGACCCAACTGTCGCCTATGACCGGTCGATACACCGGCGCCGCTATGCCCCGGCCAACCTCCAAGGGCTGAATCAGAATGACTGGCCATACGCGCCCCTCACCGATCTTCAGATCGAGCGTATTGTCGATGCCAGCCCCGAGACCGCGCCCGTCCAGATCGTCTGCGGCCTCGAGCTTCTGGGGCTGTCGAAGGTCGGGCAGTCCCTTAAGCGCATCTCCGAGACCGGACGTCTTCCCGGTGCGCCCAATGAGCAGATTCCGGTGCATATCGCCAACTCGACACGCGACCTCCGAACGCAAATTGATCGGGCGCATCCGGGCAGCCGACAGCTCTCCCTCGTGGTCTACCAGCCGGAAAATGCGAAGGAGGCTGCGGACGTGATCTCTTGGCTGGAACACCAACCCCGGGTGCTGGGGTCCCAGGTGCGCCCGCTGATCATCCTCGATGCTGCCGATGCCGAGATGCGGGGCCTCGCCAACCGGCGTGCGGAGCAAAGCCAGTTCCTATCAGCTTGGGGCGCCGAAATGGTCCGTGCGCACCTACACCAAATTGAGAAAACTGAGCTCGACACGCCCTCTCTCAGAGAGATCATTCTCGAGGTTGCCGGAGGCATCCCAACGGAAACGGTCAAGCTCATTAAGGAGATGAGGGTCGCTCCCGATCCCATGGAAATCGCTCAAACCTGGCAGCCGGTTCTCCGTCCGCCGCCGGGCATTCTCCAAGGTGCGCTGGGCCGGGCTCTCCGAATACTAGAGCTTGCCGATGGCGGGGACTACGAGACCCTCGACGACCTCATGCGTGAGGACACCGGCTGCGAGTTAGTTGATATTGGCCCGGATCTGCGCGCAACAGGCCTTGTCACGAGCTGGAATCCGAAGACCGGGCATATCCGCAGGTCGGCTCTCGGCGATTTCATTCGCAAACTCATCGAGAAATAATAGCTCAGCTGAAACCGTAGAGGCGGTCGCGCCACAAGACGTGGCGCATCTGCGCCGGCCGATCCCCGCTTTTGCCGCTGCGGTGCAGCAAGGCTCGGATCTGGCGAGTGGCGGAAAAGGACTGGCAATGTCGGTTGAGCGAAGATCTCAAATGTCCACATAGCGGCCACTCTGCATACCCACCTCGAACTACTGCTCACCACCCACCCGAGACGATCGATCGACGACCGAAGTGACCGCCGCCAGTCGACTTTGCATCGCTCGCCTTGAACCAATTCGAGCTGACGACGGGTAGTTTATGCGTGCCTAACTCATTGATCTGTCGCTTGAAACCAAAGATCGGTGGCACGGATGGTCCGGCCGCTGGTTAGGCTAGTCGTCCTACAATTGACCTCATTCCATCTTTCTGGCCTATGGAGCGGAGCCACCCATCGTGGCGGCGCCGGAAGATCGATACGGGCGAGGCGCTCTGGGGAGGGAGTGGCTTCGCCATCCGGGCGACCGATCCAGGAATTTCTCACCTGCATGACACGGTGAACATCTCGATCGTCGTGGAAGCTAAAGAATACCTTGCGAGCCACTGTTTCCTCTCTCCTGCCAGATCGGGATAACGCACTCCCCGATCTACCTATTCGCTTCCTGGTCGAAGCGACCAAACAATATCTCCGAGTATTTCGTTACGGGATCAACCCCATTCAGCGATATCCCCAACCGGCAAACGTTAATTCACAAGTCGAGGGTATTTACCTATGTTCATGCCTTGTTCTGCCGTGCAACTTTGATGATACTTGCGTCCATGCTCAACCTCCTCGATTCGCCTCCTATCGAACCCTTCGGCACATTTATCGACTTGGATCGTACGTTCCATGAGCTATCTCGCTCTGGTGGTGACAGCGACGACGTCGATACGGCTCGGGGATTTCAAGTTGGGAACGCGATTC
>NZ_JBHMIW010000040.1:0-2428 GCF_042436655.1 Sinorhizobium sp. P24N7 | reverse complement strand
ATTTGGGCATGAGCGGCGCAGGCCTTTCCTTCAGCGCCAGACAATCGAAATCAGTGCCGCCGAGATCGAGTCCTCGCATTGTGGTGACGACCGGATCGCTATTCGACGCGTCGATGGACGGATTGAACTCCTTGCCCGTCTGAGGCGCACAGACGATCCGGCTGAGATCACAGTTGAAGAAACGGAAGACGAGATCACGCTCTCGATCGTGCCGCAGCAGAAATACGACGCCTTGCGTGTGCGGGTCGAGCCGCTTTCAGGCAATCCCTCTGAAGGGGATCATGCCTTCGGCCGGAACCCAACGGCTCTCCCGCCAATCGCGGGGATAACAGCAACAAGCGACTATCAAACCGGAAAGCTGACCATACGTATTGTCCGCAACGCCCTCCCGGCACCTGCACGTGTTCTGTTTTGGCTGCGCAGTTTGAGCGAGGATCTTTCCCCTCTCTTGGATGCGAACGATGCCCCCATCGCCCTTGGTCTTGCCGGTGCGCCTGCATCCCTCGACCTGTCCACGCTGGTTCGCCTTGCTCGCTTCCTGGCTGATCCCGAGCCGGAGAGTCTCTCCGGTCAGCTCGGCGCGGCTCTCGCTCCAGCCTATCGCTCAACCTTCGCTGTCGTAGGCGCCTCAAGAATGGTCGGGTCCATCAAGCCTGTCTTGAACATCGTAAGAGCGGATGGTCAGCCTCCACGCAACGACCTAATTGGTGTCGCTCCTTGGATCTTCGAGGCACCGGCTACTGCATTCTCGGGACTCAAGGAGGATTCAGGGCTGTCAGCGCTCGCCCGAATGTGTGACATCGAACCGCCGAAGCCGCTACCATCTCTCGAATGCGATACGCCGCTTGCAGATTGGCTGAGCAGGGTGGGTTCGGATACTAACCTTCCGGCGGGGCTCGGAGTGGACGCACTTCAACATGCCTTTCGTGCGCTTCGCTTCAGAGTCGGCGACACCGATCTTCGCGCTCTCGTCGGAGATGGCCCGATAGCCAACGCTACGAAACTGATTTGTGGCGCGCATATCGAAGGCCTCGACCAAATCCGGTCCTTTGACAACAATGGTGGCGGAGACCCGTTACCTGCGCGCATCGCGGCGCAAGTCGAGCGATTTGCGCGTGCCTGTGCCTCCCACGCAACCACGGACTACATCGACGACATCGTCTTCCGCACCGGCCTTCCGCGTGACGAAGTGGGTCGCGCTCTGACGATGATGCTGCGCGCCGGTATTGAATTCTTCGTCTATTTTCGCCCACTCTGGGCGCATGTGATCCAGCAATACCTCCCTAGGTCATGACTATTCTGAATCCCAATAAATTCCGCGATGGGCTCAACGCCGTTCTGGCCCGCTTTGTTGCCACGTCGTCGCCAATCAACGAGATCCGCGCACCCAAGCTCGCCGAGGAACTGCGCAAGAGAATCGGTGCCCTGGACTTCGTGAAGGGCCCCTACGTGGAGACCCTGCCTGACTTCGAAAAAGGACGCAGCCTCGCCCAGCTACATGCGCAGGGCATCCATGCTCCCGGCTGGGAAGCGTTCGGCAACAACGCGCCTTTCCTTTGGGACCGACAGCTCCATGCACATCAGGAGAAAGCGATCCTGCGAGATGATAACTACCTCGTCGCCACCGGCACCGGGTCGGGCAAGACTGAGAGCTTTCTCTATCCTCTCGTCAACGACATTCTCTTGCAAGGCGACCTCAGCCGTCCCGGCGTTCGCGCCATTCTGGTCTACCCACTCAATGCGCTGGCAAACGATCAACTTGGCCGAATCGCGCAACTCCTATTTCGTGACCTCGGTGACCCGGGGATCACGCTCGGTCGCTATACGGGCCAGGTGAAGTCGCGCGCCACCCGCGAAGAGGAGATCACTCGACTGCGCTCGACGCCAAGCTTCGTCGAGGCCTTCGGTGACGATGCCGACGTGCCCGACAATTGGCTGCTCTCGCGGGCTGAAATGCGTGCCGCACCACCCCACATCCTTATCACGAACTACGCCATGCTGGAGCACATCCTCCTGCTGCCCACGAACCGGCGACTCCTCACTGGGGCCGATCTGCGGTGGATCGTTCTTGACGAGATCCACACATATGCCGGCGCGCAGGCAATCGAGGTAGCCTTCCTGCTAAGGCGCCTTAAGGCTCATCTCGGCATTTCCGACGGCCAGGTCCGATGCGTAGGCACCTCGGCGTCGCTCGATCCCGGACGCAAGGCGGAGCTTGCCTACTTCGCTTCCCGCCTGTTCGGCGAGCCGTTTGCGGGCGAGTCTGCCGTAATCACCTCCAAGCGAAAGGCTCATCCGAGACTCAAGCAGTCGCCCAAGCCCAGCGGACTGACGCCCCGCAGGTGGGCTGAAGCCGGCGCGCTCGCCGAGGCTGCGCGGAATGCGACGCAGAACGACACGCCTCTGACCCTCGAGGACTGGAATTTCG
>NZ_JBHMIW010000039.1:0-2470 GCF_042436655.1 Sinorhizobium sp. P24N7 | reverse complement strand
GTAAGCGCTCATTTCCATGCGCCTTTTCTCGTTGATGCCTCTGCCGCATGAAGTGTCCACTTAAAATAGGTGGACACCAAATATGAGTGACGAAGAGCAGAAACTGCGTGTGCGGCATGTGGGGCGCGATGGTCGACGCCGCTACGATCCAGGATCAAAGGCGCGGCTTGTTGCGGCCTGCCTTGAACCTGGTGTGTCGATATCCGGCCTTGCGCTTTCGCATGGGATCAATGCCAACCTACTGCGCAAGTGGGTCAAGGAGGCCAGGGAGTCTGGCTCCCTGGCGGTATCTCCACGATCGGCGTTTATCCCGGTCGTGGCAGCAGACGGCAGCCTGCCTGTCGGGACCTGCTCGCTGGATATGTCGGTCACGTGTGATGAAGAACAACGAGCATCACTGGAGAAGACGGGCCATCCGTCAGGTTTATCGAAAATCAGCGCGTTGCTGCCAAACGGCGTGAAGCTTTCGCTGGAATGCAGGGATGTGGATGCGTTGACGGCTGTCATTGGAGCATTGGGCCATGTTCAGACTGGGCGCTGATCTCAAGGTCTACCTGCACCGCGAACCGATCGACTTCCGCGCCGGCATCAACAGCCTTGCGGTCCTGGTGCAGGAGACGATGGAGCTCGACCCGTTTGCGCCTGCGGTCTTTGCCTTTTGCAATCGCCGCCGTGACCGTTTGAAGCTCCTGTTCTTCGATCGGTCCGGTTTTGTGATGGTCCTGAAGCGATTGACCGAAGATCGGTTCAGATGGCCACGCCGGGAGGCGGCGGTGGTGACGCTTTCGACTGAGCAGCTTCACTGGATTCTCGACGGCATCGATATCGACGCCATGGTGCGCCACCCTGTGCGGCAATATCAGATCGCCGGCTGACGGCTCTGAACTTCTGCGGTTGACGCGGTGGTGCGGTTCAGATTCAAAACTACGATGACTCGATCCGGCGAACCAAGCGTTGCAGAACTGATGGCGCAGTTGGCGGCAAATGCTGCCGAAATCGCCGCGCTGAAAGCCGAGAAAGAAGCGCTCAGCGCCCGCGTGGTCAAGCTCGAGGAAGAGTTGGAGCTGGCGCGGCTGCATCGTTTTGCGCCGAAGAGCGAAAAGCATGTGGACCGCCTCTTCGATGAAGCCGAGCAGGTTGCCGATGAAGACGAGGCCAGCGGAGAAGATGACGAGGTCGTCGACCTGCCGGAAACCGGTTTTGCGACGATCGAGAAACCGGAGGGCAAGAAGCGTGGCCGCAAGCCCCTGCCGGAACACCTGCCGCGCGAGCGTGTCGAGTATGACCTTGCCGACGACCAGAAGGCCTGCCCTTGCTGCCGTCATCAGATGCATCGCATGGGTGAGGCCGTCACCGAGCAGCTCCATATCGAGGTGAAGGCCAAGGTCCTGCAGAATGTGCGGTTCAAGTACGCCTGCCGCCATTGCGACCGGACCGGCATCAACACGCCTGTCGTTCTCGCGCCAATGCCCGCGCAGCCCTTGCCGGGCAGCATCGCCACGGCCTCGACGCTGGCATTTGCACTGGTCCACAAATACGTCGACGGCACGCCGCTCTACCGTCTGGCCCAGGCCTTCGAGCGCGCCGGCGTTCCCGTCAGCCGCGGTGCTTTGGGTCACTGGGTGATCGGCTCGAGCGAGAGGCATCTCTCTCGCATCTATGACGCGCTGAAGCTCCGGCTTCGTTCACAACCGCTGATCCATGGTGACGAGACAACGGTCCAGGTGCTGAAGGAAAAGGACAGGGAGGCCACCAGCACATCCTTCATGTGGGCATACAGGAGCGGTGAAGACAGCGGCGAGCCGATCGTGCTGCTCGATTATCAACCCGGCCGCGGCCAGATTTATCCGCAGGCCTTCCTCGGCGACTACCGCGGCATATTGATGAGCGATGGTTACACCGCCTGGCGCACTCTGGCAGGAGCGACCCATATTGGGTGTATGGCCCATTCGAGGCGTCGCTTCATCGATGCTCTGAAGACAAGGAAGAAAGGCGGCGGACCGCCGGAGCAGGCGCTGAAGTTCTTCGAGCAGCTCTACCGGATTGAAAGCCAAGCCAAGAACGAAAAGCCGGAAGTTGGCGAAACGCAAGCCGACTGCATCCGCCGTTTCCGCCAGCAACACAGCGTCCCCATCCTGATCGCTCTCAAGGCATGGCTCGATGACATCGCGCCGAAGGTCTTGCCCGATAGCAAGATCGGCGACGCCGTATCCTACACCCTGAACCAGTGGGAATACCTGACGCGCTACACCGAAGACGGCAGGATGTCGATCGACAACAACCTTCTCGAACGCGATATCAGGATTTTTGCCACTGGAAGAAAATCCTGGCTGTTCAGCGATACCGTGGACGGAGCCAGGGCCAGTGCTGTCGTCTACAGCATCATGCTGACCTGTCGCGCCTGCGGCGTCGAGCCCTTGGCCTACTTGCGCCACGTGCTTAGTGAATTGCCACAGCGCGCAACAGATAC
>NZ_JBHMIW010000038.1:0-3452 GCF_042436655.1 Sinorhizobium sp. P24N7 | reverse complement strand
GCGATCGTGTCGATGCCGCGCAGCCGCAGTTCCTTGACGAGGCGATCCTGCAGCGTCTGGTTGGCGCGCTCGACGCGTCCCTTCTTTCAAGTCCCGGACTGCAGTTCGTGCTGACACTCAAGCGCGCATAGAGTTCGAGGTCACGCACCCGTTCCATCCGTGGCGCGGCTTGCGCTTCGTGCTGTCGACACGCAAACAGAACTGGGGCGAAGACCGCGTCATGTTCTACGACGCTCAAGGACGGTTGCGTTCGCTGCCGGCCTCGTGGACCGATGTCAATGAGGCCGACCTGTTCAGTCAGGTTGCTGCAGGTCGGTCCTTCTCCCGCCCAGACGATCTGTCGGCGCTGGCGTCATTGATTGACCGCATTAAGAGCCGTCAGGAAGAGTGACGAGGCGTCAAGTAAATTACGCCGCACATGTAAGGATAATTATGCCGCGCGCGCGATGCCATCGATCAGAATCAAGGGCATATCGCTTGCATTAATAGGATGTCAGCGACGACAGAGATATAATTTAATTGACGTGCGATTTTTGTGCGGCATAATTTAGCTTACAAAAGGAGGCTCCCATGACCAAAGAAAGCAAGCCCGATCGCCTGCGCCAGATGGGCGCTCTGAACCCCAAGCCCGAGCGCGTCCGCGCCCCCTGGTTCCGGGAAGCAGGTTTCTTTGATCCGCTCGATCTCGTGCAAGTGAAGTATGAGATGCTTCGGCACGCCCGCAAAGACGGCACCAACAAAGCGGATGCGGCCGCGCTTTTCGGGCTGTCTCGGCAGACCTACTATCAAGCGGAGGCCGCGTTCGAGCGCGATGGCATGTCCGGCCTCTTGCCGCGCACCCGCGGGCCGAAGTCAGCCCACAAGCTTACTGGCGAGGTCATGCGTCTCGTCGAGGAGCATCTCGATGCGAACGGCCAACTGCAGGCCCGTTCTCTGGCGGACCTGGTGCATGCGAGACTGGGCATCAGCGTCCATCCTCGCAGCATCGAACGCGCGGTGGCGCGTAAAAAAAAACGATGACAAGCCGACGCACGCAATCGCCATGTCGGAGAACGGCAAGGATGTTTACGAAGCGCTCCGCGCCGATGTTATTTGCGGCACGGCTTGCGCGAGGCGCATGGGCGCCATCGTCTTTCACGGACTGTGGCGCGGCCTGGCAGTGCTCATCGCACCACATCAATCCGCGATAGCGCGACAGCAGTCGACGCCTCGGCTCAAGACAACTTCACTGGTCGCGCACGATCGCCAGCTCGTGCACATGCTCGCCAATATGGTGCTGGCAGCAGAGACAGGAGGAAGCCATGTCTACTGATAATGCCATGAAGATTAGCGCCGATCACCTGCGGCGCGATGCGTTTCTCTACGTCCGCCAGTCCTCTCTTCGTCAGGTGTTCGAGAACACCGAGAGCACGAAGCGGCAATATGCACTGCGGGACCACGCGGTGGCGCTGGGTTGGCCGATTGAGCGTGTCCACGTCATCGACAACGACCTCGGCCTTTCCGGTGCACAGTCGCAGGACCGCGACGGATTTCAGCGCTTGGTGACCGAGGTCGCGATGGGGCACGCAGGGATCGTGCTGGGGCTGGAAGTATCTCGCCTGGCTCGCAACAATGCTGACTGGCATCGCCTTCTGGAACTGGCCGCCATGTCGCGCACGCTCATCATGGACGAAGATGGCGTTTACGACGCCGCGTCGTTCAACGATCGTATGCTGCTCGGCCTGAAGGGCACGATGAGCGAGGCCGAACTCCACATCCTGAAGTCTCGACTGCAAGGCGGCATTCTCAACAAGGCGCGTCGTGGCGAGCTCGAGTTGCCGTTGCCGATCGGACTGGTCTACACGCCTGATATGCGCGTGGTGCTCGATCCGGATCGCCAGATCCAGGACACGGTGCGCATGCTGTTCGATACCTTCCGGGAGGTGGGCTCAGCCTGTGCGGTCGTGCGTCGCCTGCGCAGCGAGAAGATCCTGTTTCCCCGTCGTATCCGTCGCGGCATCGGCAAGGGCGACGTGCTGTGGAGCGAGATCGACCATTCTCGCGTGATCCAGATTTTGCACAATCCACGATACGCTGGTGCTTTCGCATACGGACGCACACGCACGGTCTACAATGCCAAGCTTAAGTCCGTACAGCAGAAGATGCCGAGGTCCGACTGGCAGGTGCTCATCCCTCAGGCCCATGAAGGCTACATCTCATGGGACGAGTTCGAACGCAATCAAACAAGTCTCGAACAAAATGCAGTCGGTTTTTCTCCGGGCCTGCGGGGTCGTATGCCTCGCCAAGGCAACGGCTTATTGCAAGGAAGAGTTTTGTGCGGTCGTTGTGGCGCTCGCATGCGGGTCCATTATGAACAGTTCGAGGGCAATCTTCGTCCCTATTACATCTGCAACGAGGCCGTCGTGCGCCACGCGGGCAAGGCTTGCCAATGGGCAAGAGGGCCAGCGATCGATGAAGCGGTCAGCGCGTTGCTGCTCGAAGCAATGGCACCAACGGCGATAGAGGTCGCGCTTGCGGTGCAGGAGGAGATCTCACAACGTGTCGAGCAAGCTGCCTCGCTGCGCGACAAGCAGTTACAGCGCGCCCGGTATGAGGCTGAACTCGCACGCCGTCGCTACCTGAAGGTCGATCCCGACAATCGCTTGGTTGCCGACGCACTCGAAGCGGACTGGAATGGCAAGCTTCGCGACCTCGATACGCTTCAGCGCGAACATGAGCGTCAGAACGAGACAGACCAGTCATTGCTGGACGGCGCTATGCAGGAACGGATCCGAGCGCTGGCCGCAGATTTTCCGCGCATCTGGAACAACGAGCGCACGAGCCCGGTCGAGCGTAAACGCATGCTTGGTCTCCTCATCGAAGACGTGACACTGCTCGTCGACGAGAAGATCAACATGTACATACGCTGGCGCGGAGGTCGCACGCAAAGTCTGGCAGTAGCTCGTCCCCGGCCCATGGCCGTGATCCGCAAGACCCCGGAAGCGGTTGTGGCACTGATCAACGAACTGCTGGAGACCGACAATGACCAGCAGATTGCCAGTCGTCTCAACGCACTCGGGCATCGTAACTGGCGCGGTGAGGCTTTTACCTTGAAGAAAGTCATGCTCGTTCGTCGAGCCTATGGGCTGAAGACCCGGTTCGAACGGTTGCGCGAGAGCGGCATGCTAACTGGCGAGGAAGTGGCTCGTCGATTTGGCGTAAGCGCCACAACCGTACACCAACTCGGACGCGATGGTGTTCTCAAGCGCCATCGCTACGCTACCAACCACCGCTACCTGTATGAGCCACCGGGCAACGTCAGACTCGCAAAAGGAGTCGGCGGCCGATATGGTAGCCGCCAACCCCGGTTAATTGACGCTCAACAAATCCAACAAGGTGCATCGTGATGTCTGCTCCTTGGCCTGCGGGGTGTTGGCGCAGATGATGTCGATGTTGAGTTCATAAAGGGCTCG
>NZ_JBHMIW010000037.1:0-3893 GCF_042436655.1 Sinorhizobium sp. P24N7 | reverse complement strand
GGGAATGTCAGTAGCCGGCGCGCGCACATGACAGGCGACGAGGCGTCCGTCTGGCATTGGCACCAAAGGCGGCACGTCGATGCGGCAGCGCTCGACGGCGAGCGGGCAGCGCGGGTGAAACGCGCAGCCGCTCGGCGGATTGACCGGGCTTGGCACCTCGCCCTCAACCGGCACCTCAAGCCGAACTCGCGTCGGATCCGGTACCGGCGCTGCCGCAATCAGCGCCTCCGTATAGGGGTGGACCGGTTTGGCGAAGAGCGCCTCGCACGACGCGAGCTCGACGATCCGCCCGAGATACATGACAGCCACACGATGCCCGATATGCTCCACGACGCCTAGGTCGTGTGAGATGAAGAGAAAGGCGATGCCCAGTTGCTGCTGGAGATCCATAAGCAGATTCAGGATCTGCGCCTGCACGGAGACATCCAGGGCCGACACCGCTTCGTCTGCGATGATGAGCGCGGGCTGAAGAGAAAGCGCCCGCGCGATGCCGAGCCTCTGGCGCTGGCCGCCCGACAATTGAGACGGCAGCCTGGACATCATCTCAGGCGACATTCCGACCTTTCGAAGCAGGGCCGCGGCCAGCGCTTGGCGCTGCTTTCGGCTGAGGCGCTCAAAATTCTCGACCGGCTCGGTGATGATCTGTCCGACGTTGAGGCGCGGGTTCAGCGACGAGTAAGGATCCTGAAACACCATCTGCATTCGACGACGCGAAGCACGAAGCTCGTGCTTATTGAGACCAGCAATATCGGTTCCGTCGATCAGCACGCGCCCTCCTGTCGGATCCACCAGCCGCATCAAAAGCCGCGCGACGGTGGATTTGCCGCAGCCGGATTCGCCGACGATGCAGAGCGTCTCGCCCGCCTCAACGGAAAAGGATACATCCTCCACCGCCCGCACGACTGGGACGGTCCTCTTCAGGAACCCGGTACCGAGCGGATAATGCTTGGTCAGATTCTCGACTTTCAACAAAGGACCGTTCATGGGCACATGACCTCTTCTGAGCGCCAACAAGCTGCCGCGTGACCCGGCCCGACATCATCGAGAGTAGGCGTCTTATCGCGGCAAATGTCGATAGCGAACGGGCAGCGAGGTGCAAAGCTGCATCCAACAATGGGCTCGCGAAGGCTTGGCACAATGCCGGGAATTTCTGGGAGGCGGCGCTGTCGACCACGCCGCCGGTCAGGCACCGATCGCATGAGGCCCTGAGTGTAGGGATGCGCGGGACGCGCGAACAGATCTATCACGTTCGCTTGTTCTACGATCCGGCCAGCATACATCACGATCACTCGTTGGCATGTTTCCGCGACAACGCCCAGATCGTGCGTGATGAACATCACGGCCGTTCCTGTCCGCTCTTTCAGATCGACGATCAGACGCAGAATTTGCGCCTGGATAGTGACATCAAGCGCAGTGGTTGGCTCATCGGCGATCAACAGTTCCGGTGAGCAGGCGAGAGCCATGGCGATCATGGCGCGTTGGCGCATCCCGCCGGACATTTCATGCGGATAGTTGTTAACGCGCCGCTCGGGGTCCGCGATGCGGACGAGACGGAGCATCTCTTCGGCCTTTGCCATGGCCCCGGAGCGGGACGCTTTTGTGTGGATCTGCACCGCCTCGGCGATCTGGCGGCCGACCGTATAGACCGGGTTCAGGCTCGTCATCGGTTCCTGGAAGATCATGGCGATGCGGTCGCCGCGGATCTTTCGCATCTCTCGCTCCGAGAGTTCCAGGAGGTCGCGACCTCGAAATCGGACCTCACCTCCAACCGTCTCGGCAGTCTGCTTCGGAAGCAACCGAAGCATCGAGAGGGCAGTAACGCTCTTGCCGCAGCCGGACTCACCGACGACGCCGAGCGTCTCCCCTTTTCTCACCTGAAAGCTGATGCCGCCCAGTGCGCGGGTGATGCTCTCTTCGCCGTAAAAATGCGTTTCGAGGTCCCGGACATCGAGAAGCACGCCATCCTCCGCGGTGTTTTGCATCAGCATATTAGCGCCTCCTTGAGCGGGGATCGAACAGATCACGCAGGCCATCACCGAGGAGGTTGACAGCAAGGACCGTGACGGCAAGGCAGATGCCGGGAGCGAAGATCGTTAACGGAGCGATCGCGAGATACAGGCGAGAGCTTGAAATCATATTGCCCCAGCTCGGAATCTCGGCCGGCACGCCCGCGCCCAGGAAGCTCAGCCCGGCCTCCGTCAGAATCGCATCTGCGGAGACTATGGCGCTCTGCACCATAAGCGCCGGGATGGTGCTCGGCAGGATATGCCGCCACAGCACTTTCGGCAGGCGCGCACCGCCGCAGAGAGCGGCCTCCACATAAGGACGCTCCCGAACACTCAGAACCGCCGAACGAACCAGCCGAGTGACGCTTGGCAACTGGGGGATCGTGATTGCGACGATGAGGATACCAATCCCTGGCCCTGTCAGAGAAATAAGGGCGATGGCCAGCAGAATCGTCGGAATCGACATCAGGCCGTCCATGAGCCGCATGACGATACTGTCAAACGCGCGGTTGTAGCCGGCGACGACACCGATCAGAAGGCCGCCCAAAGCCGCGCCGGCCGCCGTTGTCAATCCGACCAAGAGGGAGATCCGGGCTCCGAACACCGTTCGTGCAAAGACGTCGCGGCCCAGATTATCGCTTCCGAACCACAATTCTGCGGAAGGCGGTTGGAGGCGTTTGAAGGGATCGATGTTCAGAGGATCGCCGGCGTAAAGCGGGGCAGCGAGTGCCAGAATGATCAAAAGCGCCAAGAGGCCGCCGCCTGCAAGGACGAGCGGATGCCGCCTTGCCAGACGGGGAAGGTCAGATAGCCGCAGGCGGCCTGTCGGAACGGTTTCGACTGGTTCGGAGAGGAGGATCATAATCAGTACCGGATGCGGGGATCGACCAGGCTGTAGGAAAGATCAACCGCGAGATTTATAAGGACGTACAGCCACGAAACCAGGATGAGCACACCTTGAATAATGGGATAGTCGCGGTTGTTGATCGCATCGACGACCAGACGACCGACACCAGGTATGTTGAACACCGTTTCCGTGACGACGACACCGCCAATCAGACCTGCGAAACTTAAGCCGATCACGGTTAGGATCGGCACACCGGCATTCTTCAAAGCGTGGTGGAAAAGCATGGAATAGGGCGACGCACCCTTGGCAGCGGCCGTTCGCATATAGTCTTCCGATAGCACTTCGAGCATGCTCGCACGCGCGATCCGGGCGATGAAAGCAATGTAGGGAACGCCCAAAGTCACGGTCGGCAGGATCAGGTGCACGAGCCATGGCCCGAAGCCATGGTCAATAGGATGATACCCTTGCACGGGCAGCCAATGTGTGCTGATAGCGAACGCGTATATGAGAAAGAAGCCTGCGACAAACACCGGAATGGAGAAACCAAGTGTCGCGAATGCCATCAGAATGCGATCAACGAGACCGCCAGTCCGCCACGCCGCGAGGACGCCGAAGGAGACCCCAACCGTCACCGAAACGATCATCGTCAGGATCGACAGGGAAATGGTTGGTTCAAGCCGCTGCGATATGAGCTCGATAACCGGTCGTCCGGCAAAGATCGAGGTGCCAAAATCGCCGCCGAGCATATCCCGCACCCAACGTATGAACTGGACCGGCAGCGGATCATTGAGTCCCAGCTGCTCGCGGATGCCGGCGATCATCTCCTCCGTGGCCGACTTGCCGGCGATGATTGCGGCCGGATCGCCAGGTGCCAGCCTGAGAAGCAGGAAAACGAAGAGCCCAACCATCGCCATGACGGCGATGGCCGAGATCATCCTTCGAAGGACATAAGCGGCCATCGCGCTCAGGCCTTCTGCATGTTCCACATCGCGACACGCTGCGGCATCTCGATGAGACCAGTGAGAGTTTTACGGCGCGCA
>NZ_JBHMIW010000036.1:0-5653 GCF_042436655.1 Sinorhizobium sp. P24N7 | reverse complement strand
CAGCGCATTGAGATTGCCTGTATCGACACGGATTGCCTCAATGTTTTCCGCCGCAAGATAGTCGTAGCAGCCTGGATCAGCCGCCAGGGTAATTGGATGAAGCCCAAGACGCTGGGCCGCTTGGACGTAGAGCGGGCCATTAGCCCTTGAACCTTCAAGCAGGATGAGCGCTCTTTTTGCCATTGGTCGTTGATCCTCCGTTGCGTGCTGTGTGGTGGTTTGAGCGTGAACTGGTGTCAGTTTTCTTGGCCGTGCCTGAACTCAGATTTTATGGTGAGCGTACCAGTGTGAGCGATCTGCGCTCATGCAGATTCTGAAATTCACTTATAGATGCTCCTCCGCTTGTCTTCGGGGAAGGCAAAGAAGGGAAGGAGCCAGCGCGGTCCGGAGGGAGCAACAGCATCATCTTCGGCGTGCCCGCTACAGCGATCGGCGTTCGCCTCCACCCGCTCGCCGAGATGTTCGTCATGCTCCGGATTCAGAATACGCTCGGTAAGCGCTTTCTTCAGGTCGTCCAAAGTCGTCCTTGCCAAAAGCATTAGACGGATCTCGACCGGCTAGACGCAGATCCAAGAGCTATTTGATGAATCTCTCTCTTCCATCATCGTGGCCTCACGCACTGAAACTCTGACAATCCCGCAAGGACTGGAGTGCCGCCCATCCCCGCTGGCTTGACGGCACAGCAGTTCGACCATCCGGCGCAGCAGACCGTCTCCTAAGATCAGGCTCGATGGCGTCACCGATGCGCAGAACCGGTTGGAGCTGCTCGATTGGAAACTTGTCGAATTGGTGCCGAACTGGACGATGGCAACGGTTGCGCCGGCTTATCAGGAACTAGACGGGTGAGCACGCCGCTTGGTCGACGGTCCTTCACCGGCTAGTCCTACCCGCGAGCTACCAGCGATTGG
The DNA here is from genome assembly GCF_042436655.1 of Sinorhizobium sp. P24N7. NCBI lineage: Bacteria > Pseudomonadati > Pseudomonadota > Alphaproteobacteria > Hyphomicrobiales > Rhizobiaceae > Sinorhizobium > Sinorhizobium sp. P24N7. The sequence goes on along the minus strand of NZ_JBHMIW010000036.1, from coordinate 4,745 downwards.
CCCAACTCGGATCTTTAGGGCGGGGCCAACAGGAGAGCCCTCGCGAACCGCGAACGTCATGGTTCCATCATCCTTGATCCCACCATCGTAGAACATGAGGTCGCGGACAGAATTGTCCCGGTTGAACGTCAGCACTCGCGGTTTGATCTCTACGAACTGATGCTCCTCTATATATGCGGAGGAGCAAACGATTATCTCGTCGCCGATCTGGCAGGTGCGAGCAGCGGCTCCATTCAGTACACAGCAACGAGAACCCCTTTCACCGTAAATGACATACGTGCTAATTCGCGCGCCTGAAGCCTTATTCCAGATCTCAACGAACTCCAGCGGAAGAATACCCGCCTCGTCGCAATGATCTGGGTCCAGAGTTATTGAACCGTGGTAGTTCAGATCCGCGTCGGTCACGGTGATGCCATGAAGCTTGGCGGCAACAACTTTTCTCATCTGCAGGATTCCTCTTTCGGCTATGGATCACTGCGCCAACCAAGGACTGCAGTGCGTCCCATGGACGTGGATTGATCGATGTGCTGCGATAGATTGAAGAGCGGCTTTCAGGAGGCGACGATAATCACGACGGAGATCGCGGTCATCATACGCCAGCAGGAGGAGACGATCAGGCGCAGTTTGGCCCGGCAGGCGGAGGCATTGCCGATCTGCCGATGCCCTCTTCCCGTAGAATAGCGTCTGACGCAGAGCTGACATGTTCTTTCCTTCGATTGATTGCGATGTCAGGCACGACACGAATGCCAGTCAGCAGCTTCCGCCGCCTAGCAAGCAACATTGCAAACCACGTGCCAGTGGCTGACCGAGCCAGAGACAGAAATTTTTGATCGCTTTTCAGCCAATAGCCTAAGGCCCAAACCATAGGTTGGTTCAACAAGCCTGTGTCGCGGACCCGACAAGCGACATAAAGTGTCGGAGTGTATTACTCGACGCTGTAGGTTGATCTCAGAGACGGTGAAGAAGTCAGATCTGCTTGAGATCGGACGTGCCTGACTGGGAACGCACCATGATTTAAGCGTTAAACGGCAGAACGTCCATGCCTCAGCCAAAACCGGCCTGATCGGAGTCGGCACGGACGGCCAAAGCATCCTGGGAGACCTGAGTCTCCCTTCTGCTCTCGATTGCACGAATGTTCGGCGACGATCACCCTTCATCTGCCGCCACCCTCCGCCGTTGCGGGGAGGTGGGAAGCCGCAGATTGTTCTTGTTCGCCAAGGGCCGGAATTGGTGTGACCGACCAATCGATTAAGTCAACGGCACGCTGAAGTATCGCCGCGGTCTGAATTGGGCTGGGTGCAACGGCAATGACATGTCCGACCCAGTCTCGGTAGTTACCCTTCCTGATGATCGGCGTCTTGGGTTCAACATATAATTTGACCTCGGCGACACCTGGTATAGCAGCCGCCCGACTGTCTCCACCGATCCATTCGAGGGTGCCATCGCGATCAGGAACCAGGAACCGCGCGGCCCCAGCCCGCGAATGTCTTCTGCGCAAATCCCATTCCTCGCCGATGACAAGCTTAATGTGCTCGGTGACGAGATCGACGCCGTAAGCCAGTTGGACCAGTTGGGGCTCGAGTGCGCCAGCAAGACGTGGATTGACTTCGATGACGACTGGGCCACGCTGCGTCCACCGAAGTTCTATATTCGTTGGCCCCCAGCCAAGGCCTAGAGCTCGCAAGCAACTCAGCGAAACATCGGCGATACGTTTATACTCGTCATCAGTCAGCGAGGCCGGAAAGGTCGTCTCACGGAAGACGAAATGCGGTGGGGGGCCAAAGTCAACGGCGACAATGCCAATAACCTCATTTCCCATTATCTCGGCGCTATGAAAGGGGCCCTGCGCGAATTCTTCGACCAATATTCTCGGCGAAGACCGCCCCTCGCCGAACAGATAGGTCGCATGCTCGGCTAATTCATCGCCGTTGCGGCATAACCGGACACCGATGCTACCGCTGCCTACCGCTGGCTTGACAATCACCGGCAAGCCGATCTCCGCAGCGGAGTTTTTTACATCGGTGGCATTCGCTGCCAGGCGATAAGCAGGTACTGGAACTCCGGCCTCCGCGAGGAGCTGACGTTGAGTGAATTTGTCGCAGCATAGTTCAATGGACACGGGATCTGGTCCCGGCAGATCGAGATGCCGGCAGAGTTTGCCAACTGTCGCATAGACCAACTCGTCGATGTCGGTAAAGCCAGTAATGCCGGCAATATCATAGGTCGTACGTAGCCGGGAACATTCGCGGATTAGCGCATCGAGATTGCCTGTATCAACACGGATAGCCTTAACGTGCTCCGCCGCAAGATAATCGTAGCGGGCTGGATCAGCCGCCAGGGTAATTGGATGAAGCCCAAGACGCTCGGCCGCTTGGACGTATAGAGGACCATTACTCCTGTGGCCTTCAAGCAGGATGAGCGCTCTTCTTGCCATTGGCGTCGACCCTCTGTTGCGCGCTGTGTGGTGATTTGAGTGTAAATCGGTCTTTTGACCGTGCCTGACCTTAGATTTTATGGTGAGAGTACCATTGCCAGCGATCCGCGTTCGCAAAGATTCTGTAAAGTTATTTGAAGGAACTGTTGCAACAATTTGGTGACCGGCGGTGTGGCACGGAGCGCCTCGATGAATTTCGACTGCGATCTTTAAGGGATGCTGCTGTTCGACCTATAAAGGTTTAAGCTTAATCTGAGGGTATGAGGAGGTTTAACCGACGCAAGCGGGCTTTCTCATCAGGTGGCATATGGACGAGACCGATATCAAGGTGTGCGGCCGAGAGGTATATCTGTACCGTACAATCGACAGCGTTGGTGACATAGCCGACTTATCTGTGAGTACAAGCTGCGGCAGCGATGAGGAAAGGCCCTCCGATGGACTTTCCGGAGCAGGTCTGAGAATCACTTCAAGCGGCTGCGCTTAAGTGGGGGGCGTGAGCGCTGAAGCTGACGATCGGGACCCGAACCGATGCGCATCCGGGAGACGAATGAAAAAGAACTCACCTACGAAGCGTCGTAACGTGGAAATCGAACGTCGAATCGGCGCGCTTCTTGGCTGAGGCCGGGTGAACAGGTGTGATTCACGTTGGGCGATAGGCCGAAGGAATTGCAGCCTTTCATCGATCTGGGTCCATCTCAAAACCAGATGGTATCGATACGCAGTCTGAATTTGACGTAGGCTGCGCGGCAATCGAAACTCAACATTGGCACGTAGATTGACCGCGCCACTTACCAAAAAGGGGAACGGAACATGACAATATCTAGGCGCGAACTCATGATAACTGGCTTAGCCGCCGGAACCGCTTTATCGATCCCGTCGGTCCTGCGGGGACAGACAGTGCCTACCGAAGCGCGGACGGTCCGCATGGTGATGAGCGATGCGCTAAGCACCTTCGACCCGATCTTTACGACGAGTGGCGAAACCCAGATCCATGGTCTGGCGATTTACGACACGCTGTTCTCGCTCGGCGCCAAGTTGATGCCGCAGCCGCAAATGGTGGGAAAGTGGGGCGTTTCCGACGACAAGAAGACTTACACGTTCGAACTCCGGGACGGCCTGGGTTGGCACGATGGCACCCCTGTGACCGCGGCGGACTGTGTGGCCTCGATCCGTCGCTGGGGCCAGACTTCCAGCGGACAACTGCTCATGGAGCGAGCCCAGGACATCTCCAAGAAGGACGACAAGTCCTTCACGATTGTGCTCAAGCAGCCGCTGGGGATGCTGATCGATCTGCTGGCGACAATAGCAGGGAACTCGCTGTTTATCATGCGCGAGAAGGATGCGGATCGCCCGGCAACCGAGCAGGTCACCACGAATATCGGATCGGGCCCGTTCAAGTTCAACGAGGCCCTTGCCAAGCCGGGCGCAAGCTTCACCTACGATCGCAACGAACAATACGTACCGCGCAGCGAGGCGTCCGACGGATTCGCTGGCGGCAAGATCGTCAAGGTCGATCGCGTCATCTGGGACAATATCGCCGATCCGCAGACTGCTTTAGCGGCCTTGCAGGCGGGTGAAATTGATTTCCATCAAGTTCCGCCCGCCGATCTTTACCCCGAGATCGAGAGCGATCCCGATCTTGCACTGCAGGTTCTGGACAAGACTGGCTATGTCGTGTCCCTGCGTATGAACCACCTGCAGAAGCCGTTCGATAACGTCAAGGTACGCCAAGCGATGCTTCACCTGGTCGATCAGGAGGCATTCATGCTTACCGCGTACTCCCCAGCATACATCAGCACCGTCACCTCGATATTTGGCAACAGTACACCTTATTCGAATGACGAAAATACGGGTTGGTTCAAAAAGGGCGGCGATCCGGACAAGGCCAAACAACTGTTCAAGGAGGCCGGATATGCTGGCGAGAAGGTCGTCATTCTCGACCCCACGAGCTGGGCGGCAGTCCACAACATGTCGCAGTTGCTAGCGGCCAAACTGCGGAAGATTGGGATCAATGCCGAGCTTGCGCCGAGCGACTGGGGCGAACTTTCTCGGCGCTTACAGAACAGGGGGCCTGTTGAGGAGGGCGGCTGGAGCATCTTCATCACGGACGATTCCGATTACCTTCAAGGCGATCCGACCACGGCAATCTTCCTAAGGGCGAATGGTGATAATGCATTTAGGGGTTGGCCGAGGAACGACGAATACGAGGCTCTCCGGGCCAAATGGCCAGATGTCGAAACGCTCGAAGAGCGCAAGGCACTGGCCCGCGAGATGCAACGGATTTGGTGGGACTTCGTCGGCGACATTAGGC
>NZ_JBHMIW010000035.1:0-2500 GCF_042436655.1 Sinorhizobium sp. P24N7 | reverse complement strand
GTGCGTCGACCGAATACCCTCGGGGGTAGAGCACTGGATGGGCTATGGGGACTCACCGTCTTACTGATCCTAACCAAACTCCGAATACCGAGGAGTACTAGTCGGCAGACACACGGCGGGTGCTAACGTCCGTCGTGAAAAGGGCAACAACCCTGACCTCCAGCTAAGGTCCCCAAGTCATGGCTAAGTGGGAAAGGATGTGAGGATCCCAAAACAACCAGGATGTTGGCTTAGAAGCAGCCATCATTTAAAGAAAGCGTAACAGCTCACTGGTCTAAATAAGGGTCTTTGCGCCGAAAATGTAACGGGGCTGAAGCCATGCACCGAAGCTGAGGCTTATACACTTAGGTGTATAGGGGTAGCGGAGCGTTCCGTAAGCCAGTGAAGGGATACCCGTGAGGGGTCCTGGAGGTATCGGAAGTGCGAATGTTGACATGAGTAACGATAAAGAGGGTGAGAGACCCTCTCGCCGAAAGACCAAGGGTTCCTGCTTAAAGTTAATCTGAGCAGGGTTAGCCGGCCCCTAAGACGAGGCGGACACGCGTAGTCGATGGGAACCACGTTAATATTCGTGGGCCTGGTGGTAGTGACGGATTGCTCAACTTGTCCGGACTTATTGGATTGTCCGGGCGGGGACGCGGTTCCAGGAAATAGCTCCACCGTATAGACCGTACCCGAAACCGACACAGGTGGTCAGGTAGAGTATACCAAGGCGCTTGAGAGAACTATGTTGAAGGAACTCGGCAAATTGCACGCGTAACTTCGGAAGAAGCGTGACCCTTTTCTACGCAAGTAGGATGGGGTGGCACAGACCAGGGGGTAGCGACTGTTTATCAAAAACACAGGGCTCTGCGAAGTCGCAAGACGACGTATAGGGTCTGACGCCTGCCCGGTGCTGGAAGGTTAAGAGGAGGGGTGCAAGCTCTGAATCGAAGCCCCAGTAAACGGCGGCCGTAACTATAACGGTCCTAAGGTAGCGAAATTCCTTGTCGGGTAAGTTCCGACCTGCACGAATGGCGTAACGACTTCCCCGCTGTCTCCAACATAGACTCAGTGAAATTGAATTCCCCGTGAAGATGCGGGGTTCCTGCGGTCAGACGGAAAGACCCCGTGCACCTTTACTATAGCTTTACACTGGCATTCGTGTCGGCATGTGTAGGATAGGTGGTAGGCTTTGAAGCGGGGACGCCAGTTCTCGTGGAGCCATCCTTGAAATACCACCCTTATCGTCATGGATGTCTAACCGCGGTCCGTCATCCGGATCCGGGACAGTGTATGGTGGGTAGTTTGACTGGGGCGGTCGCCTCCGAAAGAGTAACGGAGGCGCGCGATGGTGGGCTCAGAGCGGTCGGAAATCGCTCGTCGAGTGCAATGGCATAAGCCCGCCTGACTGCGAGACTGACAAGTCGAGCAGAGACGAAAGTCGGTCATAGTGATCCGGTGGTCCCGCGTGGAAGGGCCATCGCTCAACGGATAAAAGGTACGCCGGGGATAACAGGCTGATGACCCCCAAGAGTCCATATCGACGGGGTTGTTTGGCACCTCGATGTCGGCTCATCGCATCCTGGGGCTGGAGCAGGTCCCAAGGGTTTGGCTGTTCGCCAATTAAAGCGGTACGTGAGCTGGGTTCAGAACGTCGTGAGACAGTTCGGTCCCTATCTGCCGTGGGTGTAGGAATATTGACAGGATCTGTCCCTAGTACGAGAGGACCGGGATGGACATATCTCTGGTGGACCTGTTGTCCTGCCAAGGGCATAGCAGGGTAGCTATATATGGAAGGGATAACCGCTGAAGGCATCTAAGCGGGAAACCCACCTGAAAACGAGTATTCCCTTGAGAACCGTGGAAGACGACCACGTTGATAGGCCGGGTGTGGAAGTGCGGCAACGCATGAAGCTTACCGGTACTAATCGTTCGATCGGCTTGATCGTTCCCATTGCTTATGCTCATCAAAGATGAGCATCATTCTTCTGTCCTCACGCTGCCGCGATCGCAAGATCGCTGCGCTGCGGACGGCGCGCCGGACAACCGGCGGCTCGGCTCTGCCGGCTGCTGGAATGATCCGGACAAGACAAAAAAAGACGTGTTCAAAAGAAGTCGAGCGTTAAACCGCCCGCTTCACCAGCTTCTCAATTCGGTTTGCGCCCATAAGGCGCAAATCTTGCGCTTTGCCGACCTGGTGGTTCTGGCGGGGTGGCTGCACCCGTTCCCATTCCGAACACGGCCGTGAAACGCCCCAGCGCCGATGGTACTTCGTCTTAAGACGCGGGAGAGTAGGTCGCTGCCAGGTCTGCAAATCGCAAGAGAAACAAACCGATCATCTTCTCTCACACGGCCGAAACAAAACGGCCAACAAACCGACCTTTTTACTGCGCAAAACTCGGACGAATAACGAGATTTTGCCGCGCAAAACTCGGATAACGCGGGGTGGAGCAGCCCGGTAGCTCGTCAGGCTCATAACCTGAAGGCCGCAGGTTCAAATCCTGCCCCCGCAACCAAA
>NZ_JBHMIW010000034.1:0-8195 GCF_042436655.1 Sinorhizobium sp. P24N7 | reverse complement strand
ATGGATCGGCTGACGCCGTTGCCGGTGCAGTATGCGGACTACGCGGTTTGGCAGCGCCGTTGGCTGGCGAACGAGGTATTGGAACGTCAGTCGGAATACTGGCGCCGGGCGCTGGCGGGCGCGCCAAGTATGAGATCGAAACTGCGCAATGCTGATTGCCGACAAAAGCGAGTAGAGCAAAAAGGTCCCGCCGTTGCCATGCGGAAGAGCCGTGAGGCGACGGTGACGGCTTTCTCGCTCGCCACCGGAGCCGGGCTGGAAGTCCTGTGTGCCGGCGGGAATGCGATTGACGCTGCGATGGCCGTGGCCTGGATATTTTACGTGTGCGAGCCCAGTGCATCGGGGTTGGGCGGGCAAACCGTATTGCTCGTCCGTTTCACCGTTTGTCGAACGCAGTCCATCGATAGACATTCCCGTGTGCTCGCGGTCACTTCGCTCAGCACGGCCAAAGCCGGCGAGCAGCGGCGCGGACCTCGCGACTGTACGATTCCATCGACGCCCGCGACGCTGGATCGCTCACGCAGGAACGCGGCGTGCTTAGCCGGGAGATGGTGGAATAATGCCTGGCGTCGCCAGATTGCGTTCTTTTCGGTCCTCGCCCCGTGTTCTACCTGCGAACGTTTCGCAAACTTGCTCGACCGAGTTGGAGGCTGCGAAGCGGTCTGGCGCCTTCACGACGGTGTTGGCGGTTCTGATCATCGTGCCCTTGCCAGCCGCGTTGGAGACACTTCCAGCGCTGCAGGCCGGCTGCGTATCAAGCAATATCCCGATATTCCGCGTGTTGGAGGGAGCAAACCCGCTCGCCGGTTGGCCCGCCCGGGTTGGCCGGGCGCGCCGGTGGGGCGCGCGGGCCTAGACCGTTTGTTCCCATCGATCAGCCAACTAAATCCCAGCAATGAGCGTGACGGCGGGCAAAATCCAAGGAGTAACTCATGCGGGTAGCCATCGTTTGCAACCGTGATCATACGGGCGTGATCAACCGATTCGGTCAGCCTCGTCCGGAGGGATACTCCGATACAGTCGAAAGGGTAGCGGCGGCACTGCAAGAGGGTGGTCACGAGACGCTCCTGTGCGAAGGCGATAAAGGACTGCTCAGTACGCTCGAGCGGTTCATGCCACCCGATCCGCAAGCCCGTCCTTCGGGAATCGTCTTCAACTGGGCGAGCGGAATTCAGGGCGAGTATCCTTACACCCACGTTCCGGCCATGCTTGAGATGGCCGGCGTTCCATATACGGGATCGAGCCCGCTCGGGCATGGGCTGGCGGACGATAAGGTCATCACCAAAAGGCTCATCCGCGATTGTGGCGTGCCGACGCCGAAATTTCGCGTGATGCGTCGCGGCACCGAGAGTACCGGCGATCTGCGATTCCCATTGGTAGTGAAGCCGCGTCACGAAGACGACAGCTTCGGATTGCAGCTCGTACATGAGCCCGCTCAGTTGAGGCAGGCCGTGGAAGTGATCGTCACGCAGTATGCGCAGGATGCGCTCGTGGAAGAATACATCGATGGGCGAGAAATTGCCGTCGCGCTGTTGGGAAACGGAGAGCTCGAGGTATTGCCTCTGGTGGAGCACGACTTCGGCGACCGCGAAACGCATCTTATGACTTGGGAAGCGAAGTACATGGCGGCCGCGATGCCGCCGCGGATTTGCCCGGCACAAATCGGGAGCAGCCTTACGACTATGCTGCAGGAAATTTCGGTTGCGACCTTCGGTGCCTGCCAGTGCCGGGACTATGCCCGCGTGGACCTCAGGATCGACCGCTCCGGCCAGCCCTTTGTCCTGGAGATCAACGCCATGCCGGGGCTCCGTCTGAGCTCCTCTTATGTCGTGGCCGCGATGACTGCCGGACACAGCTTCTCGAGCTTGGTCAATCGCATTCTTGATGTCGCCCACACGCGGTACTTCGGAATCGGCATCCCCTAGGCTGAACACGTCGCAGAATCCTGAAAGTCGGCTGGCAAGATATAAGCGTCGCTGCCTGACCGAGACTGACCTCTCTTGGACCGAGGAAGCCCATCATCTACGCCGCCGCGCATTGCTGGACGGCTGGCATCGGCGCGGTGCGATGCAACGCGGCGAAGGTGTAATACTTGAGAAGATTGTCATTTTTGGAGGCGGCCAGGCCGCGCCATCTTCCGCGGCGCGGCGGCGGCCATGACGACCCCATCATGATGATCGGTGAGGAGACGAACGCCGAGCGTCTTGCCTAGAGCGTGCTGCAACTTTCTGGAATCGGGGATTCGCAAATCAGCTGTGATGCGATTCCCTGTTCATGCCGACCGGCATGGATGACGCGAGCTTATTCCGAGATCTTCGCGAGCGGGCGGTGGCCCTATTGCGTGCCGGGAAGACGATACGGTCGAGCGCGGCAGCGCTTTCAATCGCTGCCTCCTGCGTTTCGAAATGGAAGCGACGTTTTGGCGAGACCAGCTCCCTTGGGCCAGGCCGTGTCGGCGGACGCAAGCAGCGGACCTTGTCGGGCGAACGGGCCGAACGTGGCATCAAGACCGACGGCCGAGCCGTTTGGGTCTTCGTTCGGGCCGAGGGCCTGAGCTTCAAAAACGGTTCTGCCGGCTGAGCAAACGCGAGCGCAAACGGCTGCGCTGGAAGAGCCATCAGCAACGGGTCGAAGCCCGTCGGCTGGTCTTTCTCGATGAAACCTGGATAAAGACGAATATGGCGGCACTCAGGGGCTGGGCGCCGCGCGACCGGCGGCTTTCTGCGCCGGTCCCGCACGGCCACTGGAAAACCCCTGACCGCCGCCTTGCACTGCGACCGGATCGACGCACCCGGGGTCATCGACGGGCCGATCAACGGCGAGCTCTTCACCCTTTATGTCAAGAAAGTTCTCGTGCCCACCCTCGCCAAGGGAGACATCGTGATCCTCGACAATCTCGGCAGCCACAAGAGATAAGCCGTGCGCCGCGCCGGCAGGGCCGCAGGCGCACACCTCTTTTTCCTGCCGCCCTACAACCCGGACCTCAATCCATCGAGCAGGTCTTTGCCAAGGTCAAGCACCTCATCAGGAAAGCAGCACATGGCGCGAGGCCAGCGAATTGCTCGACAGCTTCTCGCCGGCCGAATGTGCTCACCTCGACAGGGTTGGTCAAAGGACGCGCCTTGCTCAGAACGCCACGACGGAACATATCGGTTTTCATTTTGTAACTCCTCCGGCGCGTTACTGCGCCGCTCCGCAAGGATACAAGGGGCATAGAGCAGGCCCGGTCGTCACCGAAAGGATCATCGTCAGAATCGTAACGGAAATGATCGGCTCCAGCCGCGGTGAGATCAGCTGGAGACGTTCCGTGAAAATTGAGGTTCCGGAGTCGCCGCCGATGCCGGCGATCATCTCCTCCGTGGCCGACTTGCCGGCGATGATTGCGGCCGGATCGCCAAGTGCTAGCCTGAGAAGCAGGAAGTGGAAGATCTCGGCCATTGCTATAACGGATGACTGAGCTCATCCTTCGAAGGATATAGGTGGTCACTGCGCTCAGGCCTTCTGCATGTTCCACATCGCAACGACGGACGACGGCATCTCAATGAGGCCGGTGAGCGCCTTGCGCCGCGCGATTGGCTCGACAGTTCGACCCAGCCGGACGTCGCCGACGAAGTCCCACCAAATCCGTTGCATCTTGCGGGCCAGTGCCTTGCGTTCTTCGAGCGTTTTGACATTTGCCCATTTGGCCCGGAGGGCCTCGTATTCGTCGTTCTTCGGCCAGCCGTACCAAGCCTTGTCGCCGCTCGCGTTTAGGAAGACTGCGCCGATCGGATCACTCAGCGCGAAGTCGGAATCATCCGTGATGAAGATGTTCCATCCACCGTTGGCAACAGGCCCCTTGTTCGCCCGGCGGGTGACAAGCCCGCCCCAGTCGCTCGGCGCAAGCTCGGCATTGACCCCAATCTTCCGCATCTCGGCCGCCAGCAACTGTGAGGCAGTGTTGAAGGATGCGATATTTATCGCTTGGAGAACGACGACCTTTTCGCCGGCGTATCCGGCCTCCTTGAGCAGTTGTTTGGCCTTGTCCGGATCGCCGCCCTTTTTGAACCAGCCCGTATTTTCGTCGTTGGTATAAAGCGTATCACCCCCAAATATCGAAGTGACAGTGTGCCCATATTTTGCATCGGGGGACGTGACGCGCAGGAACGCCTCCTGATCGATCAGGTGGAGCATCGCTTGACGCGCCTTGACGTTATCGAACGGCTTCTGCAGGTGGTTCATGCGCAGGCACATGTTGACGCCACCCTTGTTCAGAACTTGGAGTGCAAGGTTGGGATCGCTCTCGATCGCTGAGTGAAGATCGCGGGGGGGCCCATAGACAAAATCGATCTCGCCCGCGTGCAATGCGCCCAATGCCGTCTGCTGATCGGCGATATTGTCCCAAATGACACGATCAACCTTAACGACCTTGCCGCCGGCGAATCCGTCAGATGGCTCCTTACGCGGTGCGTATTCTTCATTGCGGTCGTAGGTGAAGCTTGCGCCCGGCTTGGCAAGGGCATGATTGAACTTAAACGGGCCCGATCCGATATTCGTGGTGACCTGCTCGGTTGCGGGGCGATCCGCATCCTTCTCGCGCATGATGAATGGCGAGGTCCCTGCTATTGTCGCCAGCAGATCGATCAGCAGCCCCAGCGGCTGCTTGAGCACAATCGTAAAGGACTTGTCGTCCTTCTTGGAGATGTCCTGGGCTCGCTCCATGAGCAGTTGTCCGCCGCCATCCGCTTGACCCCAGCGACGTATCGAGGCCACACAGTCCGCCGCGGTCACAGGGGTGCCATCGTGCCAACCCAGGCCGTCCCGCAGCTCGAACGTGTAGGTCTTCCTGTCTTCCGAAACGCCCCACTTTCCCACCATTTGCGGCTGCGCCGTCAGCTTGGAGTCGAGTGCAAACAGCGTGTCATAAATCGCCAAGGCATGTGCTGCGGTTATGTCCGCCGTCGTAAAGATCGGATCGAAGATGCTGAGGTCACCGCTCATCACCATGCGGATTGTCTGCGCGTCGGTAGACGCTGTCTGCGCTCGCAGGACCGACGGGATCGACACAGCCGCTCCGGCGGCCAAACCCGTTATGATGAGTTCGCGCCGAGAGGTTCTCATGTTTCATTCCCCCTTCTTGGTTAGTGGCGCGGTTGCTCAAGGCAATCTGCTGGATGAGTGCTGAGAGGGTCAGCGCCGGGTGCGGACTTTGGATCAGTTCCTGCGGTCTTCCGACAGGGCTTTGTAGATGGGATCCTAGTTTGCAAGTAGAATCCACTCACTCTGCACTCCCTGTCCGTGTGATCTCGTCGATAACTGCGTCACCTGATGCTGGGTCTCGGCGTGGAACGGCTATAACATAAGCTTTCAATGGCCACCTTTCCGCCGCCGCACCACGTCCGAGAATTGCGGCGAAGCCCGGCCGGCCACGAGAGACAGCACTCGACCGCCACAGCGGACGAAATCGGCCGCATGAAGCGCATGCGGTTTACCAAAAGCTCATTTCTGCTCTTTTGGCTATTTAACCTAATTTTCGATTGGAGCTTGCGTCAAATTCAGTCTGTGTATCGATATCATCTGGTTTTGAGATGAACTCAGATCGATGTAAGGCCGCAATTCCGTCGGTGTATCGCCAGGCCTGAATCACACCTGTTCGCCCGGCCTCAGCCAAGACGCGCGTCGATTGGGTGTTCGATTTTTGCGGCCGCTATGCGCTTGCCCCTCCACGGAATAGGCTGGGCGAGACGGGCCTTCCCGATGTGGCGTGCGGGAAGAGGGGCCAGAATCTCACCTACCATCCCCACCTCCGTTGAATTGTGGCGGGCGGCGGCGTTTCCCTCGGCAGAGCGAGTTGGGTCGCCTGCTGGCCGAGGTTCGTCGCCGTCAATGGATCGTCTACGCCAAGCCACCTAAGCAAGCGTTCTCCTATCTCGGGCCGCTACACCCATCGCGTTGCGTGCTGGCCGGATCGCGGCAGAACGAGCTTGAATGATCAGGCCGGGTGCGTCCACATCACTCGGTACGGTATCCGTCGCACGCGCGTTGGCACCCCAACGTTGTCCCGCCGCACCAAGCCGCAAGCAGCCAGCGCGGCGATGGAAGGCATTGCAGCCTGCCTGACGGCTCGCGCCTCCAGGCCACAATCCCCACAGCGCCATACCCTCCGGCGACTTCGTTCATCCGGCTTGCAACGAGGTCCGACAACCAGTCCGCCGCGCCATCGAGCATGCTGACCTCCCAGAAGCCTCCAGACTCAATTTCGAATCATCCCAACGCAAGATCCGTCTCCGGCAGCGTCATTTCCATAGAGGGGCAAGCGCATGGCGGCCGCAAAAATCGAACACCCAATCGGCGCGCTTCTTGGCTGAGGCCGGATGAACAGGTGTGATTCACGTTGGGCGATAGGCCGAAGGAATTGCAGCCTTTCATCGATCTGGGTCCATCTCAAAACCAGATGGTATCGATACGCAGTCTGAATTTGACGTAGGCTGCGCGGCAATCGAAACTCAACATTGGCACGTGGATTGACCGCGCCACTTACCAAAAAAGAGGAACGGAACATGACAATATCTAGGCGCGAACTCATCATAACTGGCTTAGCCGCCGGAACCGCTTTATCGATCCCGTCGGTCCTGCGGGGACAGACAGCGCCTACCGAAGCGCGGACGGTCCGCATGGTGACGACCGATTTCCTAACCATCTTCGACCCGATCTTTACGACGACTGGCATAACCCAGAATCACGGCCTGGCCTTGTATGACACGCTGTTCTCGCTCGACTCCAAGTTGATGCCGCAGCCGCAAATGGTGGGAAAGTGGGGCGTTTCCGACGACAAGAAGACTTACACGTTCGAACTCCGGGACGGCCTGGGTTGGCACGATGGCACCCCTGTGACCGCGGCGGACTGTGTGGCCTCGATACGTCGCTGGGGTCAAGCGGATGGCGGCGGACAACTGCTCATGGAGCGAGCCCAGGACATCTCCAAGAAGGACGACAAGTCCTTTACGATTGTGCTCAAGCAGCCGCTGGGGCTGCTGATCGATCTGCTGGCGACAATAGCAGGGACCTCGCCATTCATCATGCGCGAGAAGGATGCGGATCGCCCCGCAACCGAGCAGGTCACCACGAATATCGGATCGGGCCCGTTTAAGTTCAATCATGCCCTTGCCAAGCCGGGCGCAAGCTTCACCTACGACCGCAACGAACAATACGTACCGCGCAGCGAGGCGTCCGACGGATTCGCTGGCGGCAAGATCGTCAAGGTCGATCGCGTCATCTGGGACAATATCGCCGATGAGCAGACTGCTTTAGCGGCCTTGCAGGCGGGTGAAATTGATTTTCTTGAAGCTCCCCCCGCCGATGTTTACTCAGTAATTGAGAGCGATCCCGATCTTGCACTGCAGGTTCTGGACAAGACTGGCAACGACATGTGCCTGCGCATGAACCACCTGCAGAAGCCGTTCGATAACGTCAAGGCACGCCAAGCGATGCTTCACCTGGTCGACCAGGAGGCGTTCCTGCGCGTCATGGCCCCCGATGCAAAATATGGGCACACTGTCACTTCGATATTTGGAAACGATACGCTTTATACCAACGACGAAAATACGGGTTGGTTCAAAAAGGGCGGCGATCCGGACAAGGCCAAACAACTGTTCAAGGAGGCCGGATATGCTGGCGAGAAGGTCGTCATTCTCCAACCCACGGACTGGGCGCCGGGGAGCAACACCTCGCAGTTGTTGGCCGCCGAGATGCGGAAGATTGGGGTCAATGCCGAGCTTGCGCCGAGCGACTGGGGCGGGCTTGTCGCCCGCCGGGCGAACAAGGGCCCCACTGAGAGCGGTGGCTGGAGCATCTTCATCACGAGCGACTCCGATTACGCCCTCAGCGATCCGATCGCCGCACCTTTCCTACGCGCCGGTGGCGACGAGGCCTGGTTCGGCTGGCCGAGGAACGACGAATACGAGGCTCTCCGGGCCAAATGGCCAGATGTCGAAACGCTCGAAGAGCGCAAGGCACTGGCCCGCGAGATGCAACGGATTTGGTGGGACTTCGTCGGCGACATTAGGCTGGGTCAGACTGTGTTGCCAAATGCGCGCCGTAAAACTCTCACTGGTCTCATCGAGATGCCGCAGCGTGTCGCGATGTGGAACATGCAGAAGGCCTGAGCGCGATGGCCGCTTATGTCCTTCGAAGGATGATCTCGGCCATCGCCGTCA
>NZ_JBHMIW010000033.1:0-23266 GCF_042436655.1 Sinorhizobium sp. P24N7 | reverse complement strand
GATAATCTGCTCCACGGACGGTCTCCCTCGATTGATATCTTAACGACTCACTCTGGCACATTGCGATGCCGTTGGGAGCCGTCCACCCCAACAGTGCTCGTCACAGGGATGAGAGCAGCGCCGCGTCCGCGGCGCGGGAAGAGTTCTTTCAGCCCAAGGACTTGGTCTGGCTGGATTCCTGTGACAAGCACAGGAATGAGGAAATCAAACAAGCCGCCGCGGGTGGCCCGAATCTCAACAGGTCTTGGAGCACTTCCAGGCAAAGTGTGTAACGGTTTTCCGCCCGGAAGCGCGTTGGATCAAATGCTTAGAGCATTTCAGTGTTTCCATGAAACACGTTGAAATGCTCTCACTCGCTTACCAGGCATCCGGCTCGCGCACGAGGTGCACGATATTGGCGGGGTTCATGATCCATCCGCCGCGGAAGCCCTCGCCCAATTCCTCGACCTGGTCGCAGCGCACGACCTTGTGCGCTGCGAGACGATCGAGGGCTGCCTCGTGATCTTCGGTAAAGAGTTCCAGCCATATTTCCGCCTGGCTGTAATGCGGCGCTTCGTCTATCCACAAACGATTGGGGCCGAGAACGAAGCCTTTCGCCGGTGCCTTTTCGTCGAAAGGCGTGAGACCGACGACGTCGCGGTAGAAGGCGATCACCGCTTCGTATTGATGGCTCGGAACTTTCATGGCGATGTTGATACCGCCCTTGATTTCGGTGGACATCGCCCCCTCCTACAGTTGCGGCTCGAGTGCCGGCTTGCCGGAGAGTTCGCTCACATAATAGCCCTCCCGCAAATTGATGCCGTATTCGACCCAAGCCTTCATGCAGGCGAGCATCTGCGACCAGCCCTCGCAATTGAGATAGGAGCTCTTCTGCCCCTGTTCGTTTTCCCGCCAGCCGCTCTCGGCGATCGTCACCATGGTGGCGCCGTCGTCGAGCGACTGAAAGCGCATTTCAACCCGCGTCTGGTAGGGAGACTCGCCCTCACCGGTCATGGCATCCCAGCAAAAGACGATCCGCTCGTTAGGCTCCACTGCCTCGACCTTGATGGGAACCTCGCCCCACCACGTCACGGTGGTGCCGGCAACCAGCGGTCCGCTGATGCCGCCGAGCGTTACGAAATAGCGGCTGAGCTGATCCGGGTTTACCACCGCGTCGAAGACCTGCTCGACGGGACGGGCAATACGTCCATTCACACGAAATTCGAATGCCATGACGTCCTCCTCACGATTGTATCAGTGGATAATATGTTATAAAAACATAACATGTCAAACGATTCGAAAGACGATGCGGTTTTCAAAGCGCTGGCGAACGGCTTGCGGCGACGGATGCTCGACGCGCTGAAGGAGAAACCGCAAACGACGGGCATGCTCTGCGAGCTCTTCCCGAACCTGGATCGCTGCACGGTGATGCAGCACCTGAAGGTTCTGGAGGAGGCCGATCTCGTTCTCGCCAGGCGCGAGGGCCGCGAGCGGTGGAACCACCTGAACGCCTTGCCCATCCGTGCCATTCACGATCGTTGGATCAGTCAGTATGCCGGCCACGCAATGTCCGTTCTGACAGCCCTCCAACGTGAGCTCGACGAGCCCCGCGGTTGACGGAATTGACTTTTCATCGGCCAGCTTTCTGCGTATGAACTGTGGAGTGGGGCAAACTGGGGGAAATCGTCATGCGTTACCTCATCACCGGCACTGCAGGATTCATCGGTTTTCATGTTGCAAAACGACTGATCGACGAGGGGCATTTCGTCGTCGGATTCGACGGCATGACGCCCTATTACGACGTGACGCTGAAAGAGCGCCGACACGCGATCCTTCAGCGCTCCAACGGCTTCAAGGCGGTGACGGCCATGCTCGAGGACAGGGCCGCACTGGACCGCGCGGCGGAGCTTGCCGAGCCGGAAGTCATCATCCACCTCGCCGCCCAGGCAGGCGTCCGCTACAGCCTCGAAAACCCGAAAGCCTATGTGGACGCAAATCTCGTCGGGTCGTGGAACATGCTCGAGCTCGCCAAGGCGATCGCACCGAAGCACCTGATGCTCGCCTCCACCTCTTCGATCTACGGCGCCAACGAGAAGATCCCGTTTGCCGAAGCGGACCGGGCCGACGAACCCATGACGCTCTATGCCGCGACGAAGAAGTCGATGGAGTTGATGGCGCACAGCTATGCGCATCTCTACAAGGTGCCGACCACCGCCTTCCGCTTCTTCACCGTTTACGGCCCCTGGGGGCGGCCGGACATGGCGCTCTTCAAATTCGTCGACGCCATAGACAACGGCCGGCCGATCGACATTTATGGCCAGGGCCGGATGAGCCGGGACTTCACCTATATCGACGATCTCGTCGAAAGCATCGTCCGGCTGTCGCATATTGCGCCTTCGGAGGAGAACCGGGTGGCACCGGAAAAGGCCACGGACACGCTTTCGCGCCATGCGCCGTTCCGCGTCGTCAATACCGGCGGTGGCCAGCCGGTAGAGTTGATGACCTTCGTCGAAACGGTCGAGAAGGCTGTGGGGCGTCCGGCGGTCCGCAACATGCTGCCGATGCAGCAGGGCGACGTACCGCGCACCTTCGCTTCGCCGGACCTGCTCGAAGCCCTGACCGGGTTCAAGCCATCCGTTTCGGTCGAGGAAGGCGTTGCGCGCTTCGTCGAGTGGTATGAACAGAATTATCGCCGTGCACCCACGACCGTCTGATGGTAAAACAAACGATATTTGTGCGAAGCGCATGCTTCCGCACGCAATTGCAATTTGGTTTTTCTTTACTTTTTTCTCGATGACATCCTTTTATTAGATAAAACTTAATTGATCAGCGTTCTCAAGAACAATCAAAGGAAAAGCGGATGAAAATCACGATGATCGGTGCCGGCTATGTCGGCCTTGTTTCCGGTGTTTGCTTTGCGGATTTCGGCCATGACGTCGTCTGCGTCGACAAGGACGAAGGCAAGATCTCGGCGCTGAAGAAGGGTCAGATTCCCATCTTCGAACCCGGGCTGGACCATCTCGTCGCCAGCAACGTCGCGTCCGGGCGCCTGAATTTCACCGATGATCTCAAGACCGCCGTGGCCGCCAGCGACGTCGTTTTCATTGCCGTCGGAACGCCGTCGCGGCGCGGTGACGGACATGCGGATCTTTCCTATGTTTACGCAGCTGCACGCGAAATCGCTGCCAACCTTCAGGGCTTTACCGTCGTGGTGACCAAGTCCACGGTTCCGGTCGGTACCGGAGACGAGGTCGAGCGCATCATCCGCGAAACCAACCCTGCGGCTGACGTCACCGTCGTCTCCAACCCGGAATTCCTGCGGGAAGGCGCCGCGATCGAGGACTTCAAACGGCCCGACAGGATCGTGATCGGGGTCGACGGCAGTGACGGTCGCGCGCGAGAGGTAATGACGGAGGTCTATCGGCCGCTCTATCTCAATCAGTCGCCGCTCGTATTCACGACACGCCGCACGTCGGAACTGATCAAATATGCCGGCAACGCCTTCCTGGCGATGAAGATTACCTTCATCAACGAGATTGCCGATCTCTGCGAGAAAGTCGGTGCCAATGTGCAGGACGTCGCCCGCGGCATCGGGCTGGACGGCCGCATCGGGTCGAAGTTCCTGCATGCCGGGCCGGGATATGGCGGCTCCTGCTTCCCCAAGGACACATTGGCGCTGGTTAAAACCGCGCAGGACCACGACACCCCCGTGCGGCTCGTCGAAACCACGGTCGCCGTCAACGACAACCGCAAGCGGGCGATGGGACGCAAGGTGATCGCGGCGGCCGGCGGCGATATCCGCGGCTCCAAGATTGCAGTCCTCGGCCTGACCTTCAAGCCGAATACCGACGACATGCGCGACAGCCCTGCGATCGCGGTCGTTCAGGCGTTGCAGGACGCAGGCGCCCGCGTCACCGGCTACGACCCGGAAGGAATGGAAAACGCGCGCAAGCTGATAGAGGGCCTGGACTGCGCGAGCGATCCCTATGAAGCGGCGGCCGAGGCGGACGCTCTGGTGATTATCACGGAATGGAACGAATTCCGGGCGCTGGATTTCGACCGTTTGAAATCCGCCATGAAGACACCCCTGCTCGTCGATCTGCGCAACATCTATCGCAAGGACGAGGTCGCAAGGCACGGCTTCCGCTATGCGAGCATCGGCAGGCCGGACTGACCGGCACCGCACCGTCGCATTCAATGGTCAGCAGAGGGAAGCTGCACGGGCTTCCCTCTGCGCGTCTCGCGCAGGAGGCTGGCGGTCAGGCCTTCGGGCCGACCTGGATGACCTGTTCCCAGCTTTTTCCGGCAAGGAAGACGCAGCTGCGGCCGGAAACATCGGTCACGATCAAAGTCCAACTGCCGCCGTCGGCCGCATAGAGTTCCATCACCGCTTGCGGATTGATCTGCCCGAACGCGGCCTGCTTTTCTTGATATTGTCGAGCCAGCAGCTCGATGACCTGCGAACGCTCAGCGCAATTCACAACGGCCTGTGAGTCTGCCGCATGGGGGTAGGCTGTCACTGCGGCCGTCAGAAGGACGGCAAGAGAAAGGCCGCGGACCACATTGCGTACCATGACGCACCTCCTTTAGCCGGGAAGCCCCGGCGGAAGAGGATTTCCGCTGACCTGTTCCGCCGTATACCGGCATTCGATGGTCGACACCTTCACGAGACGGAGCAATGTCGCCATCTGAAAAGTGTGACGGAGGCGGGTTACATCTCAGTTGGCTAAATTATCGAACGCAACCTCAGCCATCACACGAGCATCGATGCTCGGGTAACGATCCTTCCATGCGGGCCGTTCCATCGAACGCTCTCATTTTTTCTTCATCGCCGCCATCAGCGCCGCACCGAACGCGCCCTGCGCCGGCTCCTGCGGTGTTTGCGACCGAGCCGTCCCGCCCCGGTTCCCGCCCTTCGGTGTCGCCCCTCTCGGCTCGCGGGGCGTATCGGCGCTACCTTCCTTTCGCATGGAGAGCCCGATGCGCTTGCGCGCGACGTCGACCTCCGTGACGCGGACCTGCACGACGTCACCCGCCTTGACGACCTCATGCGGATCCTTGACGAAGCGGTCGGCCAATTGCGAAACGTGGACGAGGCCGTCCTGGTGCACGCCGATATCGACGAAGGCGCCGAACGCTGCGACATTGGTCACCGTGCCCTCGAGCCGCATTCCGACTTTCAGATCCTTGATGTCGTCCACGCCTTCCGCGAAGGTGGCCGTCTTGAAGCTCGGGCGCGGATCGCGACCCGGTTTCTCGAGTTCGGCCAGGATGTCCTTGACCGTCGGCAGGCCGAAGCGCTCGTCGACGAAAATGCGCGGATCGAGTTTTTTCAGCTCGGCGCTGTCTGCCATCAGCGAGCGCACGTCCCGCCCGCAGACTGCAACGATCTTCTTGGCAACGCCATAGGCCTCCGGATGCACCGCAGACGCGTCGAGCGGCTCGGAACCGTTCGGTATCCGCAGAAAGCCGGCGCACTGCTCGAAGGTGCGGGCGCCGAGACGCGGCACTTTCAAAAGTTCCTGGCGGCTGGCGAAGGCCCCCATCGCATCGCGGTGCGCGACAATTGCCTCGGCCGAGGACTTGCCCAGTCCGGAGACACGCGCCAGGAGGGGCGCCGAGGCGGTGTTGAGATCGACCCCGACGGCGTTTACCGCATCCTCGACAACGGCGTCGAGCGAGCGGCTGAGCTTCGACTGATCGACGTCGTGCTGGTACTGGCCGACGCCGATCGATTTCGGTTCGATCTTGACGAGCTCGGCCAGCGGATCCTGCAGCCTGCGGGCGATCGAAACGGCGCCCCGCAGGGAAACGTCGAGGCCCGGAAACTCGGCAGCCGCCGTCTCCGAAGCGGAATAGACCGATGCACCCGCTTCGGACACGATCACCTTGGTAGGCTTCGGCGCCGGCATGGCAGCGAGCATGTCTGCGACGAGTTTCTCCGTCTCACGGCTACCGGTGCCGTTGCCGATCGCAATCAGTTCCACCTTATGCTTGCGCACGAGCGCCGCAAGCTCTGCCTGGGCCCCGCGAATGTCGTTCTTCGGCGGAAAGGGATAGACCGTGGCGGTGTCGAGCAGCTTGCCTGTGCCGTCGACCACCGCGACCTTGACGCCGGTGCGGATCCCGGGATCGAGGCCCATGGTCGCGCGCGAGCCCGCGGGCGCCGCGAGCAGCAGGTCCTTGAGATTGCGTGCGAAGACGCGGATTGCCTCTTCTTCCGCACGCTCGCGCAGCTCGCGCATCAGGTCCAGCGACAGCGAAAGCGAAAGCTTGACTCGCCATGTCCAGCCGATGACCTCCAGCAGCCATCTGTCGCCGGGCAACCGATCGCCAACATTGTAGGTCGCCGCGATCATCCGCTCGGTCGGCCTGTGCGAAGGCGCGGCCTCCTGATCGACCACGATATCGACCGAGAGGACCTCTTCGTTCCAACCGCGCAGCATCGCCAATGCGCGGTGCCCGGCCACCGTCGCCCAGCGCTCGGAGTGGTCGAAATAGTCCGAGAATTTGGCGCCGGACTCCTGCTTGCCGTCCACGACCCGAGCGCGCAGGAAGGCTGCCTCCCGCATATAGTTCCGCAACCGCCCGAGAAGGTCGGCGTTCTCGGTCATGGCCTCGGCGATGATATCGCGGGCGCCATCGAGTGCGGTCTTGACGTCCGGCACATCGGCGGTGAGGAAGGCGGCCGCGCGTTCGGCCGGCGCGATCGAGCGATCGGAAAGAATTGCTTCGGCCAGTGCACCCAGCCCACGTTCGCGTGCGATTTCCGCCTTGGTGCGGCGCTTCGGCTTATAGGGCAGGTAAATGTCTTCGAGTTCCGCCTTGGTAACCGCGCCGGCGATCTTGCCTTCGAGCTCGTCGGTCATCTTGCCCTGGCCGCGGATCGAATCGACAATCGACGCCCGTCGCGCTTCAAGCTCGCGCAGATAGGTAAGCCGCTCCGACAGGACGCGCAGTTGCGTGTCGTCGAGACCGCCGGTGACCTCCTTGCGATAGCGCGCGATGAAAGGCACCGTCGCTCCGCCGTCCAGCAATTCGACTGCCGCTGTGACCTGGGCGGCGGTCGCCTTGATTTCGCTGGCAATGATTGCGGCGATGGGCTTTGCGGTCGTGACCATTCTCTCGTTCCGTTTCCTGTTTCGGCCGGACCATACTGGCGCAGACCATCAAGGCCAAGTGAAGGCCGATGGCCGCCCGGGCGAACTCCACAGAAGATCAGGAGACGGTGCCGTCGTGGGGGCGGATGAGGAGGCTTTCGCCCGCCCCCTCAGACCGCGACGAGTTCCAGCCGTTCGCGGGTCTTTTCAAATTCCAGCAATTCGCGCTCCTTGATGGCGATATAGTCGCGCGACACCGGCACTGTCGCGAGTGACGGCGAGAGCTGGAGCTGGAAGACAAAATGCTTGTCGTAGAGGAAGGCCGTTTCCGAGGCGGCGAGATAGAACTCCCACATACGGAAAAAGCGCTCGTCATAAAGCCTGACCGCCTCGTCCCGCTGCGCCAGGAAACGCTCGCGCCAGGCCCTGAGCGTCCAGGCGTAATGCAGCGGCAGAATCTCGATGTCCTTGACGAGCAGGCGGTTGCTCTCGACCCGTGGCAATACCTCCGACAGGGCGGGAATGTAGCCGCCGGGGAAGATATACTTTTCGATCCACGGGTTGGTCGCCCAGGGTTTGTAGATCTGCCCGATCGAATGCAGCAGCATCACGCCGTCCGGCTTCAGCAGTTCTTTCATCTTGCGGAAGAAATTGCCGTAATTGCCGATGCCGACATGTTCGAACATGCCGACGGAGACGATGCGGTCGAATTGCCTTCCCTGCATGGTGCGATAGTCCTGCAGCTCGAAACGCACCCGGTCCGAAAGCCCGCGCCTTGCGGCGCGTTCGCGCGAGACCTTCAACTGCTCTTCGCTGAGCGTGATGCCCGTGACTTCCACACCCGACGACTCGGCGAGGTACATCGCCATGCCGCCCCAGCCGGAACCCACTTCCAGTACCTTCTGGCCGGGCTCGAGCAGCAGCTTTGCCGCTATGTGCCGCTTCTTGGCGCGTTGCGCCTCGTCAAGCGAAATACCCGGCGGATGGAAATAGGCACAGGAATATTGCCAGTCCTCGTCAAGGAAGAGATTGAAGAGCTTGCCGTCCAGATCGTAATGGTGGGCGACGTTGTAGCGGTTGCGGTTTACCGGCAGCCGGCTCTTCATCTGCTGGCGAAAGATGTGTCCCAGCGCGACGATCGAATTGGTGAAGGTTGCCGCCTTGTCGAGATCATTGCTCTTGACGATGGCCAGCACGTCGAAAATATCGCCCTCCTCCACGAGAACGCGACCGTCCATGTACATTTCGCCGAATTTCAGCCCTGGATCGTGAAGAACGGCTTTTTCCGCTCCGGCATCAGCGAAACGGATGGCCGCCGGCTTGCCCGTACCATCGCCCAGAACCACCTTTTCACCCGACGAGAAAACGACCGTCAGCTTGCCTTTCTCGACAAGCCGGCGAAGTAGATTCAACAAACCCGCATTCATATCCTACCTCAGCTCAGACCTAAACGAACCATCGGTTCCTTCACAGGGGGAGCGGGTGAGCGGCTGGTCGGCTTCAGGGCAGACATGCGGCAGCTTGGAGGCGGGCGGCCACATCCGGAAGCGGCGAGAAACCGGCTCGAGCGCGACCTCACGGTTTCCGGCGAGTCCTCGCGAAACAAGCAAGGACCAGTTGCGGGAATTCGTCAGGCCAGCCCATCGGGCTCCTATCCATCAGAACTTCCATTAACTTAGCTGTGTTCGGCGGTTATTCAATGGGGCTTTTTTGTGGCCCCTCAAAGATTTGTTTGCTTAGCAAATTCGAAAGCACTGGGACAAGACCGTCAGCGGGCGCAAACCGGTGCATCGAGGCTATTGCTCTCGCCCCTTCGAAACGAGCTCTCGTCGGATGTTGCGGGGCCGCTTCCGGGCGCCTACCTGCGCTTAGTGGTGGCCGACCGGTCACGGACCCGGTAACAGAGTGGTGCCGGTCCTTGTAACACTCGTACACCAACCGGTAACATCGTCACGCCACATTGTCGCGGCAAGCCCGTCGCGAGAGGAGGATACACGATGAAGAAGATCGCCGTGGTTGCGCTCATCGTCGTCGCCATCGTCTGGCTTCTCAACACGTCGCTTCTGGCGCCGCCTCCCTCCGGCAATGCAAAGATCCTCGCTCATCGCGGCATCCACCAGGTTTTTTCCTCGGAAGGTCTCGACAACGACACCTGTACCGCCGAGCGCATCGAAAAGCCGCGCCACAGCTATCTCGAAAACACGATTGCCTCGATGCGCGCCGCGATGGAGAGCGGCGCCGACGTCGTCGAACTCGACGTCCACCTGACACCGGATCGCCAGTTTGCCGTGTTTCACGACTGGACGCTCGACTGCCGGACGAATGGGAGCGGCGTCACCCAGGACACTCCGATGTCCGAGCTGAAGACACTGGACATCGGCTACGGCTATACGGCCGACGGCGGCAAGTCCTTCCCCTTCCGCGGCCAGGGGGCTGGCCAGATGCCGACGCTGACGGAGGTTTTCAAGGCCCTGCCCGAGGGCCGCTTCCTTATCAATTTCAAGAGCGAGCGGCGGGAGGAAGGAGCGACCCTCGCGGTCCTCCTCCGGTTCCACCCGGAATGGCGCAAACAGGTGTTCGGCGTCTATGGCGGCACCGCTCCGACGCAGGAAACGCTCCGGCTGGTTCCGGGGCTCAGAGGCTATGATCGACAATCCACGATCGCCTGTCTTGGCCGCTATGCCGCCTATGGCTGGACCGGCATCGTACCGGACGCCTGTCGCGATACGCTGATCATCGTGCCGAGTAATTATGCAAGTTTTCTGTGGGGCTGGCCCGACCGGTTCGCGGCCCGCATGCAGGCCGCCGGCAGCGAAATCATCTTGCTTGGCCCTTACAGCGGAGGCGATTTCACCTCCGGCATCGACAGCACCGATGATCTCGCTTTCGTTCCCGAGCGCTTCTCCGGCTACGTCTGGACCAACAGGGCCGAAACAATCGCTCCCCTTCTCGGAAAGCGCCCCGGCGCAGCGACCGACCAGGCCAATCGACAGTAGCCGAAGCGCGCAATCTTCGTCGTGCAAGGGTCAACAGATGTCGACATATGGATTCTCGCGGCCGCCGCCTTTGCTGCTCTCGCTGCATTTTCGGCCGTTGGATGCGCATGATCACGGTTCCGCATCAGTCAGCCATCGCCAAGGCGTTCCAGGAAGAGCTGGTGGATCGGCTGCGGAGCTCGAACGCCGCATGACGTTGAAGAGCGTCTGACGTCCTTTCCGCTATTTCGGGAAGTCGAGCCCCATTTCGCGGAAGCGTTCCGGATCGTCGCCCCAGTTCTCGCGCACCTTGACGAACAGGAAGAGGTGCACCGGCTGCTCGAGAATTTCGGAGATTTCCTTGCGCGCGGCGGTCGAGATCGCTTTGATCGCCTCGCCGCCCTTGCCCAAGGCGATCTTCTTCTGGCTGTCCCGTTCCACGTAGATCACCTGTTCGATGCGCACGGAACCGTCCTTGCGTTCCTCCCATTTCTCCGTTTCCACGTGAGATGCATAGGGAAGCTCCTGATGCAGACGAAGGAAGAGCTTCTCGCGGGTGATCTCGGCCGCCAGCTGGCGCATCGGCAGATCGGAGATCTGATCCTCGGGATAGTACCATGGACCTTCCGGCAGCGTCTCGGCGAGATAATCCATCACGTCTTCGCAGCCGGAACCCGTCAGCGCGGAGATCATGAAGGTGCGCTCGAATGCGACCACTTCGTTCGCAGCGGCCGCAAGCTTCAGCAAATCCTCGCGGCGAACCTGATCGACCTTGTTGAGGACGAGGACCTTCGGCTGATGTACCTCCTTCAGGCCCTCGAGGATCGCCTCCGCGTCACCCTTGATCCCGCGCTCGCTGTCGATCAGCAGCATGATCAGATCGGCGTCCTTGGCTCCGCCCCAGGCCGTGGTGACCATGGCGCGGTCGAGCCGACGCCGCGGCTTGAAGATGCCGGGCGTGTCCATGAAGACGATCTGCGCGCTGCCGTGGATCGCAATGCCGCGGATGATGGCCCGCGTCGTCTGCACCTTGTGGCTGACGATCGACACTTTCGCGCCGACAAGGCGATTGACCAATGTCGACTTGCCGGCATTCGTCGCCCCGATCAGCGCCACGAAGCCCGAGCGCGTCGGCACTGCGCCGGCGGCCGTATCCTTTTGAGTATCCGTCATGATATCCGTCAATTTCCGGCAGAGCGCTTCTGCCACACACCTTCGCGTTCCAGCAATTTCATCGCGGCGACCTGCTCGGCCCCACGCTTGGAACGATCGACCCCCGTCTCCGGCGCGATCCCGTCGACCTCCACCGTCACGGTAAAGCGCGGATCGTGATCAGGCCCGGAACGGTCGTCCGTCCTGTATTTCGGCGCGACACCGAATCTGGCGTGCGCCCATTCCTGCAGTTCCGTCTTGGCGTCCCGCCTGGCGCCGTCTGCGCTTGCGGCTCGATGCGTCCAATGCTCGAGCACGAAACGTCGCGCCGCGTCGAGGCCGCCATCGAGATAGATCGCGGCGATCAGCGACTCTACCACATCGGCGCGCACATTCATCATGTGCTTGCCCGTGATTTTCTTCACATCCGAGCCGGTGCGGATGAATTCGTGCAGCGAGAGCTCATCCGCCACCTTCGCGCAGCTCTCCGCGCTGACGAGCTGGTTCAGACGCACCGAGAGCTCGCCTTCGTTGGCATCGGTGAAGGTCTGGAACAGGAGTTCCGCGACGCAGAGCCCAAGCACCCGGTCACCCAGGAATTCGAGCCGCTGATAGTTGATCGCGCGGCCGCTGCGAGCGCTCGAATGCGTCAGCGCCCGGTCGAGACGTTCCTTCTCGGCGAACCGGTAACCGATCGCGGCCTCGAGCCGCGCCCGGTCCTCCCCGTTCAACGAGCGGCCCTTCATCAGTGGACGACCTTGAATAAACGATCGTAACGCAGGTTCGCCGGCCATTTCCAGATCTGCCGGAACGAGGTGTCGTTGCCGAGCGAGAAGAAGATCAGGCTGGCCCGGCCGACAAGGTTTTCAGCCGGGACGAAGCCGACGTCGAAACGGCTGTCGGCGGAGTTGTCCCGGTTGTCGCCCATCATGAAATAATGACCTGCGGGGACGATGAATTCACGGGTGTTGTCGCCGCGCGAATCGGGGAACTGGTCGAGCGTGTCGTAAGTCATGCCGTTGTCCATCGTCTCGCGATAGACAGGAACGTCGCCGCCCGTGTCGTACTGATCGTCAGCGCGGAACGTGCCGTCCGGCACCCGTTCGATCGGCTTGTCGTTGACGTAGAGAATGCTGTTCCTGACCTGGATGCGGTCGCCCGGCAGGCCTACGAGGCGCTTGATATAGTCGATATCGGGATTGGGCGGGAACCGGAAGACCACGATGTCGCCCCGCTCCGGTTCGCTCGCAAAAATCCTGCCGCTGAAAAGATCCGGCGAAAAGGGCAGCGAGTATTTCGAATAGCCGTAGGCGAACTTGTTGACGAAGATATAGTCGCCGACAAGGAGCGTCGGCATCATCGAGCCGGAAGGGATCGTAAAGGGCTGAAAGAAGACGGTGCGGATGACCACGGCGAGGAGCAGCGCCTGGATGATGACCTTGACGTTCTCCCAGAGACCGCTCTGCTTCGCTTCTGTCTTTTCTGCCACGCTCAGTCTTCCTTGTCATCCTGCCCGGGGGCACCGGGCCTAACGCTTCAACGTTCGTCTGCGCCCGAACTCAAGCGCACGCCGCCCCGCAACTCGATGCTATATGTCGCGGGAATGCCGTGCTTCAAGCGACCGCGGGCCGGTCTTCGGCAAGTGCTCTAAACCGTTCCCTCGGCGGGGGCAACCGGGAGCGCCTCGATAATCACGAAAGCTTGAGCAAGCGGGAAGTCGTCGGTGATGGTCAGATGGATTGCGGCGCGGTGGCCGACCGGCAGCAATTCCTGAAGGCGCGCGGCCGCGCCACCGGTCAGCTGCATCGTCGGCTTCCCGCCAGGCAGGTTCACGACGCCCATATCTTTCCAGAACACGCCTTGAGCCAGGCCGGTGCCCAGTGCCTTGGAACAGGCCTCCTTTGCGGCGAAACGCTTGGCATAGGAGGCCGCACGATTTTTGCGGCCCTCGGATTTGGCGATCTCGATATCGGTGAAGCACCGATTGACGAAACGCTCGCCGAAGCGTTGGAGCGAGTTTTCGATGCGCCTGATATCGATCAGATCGCTGCCGATGCCGATGATCATGTCGGATGTCCGAATTTGTGCGCGCGGGCCTGCCGGCGCCGCTTCTGGAAGAGGCGGGCCGTCTGAAAGGCAAACGGGTAGAATATCAAGGCGCCCGCCGCTGAAAGAGGGAGCGAGCCAATGAGCATCGGCTTGAAGACCGGGCCCCACAGGCTTGCAAAATCGAGATGTTCGATCATCCGCATGATCTCTTGGCCGCCGATCACCTGAGCGGCTTGCGGCTGCGTGAGCATCGTGCCGACCTCGTAGGAAGCCGTCAGGATGACCGGTATCGTGATGGGATTGGCGAGCAGCGTCGTGATCGCGGCTGCGATGAGATTCCCGGAAAACGCCGACGCCAGAAGGACGGCGAGAACGATATGCAGGCCGAAGAACGGCGTCAATGACGACGCAGCACCCGCCGCCACCCCGACGGCGATCGAGTGCGGAGACGAGTTCAGCCGGAGAATTCGAAGGGCAATGTAGCGCGGAGCGCGCGTCAGCCCCTTGCGCGGCCAGAAGAAAGCGCGAAGCCTCTCGGATAGTGTGACCGGTTTTCTGCGCCTGAATAACATTATGCCGTCATGATCGCATTCGAAACCGCCGCCGGCGCAAGACGGACCGCCCGCCTTACGATGGGCGCAAGATAGGCGCCGCACACGCCGTGTGCAAGCTGCTGCATGTTTCCTTCAATCCTTGAAGACTGAGGCGTGCGGCAGATCAAAGCGCTACAGCCGCAGGACACGCAGCGTCGTAAGGCGTCAGACTGAGAGATAAGGCAAGAGAGCCATTCGTAAAACGCATAGCTCAGGCTACCGCCGGGCGCAGCAGCCGTGGCGCGCCTTTCGGGCGCGCCGCATTCGCGATCAGAAGCCCTTCCGGAAAAGGCCGCGGTCGATCTGACGCTGACGGTATTCCAGGTCGATCCGGTCGACGGAGCCATTCAGATAGGCGGTCTCGCGCTCTTCGATGCTCGGAATGTGCAGGGCACGGGTGATTTTCTTCAACTGCTTGAACATGGCAAACCCCTTTCGTTCACCTCCCGATGCGAAAGATAGTTCACCAGCCGAACCACCACCAGTCCCGCGAAGCGTCGGCAGCCATGCAATGAATGCATGGCGCGGCTCATCATTGTTACGAGATGCTTATTTCTGAGGCAGATTGCACGGAAACCGGCTACTCGAAGAGGCGCTTGACCATGGATATGCTCGGCAGCTCCTTGAGCTGCGCCATCAGATGGTTAAGCTGACGCAGGTCCCAGACCTCGAGATCGAACTGCAATTCGCTGAAGTCCGCAGCGACGCGCCCCATGGAAAGCGAACGGATATTGACGTCGGTGGTCGCGATGGCCTGTGCGACCTCTGCCAGCGTGCCGGGCTCGTTCAGGGCGCTGACCGCAATCCTCGCCATGAAACGGCTGTTGTTCGCCTCGTCGAGATCCCAACGAACGTCGATCCAGCGCTCGGGCTCTTCATCGAACTTCTGCAGGATCGGCGACTGGATCGGATAGATGGTGATGCCTTTATCCTTGTCCATGATGCCGACGATGCGATCGCCGGGAACGGCGCCGGCAGGACTGAAATGGACCTCGGCATTGCCGGAGAGGCCACGGATCGGCAGGGCTTCCGGCCCCTCCGCCTGCTCGGCGGCGGCCATTTCCTTCGACCGCTCCGGCAGCTTGAAGATCATGCCCGCGGCGCTGCGCATGTTGAACCAGCCGTCGTCGGCGCTGGGCTTCACGGTCACGCGCTCGTCCTGATGATCGGGAAACACCGCGCGCAGAACGTCGAGCGAGGAGAGTTCGCCGCGCCCGACCGCGGCGATGGCGTCCTCGACGTCCTTCTGTCCGAGCCGGTGCAGCACCGGCTTCAAAGCCTCGCGCGAAAAGGTCTTGCCCGCCCGTTCGAAGGTGCGTTCGAGGATGCGATAGCCGAGGCCGGCATATTGCTTGCGGATGGCGGCGCGCGTCGCGCGGCGGATGGCGGCCCGCGCCTTGCCCGTGACGACGATCTCTTCCCAGGCCGGCGGCGGCACCTGAATACCCGAGCGGATGATCTCCACCTCGTCACCGTTGTTGAGCCGCGTCACCAGCGGCATGATGCGACCGTTGATCTTGGCCCCGACGCAGGTGTCGCCGATATTCGTATGCACGGCATAGGCAAAGTCGATCGGGGTGGCGCCGCGCGGCAGCGCTATCAGTTGCCCCTTCGGTGTGAAGCAGAAGACCTGATCCTGGAAGAGCTCGAGCTTGGTGTGCTCGAGAAACTCCTCCGGATTGTCGCCCTCGGCGAGCGATTCGATCGTGCGGCGCAGCCAGGAATAGGCATTCGATGTCGGAGTGCGCGTCAGGTCACCGGAAACGGTGTCGCGATCCTTGTAGAGTGCGTGGGCCGCGATACCGTATTCGGCGATCTCATGCATGCGCTTCGTGCGTATCTGCAGTTCGATGCGCTGGCGCGACGGGCCGATGATCGTCGTATGAATCGATTGATAGTCGTTCTGTTTCGGGGTCGAGATGTAGTCCTTGAAGCGTCCCGGCACGACACGCCAGCGGGTGTGCACGATACCGAGCGCGCGATAGCAGGACGGAATGTCGTTGACGATGATGCGAAAGCCCCAGACATCCGAGAGCTGCTCGAAGGAGAGCGATTTCGACTGCATCTTGCGGAAAACCGAATAGGGCTTCTTCTGGCGCCCCCTCACCTGTGATTCCGTAAGCCCCTCGGCCTGAAGGAGCTCGCTCAGTTCCTCCTCGATCTTCTTGATCAGCCCCTCATTGCGCTCGGAGAGCTCCTGGAGGCGCCTGGTAACGGTCTCGTAAGCCTCCGGATTGATGTGCCGGAAGGACAGGTTCTCCAGCTCCTCGCGCATGTCCTGCATGCCCATGCGCCCTGCCAGGGGCGCATAGATGTCCATCGTCTCCTCGGAGATGCGCGCGCGCTTTTCGGCCGACATGTGGTCGAGGGTGCGCATATTGTGGAGGCGATCGGCAAGTTTGACCAGGAGCACGCGAACGTCGTCCGAAATGGCGAGCAGCAGCTTCCGAAGATTTTCCGCCTGCTTGGCCTTCTTGGTCACGAGGTCGAGCTTCTTGATCTTGGTGAGGCCTTCGACCAAGGCGCCGATATCCTCGCCGAAGAGATCGTCGATCTCCTGCCGCGTCGCGGTCGTATCCTCGATCGTGTCGTGCAGCAGCGCGACGGCGATCGTGGATTCGTCCAGATGCATCTCGGTCAGGATCGCCGCCACTTCCAGGGGATGGGAGATGTAAGGATCGCCGCTTGCCCGCTTCTGCTGCCCGTGCTTCTGCATGGCGTAGACATAGGCCTTGTTCAGCAGCGCCTCGTTGACGTCGGGCTTGTATTTTTGCACGCGCTCAACGAGCTCGTATTGGCGCATCATCCGCTAGCGGCTCCGTGAAATCAGGCAAATAAAAAAGTGCGCCAATCATATGAGTGGCGCACTGCTTCGATAACACGTCGGAACGTTGTTCCGGAACGAATCTCAGTAGTCGTCGCTCTTTTCCGGAGGAACGAGGCCTTCGATGCCGGCCAGCAGTTCTTCTTCGGACATGCGGTCGAAGGTCAGCGCTTCCGGCTGGTCTTCCTCTTCGGCGGCCTCAGCGAAGGCAGGCGCTGCTTCCGTCTGGGCGAGCGATGCCGGATCGGGTTCCGGCTCGTCCACTTCCACATGCTTCTGCAGCGAGTGGATCAGGTCCTCCTTCAGGTCGCCGGGCGACAGGGTTTCATCGGCGATCTCGCGCAGTGCAACGACCGGATTCTTGTCGTTGTCGCGGTCGACCGTAATCGGGGCACCCTGGGAAACCAGGCGTGCGCGGTGGCTGGCAAGAAGGACGAGTTCGAAACGGTTTTCGACCTTGTCGATGCAGTCTTCGACGGTGACGCGGGCCATGGCCTGTCCTTTACGACTCAAGAGATGCGGCGGCATTGCCGCGGCAGGTTTAACGACGCGAAACCGGAACGTCCGCTGACATGCGGCTCCATCAGCTCCGATTTCTGGAATTAGGCGTCCGATACAATCAAAACGGCATAAGTTCAAGTTTTTCCTGCATCCGGCTCACGTCATTGCCCGGAGCATGATAAAATGCCACGTCTGTGGAACGCTCCCATAGGGTCACAGACATCGCCTGTATTTCGTGATAATTTCGAATACGTATCCAGCAACAATTATAGATTGAAAATGTGGACGAACTGCAGCAACTGCTAAAACTAGCTATAGGCGCCGCGCCCTAGTTGGAATAATGCGTTGGCATGACCACATTATTTGCAGATAAGTGAGCTTTAATTTAATCCGCCAATTGTAAGCGTGACGCTCCGCGGGGTTGGTCCGGTCACTGTGCAGGGTACGGAAAAAGGAAGTAACGATGTTCGATCCTCGCGAGAAAATCGCTCTTTTCATCGATGGCGCCAACCTCTACGCCGCGTCGAAGAGCCTCGGCTTCGACATCGATTACCGCAAGCTGCTCAAGGCCTTCCAGAAGCGCGGCTACCTGCTCAGGGCCTACTACTACACCGCACTCATCGAGGACCAGGAATATTCGTCGATCCGCCCGCTGATCGATTGGCTGGACTATAACGGCTATAAGGTCGTGACAAAGCCCGCCAAGGAGTTCACCGATTCCCTCGGACGCCGCAAGATCAAAGGGAATATGGACATCGAGCTGGCGATCGACGCCATGGAGCAGTCCGAATCGGTCGACCACCTGGTGATCTTCTCCGGAGACGGTGATTTCACGACCCTGGTCGAAGCATTGCAGCGCAAGGGCCGAAAGGTTTCCGTGGTCTCGACCATGTCGACGCAGCCGCCGATGATTGCCGACGACCTGCGCCGTCAGGCCGACCACTTCATCGATCTCGCGACGCTCAGAGGAGAGATCGGCCGCGAACCGTCCGAACGCGTTCAGCGCCCTGTCGAGCCGGTCGCCGACGACGTCGAGCTTTAAAGCCTGTCGGGGTTTGTCCTTATCCCTGTGCTTGTCACAGGGATCCGGCCAGACCAAGCCTTGGCTGAAAATGGCTTCTCCGCGCCGCAGACGCGGTATCCGCCGGCATCCCGCTCCAACTCATTGCAATCGATCGCCTTCGTGGTTCAGGTCGACCCGACTTGAGATCATTGTGATCTCTTCTGCCGGATAAAGAGCAAATACCCAGAGATCGACGGGGCTCAGCCGCGCTCCTTGAGGAGCCTGTTCTTCTGCCGGTTCCAATCGCGTTCCTTGGAGGTCTCTCGCTTGTCGTGCAGCTTCTTGCCCTTGCCGAGCGCCAGTTCCAGCTTCGCCCTGCCTCGCTCATTGAAGTATATCCGGAGCGGTATCAGCGACATTCCCTCGCGGTTGACCGCACCCTGCAGACGGTTCACTTCCCTCTTCGACAGGAGCAATTTGCGGCGGCGGCGCGTCTCGTGATTGAAGCGGTTGGCCTGCAGATATTCGGGCAGGTAGGAGTTGATGAGCCAGATCTCGCCGCCTTCGTCGGTCGCGTATGACTCCGCGATATTGGCCTTTCCCTCGCGCAACGACTTGACCTCCGTGCCGGTCAGGACCAGACCGGCCTCGTAGGTGTCGACGATCTCGTAGTTGAAGCGGGCCTTGCGATTTTCCGCGACAACCTTCTTGACCGTGCGTTCGCTGCCTTTCGGTGCCATCAGTTCATCAGCCCTGCATGCCTGAGCGCCGCGTCGATAGCCGACGCCGTGGCCGGCTCAAGCGCCGACAGCAACGGCGAGCGGACAGTAAAGCTCATCCGCCCGAGACGGTTCAACGCATATTTGGCGCCGCAGACGCCCGGCTCAAGGAAGATGGCCTTGTGCAGCGGCATCAATTTGTCTTGAAGCTCCAAGGCCTTGGCATAGTTGCCGGCAAGGGTTGCCTCCTGGAATTCGGCGCACAGGCGCGGAGCGACATTGGCGGTGACGGAGATGCAGCCGACGCCGCCATGCGCATTGAAGCCGAGGGCGGTCGCATCCTCTCCCGAAAGCTGCACGAAAGCCTTGCCGCAGCCTATGCGCTGCTCGGAGACCCTCTCGATCTTTCCGGTCGCATCCTTCACGCCGATGATCGTGGGGTGGGCCTTCGCCAGCGCCGCCATGGTCTCGACGCTCATGTCCACGACGGAACGGCCCGGAATGTTATAGATCACGATCGGCAGCTTCACGCTTTCGGCGATCGCCGCGTAGTGGGCGAAAAGGCCCTTCTGCGTCGGCTTGTTATAATAGGGCGTGACGACGAGGATCGCGTCCGCACCGGCCTTTTCCGCATGCTGCGCAAGCTCGATCGCTTCGATCGTGTTATTGGACCCGGCACCGGCGATAACCGGTACGCGCCGCGCCGACGCCTCTACGCACAGTTCCACGACCTTCTTATGCTCATCGTGGGAAAGCGTCGGAGATTCACCCGTGGTGCCCACCGGCACGAGGCCGTGGCTGCCCTCTTTTATCTGCCACTCCACATGCGCGACGAAACTATCCGCATCAACCGAGCCGGCGGCGGTGAACGGCGTTACGAGTGCGGGAATGGAACCCTTGAACATGCACAACTCCTGACGACCGAGGGCGTAGAATACGCTCACGCTTTGGCCGCAATCGACGGTTAAAAAACTGCCGCACCATAATCATGTGACGTGTCTGCGGCAAGCGCTGAGAGGATGCATTTCGCTTTCGTTTCCGCGCAAACGCCGCCCGTGGGCGGGACCGCAATGGGCCGCCGGGTTTCGGGGATCACGCATGCGCCGGCCGGTCAGCAGTCCGACAGATATGGCTGGGTTTTCGCCGATCGATTGGCTGTAATGGAGCGGCAATGAAGTCGAGGGATGGGGGACCACGGGGCTCGTGATGCGGCGAACAATTTTCCTGCCGGCCGCCGCCATGATCGGTGCGGGGATGCTGGCTTTTTCGGCCGACGCAACCGAGGGCCGGATTCCGGTACCGACGAGCAAGCCGGATGCTGCCGGCAAGATCGGCAGCATCGCAGCCGGCGAACCCTCATCTATCCTCGGCGCCAATCTGAAAAGCGGTCTCGATGCCCTCTCCGATCGGCAGCCGGAAAAGGCGATCGCCGTTCGCGACCGCATGCCGGCAGGAACGCTCGACCGCCATATCCTGGCCTGGGCGATCGCGGTGTCCGGACAGAGGGGCATTCCCTCCTATGACATTGCCGAGGCGCAGCGGGAACTCCAGGGCTGGCCGGGCCTGAAGTCGCTGCGCTCGCATTCGGAACGGGCGCTTTACCGCGAGAACGCTCCCGCCGCCGATGTGGTCGCCGCCTTCGGCACCACCCGGCCCGAGACGGCTGAAGGGGCGATCATCCTTGCACGCGCACTTGCAGCGCTGGGGCAGAGCTCGGCGGCCGCCACGCACCTGCGCGCATTCTGGCTGAGCGAAGCCCTGGACAAGGACACTGAAACGAAGATCCTTTCCGAGTTTTCCGATCTTTTGACGACGGAAGATCACAGGCAGCGGATGGAAATGCTTCTCTACCGCGCCCGCATAGACCAGGCCGAGCGGTTCAGCGATCTCGGCAAGGCGCAATCGCTGTTCCGCGCCTGGGCCGCGGTGACCCGCGGCGGCAGCAACGCTGCCTCGCTCATCGAAGCGGTGGACGCTTCCTGGCGCAGCAGGCCTTCCTACCTCTTCATCCGCATCGAGCATTTACGCAAGCAGCAGAAATACGCCGAGGCGGCCCGGCTTCTCGACCAGATGCCGAAGGACGACGGCGCCCTCGTCAATCCCGGAGAATGGTGGGTCGAGCAACGTATCGTCAGCCGCGGCTTGCTCGACGCCGGCGACTTCCGCGGCGCCTACCGCATCGCCGCCAACCATGCGGCAAGGCGCGCCACGAACCGCGTCGACGCGGAATTCCACGCGGGCTGGTATGCGCTTCGCGGCCTCGAGGAACCCGAGACGGCGGCGCGTCACTTTCGCAGGATCCTCGAGGCATCGAGCCGGCCGATCTCCGGCTCGCGCGCCTGGTATTGGCTGGGGCGCGCCGCCGAAGCGGGCGGCCCCGGCGACGCGCGCGCGTATTTCACCAATGCGGCGCGCTACCCGGCCACCTTCTACGGGCAACTCGCCGCCGCACGCCTCGGCCAGGCGAAACTCGATATGAGCTATCCCTCGCCGACGGAGCAAGACCGCATCCGGCTGGAAGGGCGCGAAGCCGTTACGGCGATCGGCCGGCTCGAAGCTGCCGGCCATGGCTGGCGCGCCGACAGTCTTTATCGGGCGCTTGCCGAGGAACTGACCAGCCCCGGCGAACTTGCGATCCTGGCGGAGCGGGCCGAGAAGGCGGGCAATCACCAACTCTCGCTGCAGATCGGCAAGATCGCCTTCGGGCGCGGCATCGAGGTGGCTGCCCTTGCCTTTCCGATCGGGGTCATTCCGCCGAGCGCCGATATCGACGGGGCAGGCAAGGCGCTCGCCTATGCCATCGCCCGGCAGGAAAGCGCTTTCAACCCGGCCGCTGTTTCGGTGGCGAATGCCCGGGGGCTCCTGCAACTCCTTCCCGGCACGGCCAAGGCCGTCGCCAGCCGCTATGGCCTCGCCTATTCGAAGGACCGCCTGACGAGCGACGTCGGCTATAATGCGACGCTTGGTGCCCATTACCTCGGCGAACAGATCGACAGCTTCGGCGGTTCCTACATCCTCACCTTCATCGCCTATAATGCCGGCCCGCGTCGTGTTCCTGAGTGGCTCGCCCGCTATGGCGATCCACGCGGAAAGCCCATCGACGAGGTCGTGGACTGGATCGAGCGCATCCCCTTCGAGGAGACGCGCAACTATGTCCAGCGGGTGATGGAGAACTACCAGGTTTATAAATCGCGGCTGGGACAGGATACGGACATCGTTGCGGATTTGAGGTTGGGACGCCGTTTGCCTTGAACCGGAGCTGCCGGGGGCAAACCGGACGGTCGCGCCCGACTGCCGGTCCCCGCGGTAGCTCTGCCGAGAGAGGATCACATCATCGTGATCCTTCGGCGGCGTCCGGCACAAAATACGATTTCGGCCATTTTCCCTTTGAAGGGATTACTTTCTCCTGAGAGGAAATGGTGAGGCCAATGAAGACCTTAGCAATTGTTGCCCTGTCGCTGGCCACGGCCATCAGCAGCGTTCCGCCCGCAGAGGCATTTCCGATCGTTCCGGCACCGAAGACGCAGGCTGCCGACGTGCAGTTGGCGCAGTTTCCCGACAGGGCGCGTTGCCCGGGTGTTGGCTGCCCGCGTATGGGACGGGGGCGCTGGCGTGGCGATAGGCATCACTATCGTGGAAATCGCTATTACGGGAACCGTTACCACCACCGTCGCTATTATCGCGATGACGACGACGATCTCGGCGCGTTCTTTGGCGGCCTGGCAGCCGGCGCGATCGTCGGAGGCGTGCTGAGCCAGCCGAGATATGCGGCTCCGAGGTATTACGGCGGCGGCAATGCACATGTCGAATGGTGCTACTCGCGCTATCGCTCGTATAGAGCCTGGGACAATACATTCCAGCCCTATAACGGTCCGCGGCGCCAGTGCTATTCACCCTATAGCTGACGCCACTGCGCGCAGACAAACTAAGGCCTGTTGAGACTCAGGCCATGCGCCGCCGCTTGTTTGATCGCCTCATCCCTGTGCTCGTCACAGGGATGAGGTAGAGAGGGTGCGACCTCTCGGCGCGTTTCATAAACCGTGAAGATAGCGAGGCGGCACGGCAGGTTCCGGGTCACGCCCGCGTACAGCGTACCGCTTCGCTTCGATGCGAGAATGTAGACGTAACCTTCCATCTCGGTCCCTCATTCCTGTGCTTGTCACAGGAATCCAGCCAGACCAAGTCCTTGGGCTGAAAGAACGTTTCCCGCGCCGCAGACGCGACGCCGCTGGATCTCCGTGACAAGCACTGTTGGGGTGGACGGCTCCCAACGGCATCGCAATGTGCCAGAGTGAGTCGTTAAGATATCAATCGAGGGAGACCGTCCGTGGAGCAGATTATCCGAATTGGCATGGATACGTCAAAGAGCGT
>NZ_JBHMIW010000032.1:0-27738 GCF_042436655.1 Sinorhizobium sp. P24N7 | reverse complement strand
CTGCGCGTTTCACCCGCGCTGCCCGCTCGCCGTCGAGCGCTGCCGCATCGACGTGCCGCCTTTGGTGCCAATGCCAGACGGACGCCTCGTCGCCTGTCATGTGCGCGCGCCGGCTACTGACATTCCCACTCGGTCGGCTGCGACGGCATTCATGCGGTTCAGCCTCATGTCACCGGGTCCAGGCATCGAAAACGCAAGTATAGCCGACAGTTGAATCGGCAGTTGTGGAAAGTAGGATCATATGGATGGAGATTTGTACGACGACGGAGGCCATCCGACACAGGACGGTGGCTTTGATACGGTCGGTTCAATTGCCACAAACGTTGAAGACGGCTTCACAATGGTAGCAGTTGGCGACCTTCTCTTCGCACGGCCTGTAACGAAGGGCTATCATCCTGGCTTCGCCGATGTCCTCGGGATATTTCATGAGGCCGACGTCACTTTCGGCAACTTGGAAACCAACATCTTGGATGTTCGGTCCAAAGGATGCCCGCAGGCTGAGTACGGCGGGGCATATTGCATTAGCGCCCCGGAACTGGGACCTGACTTGAAGGCCATGGGCTTCAATATGGTCAGTCGCGCGAACAACCATACGCTCGACTGGGGCCGAGAAGGCATGCAAGAGACGAGCCGCGCGCTCGATGAAAATGGAATTATCCATGCAGGCGCAGGCGAAAATCTCGCACAAGCGGGAGCCGCTCGCTTCTTGGAAACGTCGCGCGGTCGCGTGGCGTTGGTCTCATTTGCTGCGACGTTCTGTCCCATGGCTCGAGCGTGCGATCCCGCCGGCGAGGCGCCGGGCAGACCGGGACTCAACGCCCTTCGCTTGATCAAAAACATCGTGGTACCGCGGGAAATGCTGGAACAATTGAAGCGGATAGGCGAAGTGTTGCCAGGCTTCAAGCCCGCCGGTCAGGATCCAAACCGTGTCGTGCTTGAGGAGGCGACATACAAAACGGGCGACCACGCCGGTTACAGCTTCGAAGCTGACCCACGCGATGTCGCCGGCATTCTACGAAACGTTCGTCGAGGCAAGCAGTTCTCCGACTTCTGCATCGTCACGAACCACGGGCACGAGCCCGGAGAATGGAGCCAGGAACCGCCCGACTACGAACAATCGTTCGCCCGCAGGCTGATAGATGCTGGAGCAGATGCATACGTCGTACACGGACCGCATCTGTTGCGAGGCATCGAGATCTACAAAGGGCGGCCCATCTTTTACAGCTTGGGGAATTTCTTTTGTCAGGACCTCCGTACGCCCGTAGGTGCTGATATGTTCGACGAATACAGCAAGGATCCTCGGGTCCATACCGATGCCGAGGTGACGGTTGATGAGGTGGCTAAAGGATACCCGACAGCAGAAGGATTAGTAGGTCCCCAATCCGACGCGATTTATTATGAGAGTGTTGTCAGCGTCAGCCGCTTTGAGCAGAACCAGCTCGTTGAATTGCGGCTGTATCCGATCGAGCTTGGTCGCTCGAAGAGGTTTGCCAATCGGGGAGTGCCGCGTCTTGCTCCCGCAACGCAGGCAGTAACAATTCTGGAGCGGCTACAGAAGCTTTCGAAACCATTTGGCACGCAAATCGCCATCGAGAACGGCGTTGGACTGATCCGGCTGCGGCCGAGCTCGGAGCGATGACGAGGCTCAGCGTTGACTGCTCGATGCGATGTGCCTCCTCTGCGCGTCGCAAACTGCCATGTTGGCCGGCAGCCGTCGTGTAGCGGAGATGCCGAAGCTTGAGGGTCGGCGCGGAGCCGGATGACCTCGATATGGTGAACATTCTTCATA
Organism: Sinorhizobium sp. P24N7; assembly: GCF_042436655.1. NCBI lineage: Bacteria > Pseudomonadati > Pseudomonadota > Alphaproteobacteria > Hyphomicrobiales > Rhizobiaceae > Sinorhizobium > Sinorhizobium sp. P24N7. Next base: position 25,949 of record NZ_JBHMIW010000032.1, on the reverse strand, counting down.
TCCAGAGAAACCTAGTGGTGAACTATCCATACACCTCTCATCGTGCTCTGTAATCTCAGCTTTCCTGCGGCGCAGTGTTGCAGGAAAAGCGCTCGCTGAGTCCGATTTTTTGTTGGAGTGGACGGCCCACACGGCATCTGATGTGCCAGAATGAAGTCGTTGCCGTCCGTGCGGAGATGGAGAAAACCATCGGGAAGGAGATCGATCGCGTCCTCGCCGACGCTGGCTATCGCGGCCATTCCCCCGAAAGCCACCGGTTCCGGGTCTTCACTAGCGAATTTGGACTGCCTCCCCATTTCGGCATTGAACGCTAGGTGATTGATCAGTTCTCGACAACAAAGCAAATGACGCAAAATAGAGAAAATAAAACAATTGTTGCATTCTCTCGTGAAACCTGCGAATCAATAGTGGGATCCGCCGGAACGCCGGCAAAACAGACAGGCTGAGAAGTGACAGTGACCAAAATCCTCCACCGAACCATCGGCACGAATATGCCAAGAGCCGTAGCAGGATCAGGCATCTACATCACGGATAGCGAAGGTCGGAGCTACATAGATGGCTCGGGTGGTGCGGCGGTAAGTTGCCTCGGACACAATCATCCGGAAGTTGTGGAAGCGATGAAGGCACAGATGGGGCGTATCAGCTACGCGCATACGTCATTCTTTACGACCGACGTGGCTGAGCAGCTTGCTGAGCAATTGGTTGAAATAGCACCTAAGGGACTTGATTATGTTTATCTAGTTTCGGGTGGTTCCGAAGCTGTCGAGGCCGCGCTCAAGATGGCTCGGCAGTATTATGTCGAAATCGGGCAGTCCCAGCGACGCCACATTATTGCGCGGCGGCAGAGCTATCATGGAAACACCATTGGTGCATTGGCAACTGGCGGGAATGCGTGGCGGCGCGCGCAATTCAGGCCGATTTTGCCAGAAACCCATCATGTTTCGCCGTGCTACGCTTATCGCGAGATGCAGTTAGGCGAAACCCCGGAAGACTATGCCAACCGTCTCGCCGCCGAACTGGAGGCGAAGGTTATCGAACTGGGGACCGACGAGGTCATGGCTTTCGTGGCGGAACCCGTTGTAGGTGCGACGCTCGGTGCAGTCGGGCCGGTCGCCGACTACTTCAAGCTGATTCGCCACATCTGCGACAAGTACGGCATTTTGCTCATCCTTGATGAAGTGATGTGTGGCATGGGCCGCACAGGCACGATTTTCGCTTTGGAGCAGGAGGGCATAATGCCCGACCTGGTGACCATTGCGAAGGGATTGGGCGGAGGCTTCCAACCGATCGGCGCGGTGATGCTGTCTAAGAAAATCTATCGGGCCTTCGCGGAAGGTTCGGGCGTTTTCCAGCACGGACACACATATATCGGTCATCCGATCGCTGCAGCGGCGGCCAGCAAGGTCGTCGAGATTCTGCGGCGTTCGGAACTCATGGAACACACTGTTAAGATGGGTGAACGACTTCAGGCAGGACTTGACGAAGCACTCGGCCAATCGCCTTGCGTCGGCGACATCCGCGGCCGAGGCCTCTTCCGCGGTATCGAAATTGTTGCGGATAAGGACACAAAGATGCCTTTCGAACCGAGCCGCAAAATCCATTCCAAGATTAAACGGGAGGCGATGCAGCGGGGTCTAATGTGCTACCCCATGGGTGGCACCGTCGACGGGGTAAATGGCGACCATGTGCTGCTGGCGCCTCCCTATATTATTCAGCCCGAGCAGATCGATTTGATCGTAGAACGGCTGGCTGCCGCCATAAATGCCGCGGTTGCGAACTAAGGAAAGGACTCTTGATCCGTGTCAGACTTTTCAATGACGACATCGCCGTGTCCGCCCATAACCCACGAACTCTGGCCCAGCGAAATCGCGAATATGAAAAGTGGCTTTGCCGGCGCATTGAACGTCTATCGCACAATGGCCCATCATCCGGCCCTATTGAAGGCATGGGCTCCGTTGCGCCAGCATGTCGTCAAGGACAGCGCTCTCGGCCCCGTTCGGTCCGAACTCGTGATCTTGCGAGCCGCTCATCGGATGGATTCGGCATATGAATGGGTGCATCACGTTAGCCGCGCCCGAGGGCTTGGTATATCAGATGCGCGCATCCGGGCCATGCGTGGCATGCCAGATGGAGAGGATGGCTTAATTGCCCGAGCAGTTGATGCGCTCATCGATAGCTTTCGTTTGCCGTCAGATATCGAGGGCGCGCTATCTGTCGCCGTGGGGAGAGAAGGTGTATTCGATCTGATGGCTACTGTCGGCTTTTACTCCATATTAGGCTACATCTTGATGACCTACGGCACGCCAATAGACGAGGCGGCGGCAGCTGAGATGACCGAGCGTCCGCTATAGGTCCCGCGCGAGCTAAAAGATCTCGGCCAGATCGGGTATTCCTTCGGTGAACTCGCGGGGGCGGCCCCGAACCTGACGGCACCTACCGGGCCGACCTCGAGGCCGAAGTGCGCAGCAAGCCGCGGAGCAGCACCTGCACCACATATCCACCATGCGGCCAGAGATACGGCTCAAGCCGAATTCCTCATCTTACCTGAAACCGCCGGGCTTTGTCCGCGCAAAACTGAGATTCAGTAAACAAAATAGATCCCGATCTCGACCGGCGACCTCTTCCATAGTCCCCGGTTCGCCCATCCGCATCTTCCAGGTTTCCAACCCGCGGTGAACCCATTGCCAGGAGAAGAAACATTTGACTCATTTGATATTATATGCATCAATTGGAGCATCAAGACTATGGAGGGCATTCGCCTGAATACAGCGAGGGAATCGTGTGCCATCCTCTTAGAGGGCGCGGGGTCTTGCCTGTGCGCCTTGTTTCCTCGCGGAGCGGCGCATAACGCGCCGGAGGGGTCACAACATGAAAACCGATATGTTCCGTCGTGGCGTTCTGAGCAGGGCGCGTCTCGCGGCGGCTCCGCTCAGTCTTGTCCGTCGCCGTCGGCGCGAGCGCCGCTCGGGCTGGCCGTCTAATTATTAACAGTGACTCACAGGAAGCAGAGGCCCCTATGTCCAGCAATCCCATCTCCCGCGTCCGCGCCAAGGGCGACGCCTTATCCATCGGCTTCGTGCTCGGGCGGGCCAGCGCCTTCGCCTTGCGCGAGCGCGTCCTGCGCACCGAGGAATATCGGGTACTTGAGGCCCGTTGGCGCGGATCGGACTATCTGAAGGCTCTGGAATCGGCGGCCCGCACGGCCTATCCCCGTTTCGTGCGTGAAATTGAGGGGATCGCCGCGGGCGCCGAGCAGGATTTCGAAACGGTCTTCCTCTGGAACTGCCGGGGCGACCTCCGGCTTCCCGAGGACGTCTCCCCGGCGACGAAAGCCGTCGCAGCCACGGGCTGCACTTCGCTCCTGATTCCGGCGGAAGGCGACGGCCCGGCGGCAATCGCCCATAACGAGGACGGCGCGGCGGAGCTTCTCGGCACCTGTCTGTGGGTGGAAGTCGCGCCCGACGAGGGGCCGGCCTGGAGCAGCTTCACGTATCCCGGCATGCTGCCGGGGCACACATTCGGCCTGAACGAGGCCGGGCTTGTCCAGACTATCAACAACATCAGAACCCACGATCTTCAGCCTGGCGTGCCGCGACAGATTATCGGTCGCGCGATCCTCGGCGCGAGAGGGCTCGACGAAGCGGTCGAAATCCTGAAACGCAAGGACCGCGCTAGCGGCTTCCATCATAATCTCGGTGAGGCGAAGACGCGCCGGCTCGCCTCTGTCGAGGCGCCGGGCTCAGGCTGCGCCGTTCGGGAGGTCTTCTCGCCCCGAGCCCACGCCAACCACCTGCTCTTCGCCGAATTCGACGGGCTGGAGCAGACAATTACCCCGTCTTCCCGCGACCGGCAGGAGGCGGCGGACCGGATGATCGCGGAAGGCAAGCTGGCGGCGGGCGCGGAGGCAATGCTCTTCGACGAGACCACCCCGATCTATAAGAACGGCTCGGACAACTCTCTGACCCTCGCCACGAGCGTCTTCGCGCTTTTCCCTGATCGAATCGAATGGCGCGTGCACGCGGCGCCGGACGAGCGCGACGTGCTCAGCGGAACGATGCGCGTGGTCTAGTCGGGCGCCGCGCGCGTCGATTGGACCAGCGCTTCTTTCTCTCCAACGGCGGACGTTATGCACCCGCACCGCGGGTTTGCAGGATTGCGACGCTTCCTCCGTGCTACACGCACCTTCTAACTTAGGAGAAATGCATGAGCGCGGAAGTGCCACAGCACGTCCATAGCAGCATAGGTTTCGGGATCGCCACCGCCGTGCCGTCTGCCACGGCCGCAGCAAACGCTATCAGACAACAGGGCGGCAGTGTCTTCGACATGTATCTCGCCGCCCTTACCTGTTCTTGGGTTGCAGATCCGGCCAACTGTAGCCCTTTCGGGAATAGTCATAGAGAAGATGGAGTGTGTGATATGTCACAGAGGAGAGTCCGTGCACGAGACGTTGGATTTCCTTTCTCGGGCCTGCCAGGAGCAAAGAATTCTATAACAGACGTTGCCGGAGTGGAGGTTGGGCATACCACCTTGGTTTCGGGAGAAGGTTCACTGATTGTGGGACAAGGCCCTGTTCGAACTGGTGTCACGGCAATTCTCCCCCGGGGGCGCAAGGATCCTCGCTCTTCTTTCGCTGGATCATTCGCACTTAACGCGGCGGGCGAAGTGACCGGACTTACTTGGGTTGAGGAGCGCGGATATATCGAGGGTCCCATCTTGATTACCAATACGCATAGCGTGGGTATTGTTCGAGATGCTGCCATAAAATGGATGTTGTCCAACGGATACAAATTTGAATGGACGGTTCCTGTTGTAGGAGAAACGTATGACGGGATACTAAACGACATTAACGGGTTTCATGTTCGCGATGAGCATGTATATTCTGCGCTCAACAATGCCAATTCAGACATGGTTCTGGAAGGTAATGTCGGAGGTGGAACTGGAATGATTTGTTATGAGTACAAAGGCGGAATAGGTTCATCGTCTCGAGTTGTTGAAGGATTTTCAGAAAAGTACACTGTTGGCGTGCTTGTGCAGGCGAATTACGGACGGAGGAAAGATTTACGAATTGCTGGTGTGAAGCTTAGTGATACTCAGAGCAGAGAACCGGAAACCGAAAACAGATTAATGCCGCCTAAAAATGGCTGTTTGGGAGAAGGTTCTATTATAGTCGTGATTGCTACGGACGCTCCATTGCTGCCACATCAGCTGAAAAGGCTTGCAAAGAGGCCCTCCATGGGTATAGCTAGACTTGGGGGAATTGCAACGGAGGCCTCTGGAGAGATCTTCGTAGCGTTTTCGACAGCAAACGCCATTGCTTCAGATAATTGCGATGGCGCTGCTCTACCTCTCAGCATCAGCATGTATCCAAATGCAGGATTGACGCCATTTTTCGAGGCAGCAGTCGATGCCACAGAGGAAGCGATCTTAAATGCCATGGTTGCGGCAGAATGCATGATAGGAATAAATGGATATCGCGTTGATGCTCTCCCTTATCGGGAGATCGTAAAAAAAGGCAATGCAAATGGATAATTTTATCGGGGAAAGGCGCTCGCAGCCCGAATTGCGCTGCGGGAAAAGCGAACGTCAATCAACCGGCTGACGATCGAGGAGGAGCTGTCTTCATTGGCCATGCTTACGAGGCGAGTGGCGCAACAGGCCTGCTGCTCACGAGAACATCACGACGACACGGCACTATGCGAAAACGACGGCGGCAACCCTGCGCCGCAGTTCGACCGCGTCACGGGTCCGGCGGGCGCGATCCTTGCTCTCTGGCAACCAGCATGATAGCCGTGGCCATGCTGCCCTTCTTGCCGCCGATTTTCTCGCAAACGAACGTGGGTCGAACGAGCAGATCACATCTGCTGATACCTCAGGGTGAGATGCTCGTCGTGCCGCAGGCGCTCGTTGACTTTCCGCTGCTCGAGTAGCTTTCTCGCGCAACTCCTCAGCGCGGTTCAGAACCGCGATAGACCGCGTTTCACTGATCTCCTTGATGAACTTCATCACCATGGTGAAATCGGCATCCAGCTCATAGTCGAGCACCTCGTCCAGTTGCCACATCCAGGCTTCAGCTGCGCCGCAATCCTAACGCGGACAATTTCAGTCGCCGCCCGCGCAAGGGGGGATAAGGCGTCCCGCCTTGGGCGCGCGGCGTTCCTCCAGGCGGAGTGCTCCAGGGGATGTTGAGATCTATTCGTACACAAACCGGCTACCTTGAAGGAGCTTAAGATCGACTAGCGTGATGTCGGTTGAATTGGCGGTCAGCTCCCATAATCCATAGAGAGCCGTGTGCACGATAAACTGGAACAGGTGTATGCTTTCCCAGCCATCACCACCTGAAGAACGCCGTGAAACTCGCGCGCAAGATGATGGCCGACGGCACCTGAACCCCGCGCCAGACCATCGGGTCGCCCCTTCAGCCAGCCCGGAAGGGCAGGATCGTCGGCGTGTTGTCTGATGTTCCAGCCTCATTGGTCGCGGATGGCGAACGTCGCCACTTGCGGGTCGGTTCAACAATCGGTGCTCATGCTCTCCACGCCCTTTTTTGGTGTTGCTCAGGCTCGCGTGAAGCGCAGTCTCTTGATGCCATCCGAGTTTATATCGAAACCGTTGGCGGTGACGCTGAGCGTGGCATTCCAAGGCGGGCCAAGACCCGTGTCGGTGTCGGCCTGGAGCAGGAACCAGAGATCGCTGTCCGCGGCGACGATAGCCGCATTCATCGCGCCGAGATCGGAGCGCAGACGGAACATGCCACGTTGCGCATCGCCATCGATCACGACCTCGAGACCCTGCACCTTGTTGGCGTAGCGTCCGGAGAGAAGGGTGACCGCCTTGGCGTCCGCGCCCAGGCGTGTGTAGACCCTCGGCATGCCGCAGAATGTGCCGTCAATCTTACCGTCCGGCCTTGGCCTTAGGGCTAGATCGGTGATCGCGCGCTCGGGCTTGGCGCCGCTCGGATGGCCGAAATCAAACCGGCTCGCACCAAAGGAATCGAGGAAGGTTGGGACGCCGTCCTTGACGACGATCTCGAATACGTCGGGGCCGTGCTTCTGTCGGTAGCGTCCGGGAGCGAACTCGATCGGCGCCGGCGCGGCGGTGCCAAAATAAATGTCGGCGATGCGGCGGGCGACCGCGAAGGCGGCGACCTGATCGTTGTTTGCGATGATGACGATACCCAGCCCGTTGTCGATGAAGCGCATCGATTGCGACCTTCCCCCGGCAACCCCACCGCCGTGGCCGACCGCGCGGCGGCCACGATAAACGTCGGTCACAAGCCCGAGTCCGTAGCAGCCGGTCGCACCATTGTCGAAGACGCAAGGCGTGGCCATGCGCTCATACATTTCCGCTGTCCCGACCATGGGCTCGATCAGGTTCTGCTGCCAGATCACCATGTCGTCGAGCGTCGAAACTATGCCGCCTCCGCCGTCTTCTTCCAGCCCCCAGCCTAAATGGGTCCAGCCATTGGTGCGCTTGGTATAGTGCGCAGCCAGCCGTTTCATCACCGAGCCGTCGCGCAACATGAGCGAGGTGTCGTGCATGCCCAGCGGGCCGGTGATACGCTTGCGCAGGACCTCGTTGAAGGTCGCGCCCTCGATCTGCTCGATGAGCTCGTACAACATGAAGAAACCGGAATTCGAATAGATCATGGCACTGCCGGGCTTGAAGTTCAGCGCGTCCTGCCTGGCGATAATCTCACGGACTGTCTGGCGGTCTGACGGCGCGAAGATCGACCGACCGCTGAGAATCATGGCCTGTAGATAGTCGCGGTAGCCACTGGTGTTGGAGGCAAGTTGCCTAAGCGTGACCGGGTACTCGAGCCGGGGCACATAGGTCAGGTGCTTCTGCACCTCGTCCTCCAGCCTGAGCTTGCCTTCTGCCTCCAGCATCAGGATCAGCAACACGGTGAATTGCTTGCTCTGCGAACCGATGCGGAGGATGGTCTTACGCCCCATCGGGACATTGTCGTTGATGTTCGCCAGTCCATAGGCATTTGCGAAGATCTGGCGGCCGTTCTCGGTCACCGCGACGACAGCTCCAGGCATTTCCGGCCCGCTGAACTGGCTGAACAGTGCATCGATGCGGTTGGCAAAATCGGCGGGTGACCTAGTCATGATCGTCATTCCTCGGTGGGTGATGCTGGTGGTGATCCTTCAGGGAGACATGACGCATGGGCAAGGTAGCTTCGCGCCAAAGTGCATCGTCTACTGAATACCGACCTTCCGTTATTCCCATTCCGATACGAGTGGTGCCCGAACGAGGCGAGTTTCTCCGTCACGAACGTGGCGGGCTTGTGCACCTGATAGCCGAGCTCGGGCTTTCGGTGCAAACGGCGCCGCCACTCGGTAGTCTCGTTCTGAAGATCACTGGAAGTCCCGACGCCGTGCATCTGAGTTCTCAATTACAGGTTTATGACCGCTTAGAGCCGCTAATGATATCGAACATCAACCGCCCGGCGGGTTCCGTCAAACACAGCTTATGTATTCTCATCATCTAAAAACGAGATGGAGGCTGAGCTTCCGACCTGTGGTGGACGGGTCCTCTCCGGGCATCGCACTTGCCACAACTTAGCCGTCGAAAGTCGTATCAGGGAGAGCTGTCCATAGGGAAGGCTATCAGAATGGGCTCGGTATCGTCATGCACCTCCAAGCCGCCCACCTCGCGCGGCGAACGCTGGACGCCGAAATGACCCTCCACGTGCTCGCCTATAACTGACCCGTGCAGCCATTAAGACAGTGTGACGGCACGATCGCGAGCTCATTCGAACGGCCGACATTGGCACCGACCGCTTCAATGAGGGATTTATACGGGGGCCGTACGCGGTCACACCTCGCGTCGCGCGCACGCTTCTCTGCCCGGCTGTACAGGACCTGAAGGGGCTGGCGGCTACCGGACATAATGGATTGCCGTGAGTTCAATATTATGATGACCTAATCCCCTTATGATGCATCTTGCCCGTCGAGAAGCACTCTCGCCGTCGACATAATCGAGATTCGGGCTCGTCAGCCCTTGCCGCATTCCCCTCCGACATCGCTGCCGTTGCGGCATCCGCAGCGCTTTTCCAGTCTGTGAGTGACGTTTGTGAAACAGGCCAAGCGATACTCCAGACGGAATTATAGTCCATACCGTCCGGGTTCATCTCGAAACCAGATGTTCTCAATTCAGAATTTGAATTTGACGTACCGCGCCCACGATTGTAGCTCGATTCTACAACTGCCACGTTGGGCTCGGCGGTATTCGAACAGCTCCGGCGCCCCCTCGGCTCTGGTCCGCAGTAGGAAATGTCGCAAGCGGCGGATCAACCGCGCCACCAATCAAGGCCCCGGGGAATAGGCCAGGAACCGCCGAATTTCTTTTGTCAGGACCTCCGCACGCTCGTAGGTGCTGATATTTTCGACGAATACAGCAAGGATCCTCGGGTCCATACCGATGCCGAGGTGACGGTTGATGAGGTGGCTAAAGGATACCCGACAGCAGAAGGATTAGTAGGTCCCCAATCCGACGCGATTTATTATGAGAGTGTTGTCAGCGTCAGCCGCTTTGAGCAGAACCAGCTCGTTGAATTGCGGCTGTATCCGATCGAGCTTGGTCGCTCGAAGAGGTTGCCAATCGGGGAGTGCTTTCGAGACCAAAATCGACATGGAAAGGACACTGGAGTCATAAGGCTGAAGCCGGCTCGCCACTATGACGTGACTCGGGTGCGCAAATCACAAGCCTAATCCTAGACAGCTGCGAGGCAGTTTTAGATCGGTGAATGCGGTTATACCGATACCGCAATCTCTTTGACAAAGAGATACTTTTTAAACCCCCGCGACAAGTTGCACCAGACCTGCTGGCGTCTGGTCTCGTAAAATCTATACCAATGGAAGCTGAACAATGAGCGAAGCACCACACCTTACGTTCGATGTCAATATGCCGGGTATGAGCACCGGGCACCTTGTTGTCCCCGAAGGCGCCGACTGCGAAGCTCTTTCGCTTCCGGTCTTCAGCCTCAATAAAGGGGAGGGACCGCGCCTCCTTATCACTGGCGGATGTCATGGTAATGAATTGGAAGGGCCAATTGTCGCGCGACGGCTTGTTGACTGGCTGCCAGAAGCGCAAACCTGTGGAAGGGTCATCATCGTACCAGTGCTCAATCCGCCGGCCGTGCAGGCTTGGAGCCGCAACACGCCAGTCGACGGGCTGAATCTCAATCGAATGTTTCCGGGCCGCGCCGACGGCTCAGTAACCGAACGAATAGCGGATGCTATTTCGCGCCTTCTGTTGCCAATGGCCGACACCATATTCGATCTGCACAGTTTCGGACCAAAGTGGGATTTTCCACCGGCGAGCGTGACGCATCCTATTGCGGATGCCGATCTCATGGCCCAGACCGTCAGAATGGCAGAAGCATTCAAATTTCCCATGACATTGGTCTGGGAATACCACGACACGCCTGGAATGTTCGATATCTTGGCCCAAAGCCAGGGCAAGGTATTCATTTGCGCTGAACTCGGCGGCGGCACGGTCGGCTCCGAAGCTCTCGCGATCTACGAATCTGGAGTACGAAATGCACTCATCGCACTCGGACTCGTTGAAGGAAAAGTCGAGCATCCAACCTTTCGTCAACAGAAGTCCAGCCAGACGCTTGAAACGCTCCCGTCTGACGAGCTGAAATCGCCCGCGCCGGGCATCTTCGAACCTCGCTGTTCGGTGCTAGATGAAGTGAAGCATGGAGATCTCATAGGCATCCTGCATCCGATGGATTGGCTGTCGGCTAGTTCCATTGAAATTCGCGCGCCTATCGCATCCATCGTCTGCGGTATTCGATCGGGAGCGCATGTCGACGTCAATGAAGAAGTAGCGCTCCTTGCGAGACCGCTAGTACGACAATCATGCCGAGCCGGCAGGCATGCCCTCGATGACAGCCTTGATCGAGGATAACTTTTTCAATCTGCAAGCCAGTCGGCAATGCCGTCCATCGGCTCGGTCAGCCGCAGCACCGCGGCCGATCTGGAAGCTGCACATCTGCCGCTGCCAGCGAGGCCCCGAATTCAAAACGGTCCCAGAACTCCCCGTTAACATGCTGGTATTCCGCCATCGTGCTCAGAAGCCGCTCCCGCAGCGTAACCTTATTGCTCATAGTAAATCCGAATTGTCGGCTGTGTACCTCTCACATGCCAGATCGCGAGACCGACGTTGGATGCGCAGCATTCGCGGGCGAGGCAGTCACCCAGCCGGTCCGCCTCACCTTTCCGTCTTTCCTAGAGGTGCGTCGCTAGGGCAATCTGCTGCCCAACCTGGCGTGCATTTCCGTCAAGGTCGAAGATGGCGACGGCGACAAAGGAGGGTCGTCGATGCACCACCATCGGTATATGAGTTGTGCGTTCGGTCGGGCGGAGATTGCGGCCTGAACCGACTTGTACCTTCTCCCGGTCATGGACGAGAACAGATTGTGTGCCGAATGCAGCGTTTATCGCGGCTTGAAGCGCTTCCAGCGTGTCAAGGTCGTCGACGCAGGCTTCACTTTGCGTAGCGTGCTTTCGGTCGAAAATCAACTCCAGTGGTTTCCAGCCGCGCAGGAAATTCTGACCGAAGCAGCGACACAAACTGAGTAACCGCGCCGTCGCCTCCCGCCATTTCTCCAGGGAAGATGACTTCCATAGGCCGGAGCTCGTCGGCAACCGCATCGTCGCATGGTTGAAGAGAAAGCGCCCTGACTCGGAAGGATTTGTAGTTGTTACGACAGTCGGGACCTGCAGAATGGCTGAATCGCGTAGCGGCATAACGCATCAAGCCTCGCATCAGCGTTTGAGCTAAGCTACGAGACCGGCGGGCCTGCGAGAGGTGCCTAGCCCACTCTGACGCTGGTGTAGGAGTTTCTTCAATCGTGTGAGGGCACTTCTACTGGAACAGCGAACCCAGTTTTCACGCGATCCACGACAACCATGGTTTTCAGGCTCTTGATATTGGGGTTCTGGTAAAAGAACCGCCGGATGAAATCCTCGTAATCCTCCATGCTGCGGGCCGTAATGTACAAAAGGAAATCCGAGTCGCCGGTGATATAGAAACCGGTGGCGATTTCGGGTGACGATTTGATATCCCGCTTGAACTTATCGATGATGTCGGCCCGCTCCCGCTCCAGCGTCACAAGGACAATCATTTGAATGGGCCGCCCCACAGTTCTCGCCGAAACAATAGAAACGTCCGCTTCGATAATCCCCGCTGATCGTAGTCTCTTCAATCTTCGCTGGCAGGCAGTTGCCGATAGCCCGACTTGTTCACCGATACTCTCGGAAGTCAGGCGATTGTTCTTTTGCACGAGCTCGAGAATGCCGGCATCGATGCGATCATATTGCATAGGTTGGCTTTTTCCCTGCAGTGTACACCTCCCGACGGGCTCGAATCGGCGGAACTGAACGGATGACGAATATCATACTTTGACGGGGCATTGAACGACGCGGCTTTGATCGTGGGGATTGCCAAAGGTCGGAACTGCCTCGGTTTACTGGCCTTGGGAACGAGCTTTCGCCTCGCCGGACTTGGCCGATATGCGCCGCTGCGCAACTCAGCCTGCAGCCGGCAGAGGAATCCTTGCTCCTTCGGCGTGGCGTGATTACTCGTTTTAGCGGCGGTGAATCGAGGAGCGGCGATGTCGAGGCCACGCGAACGGCGCGGGACGGGGGAGCAGGATCTGTTCCGCTCCCGGCTGGATCAGATCATCGACATGACGCACGAACTGGTGCGGCTGGCGCAGACGATCGACTGGCCGCTCTTGGAGCGGCGCTTCGGCGAAGTCTATTCGGACGGCCCCGGCATGCCGCCGCTGCCGACGCGGCTGATGGCCGGGCTGGCGATTCTCAAACACAGCTTCAACCTGTCGGACGAGGATTTGTGCGCCCGCTGGGTGGAGACCCCCTATTTCTAGAGCGTTTCAGGTTTTGACGGAAGCATATCCGGCGTTGGCGAAGTAGTTGCTGCATTCGTCGGGTTGAACTGAGGAGACGAGGCTGCCGAGGTGTTGCCATGTCTCCTCGACGGTTCGCTTCTGCGCCGCCCGCATCCAGTGTTTGATTTTGGCGAAGGCTTGCTCGATCGGGTTTAGATCGGGCGAGTATGGCGGTAGATACCAGAGCCTTGCGCCGGCGGCTCGGATCATCTGCCGGACGGCGGTCGACTTATGGGAGCCGAGATTGTCCATGATGACGATGTCGCCGGGTTCGAGCACGGGCACGAGCTGTTGCGCAACATAGGCGCGGAAACACTGACCATTGATTGGTCCGTCGAAGACGCAAGGCGCTGCCAGCCGGTCGTGGCGCAAAGCGCCGACAAAGGTCAGCGTGCGCCAGTGGCCGTGCGGGGCAAAGCCGCGCAGGCGCTTGCCTCGCGGGCCCCAGCCATAGAGCGGCGCCATGTTGGTCTTGATCCAGGTTTCGTCAATGAACACCAGCCGCCTCGGATCGAGACCGGACTGCCAGGCGCGCCAGCGTTGCCGCCGGCGGGCAATATCGGCACGGGCCTGCTCAAGGGCGAACAGTGTTTTTTTTGAACCGCAGCCCCTCGCGGCGCAGGAACCGCCACACCGTATCGTGCGAGACCTTCACCCCACGCGCCGCCAGCTCTTCCTTCAGCCTATGCAGCGACAAATGCGGCGTCTGGTTGATCCGCTCCGCGATGAACGCACGGTGCGGCTCCAGCACATGCCTGCGGTGGCCGCCCATCTTGCCGGGCGCCACAGACCCGCTCGATCGATAGCGCTGAGACCACTTCACCGCCGACGATACGGCAATGCCGAAACGAGCCGCCACCGATCGGCAGCTTTCGCCGGCCTCAACCGCGCCAACAACACGTTCACGAAGATCGTTCGAAAGAGGTCGCGTCATCAGATGCTGGCCTCCGCTCCAGCCAACATCTTGAATCACAAAATTGACTAAAACGGAATCCCCTCCGATTCAGTCAAAGCCGGAACCGCTCTAGTATCTCTGCGGCGAAGAGTTCTTCTGCCACCGTCTGCCCTTCGAGCGTTCGTCGATGACGCGCTGGCGCAATCGGATGGGTGAGGAGCGGCTTACGGCGCTGTTGCAGGAAAGCCTGGCGGTTGCGGCCAAGACCGGGGCGATCCAGCCGCAGGATACGCGCCGGGTGATCGTCGATACCACCGTGCAGCCGAAGAACGTCATGTTCCCGACCGACGCCAAGCTCATCCATCGGGCACGCGAGCGATTGGTACGGCTGGCGAAGAAGACCGGCGTGAAGCTGCGCCAGAGCTATGTCCGGGTCGGCAAGCTGGCGCTGATCAAGCATCAGCGCTATGCCCATGCCAAGCAGTTCAAGCGGGCCAACAAGACGCTGCGGACACTCAAGACCTATCTCGGTCGCACCGTCCGCGACATTCGCCGCCAGATCGGCAATGACGAGAACCTGCGGACCGTCTTCCTTTGGCCGCTCCACCAGGCCTCAACGGTGCTGGAGCTGCGGCAACGCCAGCGCGGCCGCAAGATCTACAGCCTGCATGCGCCGGAGGTCGAATGCATCGGCAAGGCCAAGGCCCACAGGCCGTACGAATTCGGCGTCAAGGTCTCGGTCGCCACCACGCTGAAACGCGCGAGGGGCGGCCAGTTCGCCCTGCATGCGAAGGCTCTGCCCGGCAATCCTTATGACGGCCACACGCTCGCGACCGTCATTCCCGACATCGAGAACACCATTGGCAACGACATCGAGCGCATCCTCGCCGACGCCGGTTACCGCGGCCACAATGCCCCTGAAAGTCACCGGTTCCGGGTCTTCACCAGCGGCCAAAAGCGCCGCGTCACTCCGGCGACCAAGCGCGAGATGCGGCGGCGCGCCGCCGTCCAACCGGTCATCGGCCATCTCAAGGCCGAGCACCGCATGGGCGGCAACTATCTCGCCGGCGAACAGGGAGACGCGATCAATGCCGTGTTGGCCGCAGCTGGCTACAACTTCTCGCTCCTCATCAACTGGTTGAGGCAGCTTTTGTGGCTGGTGCTCGTCTGGCTGCTCGGGGGAGCGAACCCGCACGCCGCTTAAGTCCGCTTATTGTTCACGGCCGACGTAGAAGTGTACTGCACGCGGAGGCAAGAAGCGCCGACTATGCCTTCCGTGAGTTGACGGACAGGGCCACCCGGACGGCGCATCCATCGAATCTTTGCGGGAGCCAGTTCGCCGCGAACTAGGCGGTGTAAATCCAAAGTCCTCGTTCCGGGCCTGCTCGGCGCAGAATTTCGTCGCCGCGATGCATAATATGAGCGAAACGCGGATTCTCAACTCATTTAATATCCAAGACTTAACTGGCTCGCAAATCGATCGACTGTATCCGCATAACTCGGCGTGGAGACCTATCCTGAATGGTAAAACCCGCCCAACTGCGCATAGGTTCGATGCGGGAGTGGCACCGCGATGTCGTGAAAAGCGCACGTCCGGTCGAGCCTGGTCCACGCGCTGGGGAGCCTAGTCTGGATCGGGCATCATTCCTACCGCTGGGCTGGTCCAGCTAACTAACACTCTTTTTTCTGAGCTCTTGATATGCAAAGCAAACTGCCTTCTCATACAGAATACGTCATCATCGGCGGCGGTATCATCGGCCTTTCGATTGCCTACCACCTTACCCGGCTCGGACATCGCGACGTCCTCCTGCTCGAGCGCGACCAACTAACTTGCGGAACCACTTGGCATGCTGCCGGGCTTGTCACGCAGCTCCGCGCAAATGAGAATATGGCCAAGCTGGCCCAGTACTCCGCCGAGCTGTTCCGCGACCTTGAGCAACTGACCGGGCAACCGACCGGGTTCAGGCAAAGTGGTTCAATCACGGTCGCAGCCACGGAAGCGCGGATGGAGGAGCTCAAGCGTGGGTCGTCGATGGGCCGCTCCTTTGGGCTGGATGTGCAGATCATTGACGCGGCCGAGGCTAAGCGGCGCGTGCCCCTGCTCGACGTCAACGACGTACTCGGCGCAGCCTGGATCGCTTCCGACGGGATGACCAACCCTGTGGATACGGCGCGGGCTTTCGCCGCTGGCGCGCGCCGAGGGGGTACAAAAATTGTGGAACGGACGCCGGTGATCCGCATCGTAGTCGAGAAGGGCCGGTTTGCTGGTGTCGAGACCGCAGAAGGCCTGGTCAGCGCCGAGAAGGCGGTTATCTGCACGGGCATGTGGAGCCGTAACGTTGCCGCGGACCTGAACTGGACGGTCCCGCTGCATGCGGCGGAACACTTCTACGTGGTAACGGAATCGATTCCCGGTTTGCCCGCCGACCTGCCGACGATTCGCGACATGGATGCGAAATTCTACGCCAAGGCGGATGCCGGCAAGCTGCTGGTTGGGTTCTTCGAGCCGGATGGGAAGCCTTGGGGCATGGACGGTATCCCACGAGATTTCAGCTTCGATTCGCTGCCCGAGGACTTCGACCACATCGAACCCTACCTGGCAGCTGCCATCGAGCGCATGCCGGCGTTGGCGGACGTGGGTCTCCAGCTGAATTTCAACGGGCCGGAAAGTTTCACCCCGGACAACCGCTTCCTGCTCGGCCCGGCGCCGGATATCGCCGGCCTCTACGTTGCTACAGGCTTCAATTCGTGCGGAATTGAGTCCTCCGGCGGTGCCGGCAAAGTCATGGCTGAATGGATGTCGACGGGCGTCCCCGCGAACGACTATTGGGAGATGGACGTTCGCCGCGCCATGCCTTTCCAACGCAATCGCAAGTATCTGCACGATCGTACAGTCGAAGCGGTTGGAAATCTTTGGTCGCTGCATTGGCCCCATAAATCGCCAAAGACAGCGCGTAACGTACGAGCCTCGCCCTTGCATGACCGGCTGGCACAGGTAGGCGCGAACTTCGGCGAGGTTGCCGGATGGGAGCGGGTGCAATGGTTCGACGCCCCAGGGATACGGACCGAGTCCCACGCGACGTTCACCCGGGACGACTGGTTCAAGCTGAGCGGCGAGGAACACGAGGCCACCCGTTCAGGGGTAGGACTGTTTGACCAGACGTCTTTCGCGCATCTACTGGTGCAGGGAAGAGATGCTCTGCCGCTGCTCCAGCGATTGTCCACCAATGAAGTCGATGTTCCCGTCGGCCGTATCGTCTACACCCCGTGGCTGAACGAGCGCGGGGGCATGGAATCTGACGTTACGATCGCACGAACCGGTGACGAGGAGTTTCTCGTCGTCACTGCGGCCGTTCAGCGCAACCGTGACCTTGCGTGGCTGAAAATGCACGCCAAAGGAGCAGGGCACGTATTCGCGACCGACGTATCGTCGGGCTACACCACGCTCTCGGTTATGGGACCGCGGTCACGGGAATTGCTGGCGCGCGTGAGCCCGGCCGACTTTTCCGATGCGGTATTTCCATTTGCAACGGCCCGCGAGGTCGAGGTCGGCTACGGCTTGGCCCTGGCCTTTCGGATGACCTTTGTGGGTGAACTCGGGTGGGAGTTACACATCCCGACCGAGCAGACGCTCGGCATTTACGATGCACTTGTCACCGCTGGCCGCGACCTCGAACTGCGTCGCGCGGGATATGTGGCGCTGAACACGTTGCGCCTGGAGGCGGGGTATCGTGACTGGGGTTCGGACGTCGGAGACGAGGACACCCCTCTCGAATCGGGCCTTGGCTTTACGGTTGCGTGGAACAAGCGCGATGATTTCATCGGGCGAGCAGCTCTCGAAGGACAGCGTGGGAAAACTCCACGCCGACGGCTTGTTCAGCTGGCTGCGCCAGGGGCGACACCGCTCATGTTCGGCACGGAGCCGGTCTGGCGCAATGCGTCGCTCGTCGGCTACCTGCGATCTGCCGGCTTCGGCCATACCCTCGGCTGCAGCATCGGCATGGGGTACCTGCATTCGGAAACCGGGGTCAACGCCGAGTGGCTTTCTGAGGGAGAATTCGAAGTAGAGGTCGCAGGTGAAAGGCATCCTGCAGTCGCATCCCTTCGCCCATTCTACGATCCCAATCGCACTCGGGTTAAGGGCGAATGGCACAAAGCGGAGGACTTAATCAGCCCAGAGTTGCGCGCAGCATGCCAGAAGGCGTGACCTCCGCAACAATTTAGTTTCAGAATTGCGTAAGGATAGCCATTGGGCAATGCTTGCCAAGTCGTCCCGTTCCGTGATCCTTGCCTTATGCTTCCCCGATTAACTCGGCATCGTATCGGCCGTGCCGGGAGGCCGTTTCCCGGCAGGTCGCAACGTCCTCGACGCTCAACCATTCGATCACATTGAGGCGGGCAGTTTTTCATGGGGGTTGTGTTTGATCGCCTTAAGTCTTCAGAATCCGAGCCAGAACTTGCTGTGTTGGCCGAAAGATTGCTCAGCGGCTTGCCATGAAATTCACGCCACGGCCAACTTCGGCGGCAAAATGAGTGTTGCTGCTGGTGTCTAAGTTTGATCCCTGAGTGGCGGGTCTGCTCGATCGTCGGCGAACTGTCGATGGTTGTGATAGCAATCGTCTCATTATGGCGCGAGCATCTGGCCTCGACCGATGTGACCGACCTGCCATTCTACCACATGCCCAGTACCAAAAAAGAATAGGATGGAGTAGGAGACTCAGGTTTGGGATCTTGTGTGGCAAGCAAAGACCGACCTTGTTGTCCTCGTACGCTGCATGCAGATCCTATCGGACGGCCTTCGGAAAAGCTGTTGGGAAGTGAATAAATATCCACCACTCCGTCCTGCTGGGCTTTGACATAATGAATGTGCCGCACGAGGGGCATGCCCGGCCGGGCAACCCGTGGCCGCTAGCGACTTATGTCTTAAGCGGTTGGCCCCTTGAACTCAGGATTAAGAACCGATCCGCGTGCTGAACGGAGGATGTGATGAAGGTACCCGTCTCGGTTAAGCGGGTTGTAGATGCGAACGTCAAGGTCCAGGTGAAGGCCGCCGGATTGGTCGTTGAGCTTGCCAACGTCAAGAGGCGATGAACCCGTTCGACAAGATCGAGGAAGCGATCCGGCTCAAGGAAGCCGGCGAGGCCGAGGAGATCATCGTTGTCTCGATCGGTCCGGAGCAGGCACAGGAAACGCTGCGCATAGCTTTCGCCATGTGGGCCGGCCGCGCCCATCCGTGTCAAAACCGACGGGCAGCCGCCGGCGACGCTCCTTTTCGGTATCGTCAGCGACAGCGCTGTAGTCCCGCTGTATTCCGGAAACTCGGCTTCATGAAAGGTATTGCGCCAGATCTCACGATAGATCGTCGATCGGTGACGGCCGAGTTGGCGGGCCATTTCATGGATCGGCACTTGCGTTCGACAAAGTGGTAAAGGCGGTCGCCGCATGCGTCACGTGCTGGTCCTTGTCGAACGCCGGTAGGGCAGGGAAGGCCCTTTCCCGCGCACATCCAGCATGCCGTCAGCCAAGGCGTAGGTCTCGACATAGCGGCCGCCCCGCCCGCGGGACACATCGTTTCCTTGAGCATGACGCGAGAACGTCAGCTGGCTGCCGACATAGCGCTGCTCGCGCTTATAGAGGATGTCCTTCAGCCGGTCGGCCTGATGTTCATCGGCCTATGCAGATCATCTGACCGGGCAGGGGTTGTTGCGAACCGAGCATGGTGGCGCGCGACAAAGCCAGGCACGGCGTTGCCCTTAATCCATGCTGGGGATCCCCGCCAAGCGCAATTCCTTGACCGGGCGGTTCTGCAGCGTCCGGTTCGCTGCTCGACGCGACCCTTCGCCTGACTCGAATTTGCGCATAGTATCTCGAAGTTTAGCTGCGAAAGCGCGCGGCCGAACTGCGTCATGCCCTGGCCGCCCCTTGGCATCCTTCTTCGCCACCCGGAAGGCCGAATGCTTGTCGGAATAACAGGCGACAGGCGAGCGGTGTTGCTTCAAGTAAAGCTCCAGAGCCTCGAAGTGCGTGAACGCGCTGTCCGAGCGCACGAGGCGCAACTGCATCAGCTTGCCCGTCGGGTCGTCGATGAAGACCAAGAGCGAGCAGGGATCACCGCGATCCTCGATTCAGCGGGGTTCCGATCCGTCGATCTGCACCAGCTCGCCGTAGGCTCGCGACGCAGCCCCGGCTGATGAAACGTGCGGCGCTGCTCGCGCGACAGCCACAGGCCGGCCTCCGACATCCATTTGCGCAGGGTCTCGCGCGAAACCGTCAGCCCATCGTGCGCCGCCAACTTCTCGGCCGCCAGCGTCGGACCGAAATCCGCATAGCGCCAGTCGGAGACGGGAGCGCCGTGATTCTTGAGATAGAGTTCCAGCGCTTCAAAATGCTGAAGGCGCTTTCCGAGCGCACGAAGCGCAATCGCATCGGCTTGCCCTCGCATCGTCGATGAACACCAAAGTGAACAGGGCGGCCCGCGATCCTCGAATCAGCGATGCTCGGAGCCGTCGATCTGCACCAGCTCGCCCAAGGCCTCACGGCACAGCCGCGGCTGATGACGGCGCCGTTGGCGCGACAGCCAGAGACGGACCTCCGAATCCACTTGCGCAACGTCTCGCGCGATACCGTCAGTCCGTGCTCTTCGGTCAGCTTCTCGGCGGCCAGTGTCGCGCCGAAATCCCGATAGCGCTCGCGCACGATCGCCAAGGCATAATCACGCACGCCGTCGCAAGTCCGATTGTTCGACTGCCGACGACCTCGACAAGACCTCGATCCGCTGCAATCGCCCTCGCTCATCGCAATCAATCGCATCCGCAATCTCCCACGTCGTCAAAACGCGGGGAGAGTGACATTCATACCTTGCAGGATCAGGACACTTTAACTTTGCGGTTGGAGTGTGGCGGTCATGTTGAACTGTCCGCTGTAACGCAAAGTGGAAATCTGACTTTGGGCTACCACGCGAGACCGCGAGCCTTCTTCGATCTGATCGCGACGGCTGATCGTTATGCTTATATCCATGAAATATGCTAACCGAAGCTCTGATTCCGAAGAAGCAGACATCCGGCATCTGACCTGTTGAGAAAAGTGTCGGCCCCGGCGACTGTTCGATCATTCAGCAAGATCCCAGTAGGTATGCTAATCGCTGCGTTGATCATTGCGCAACCGCTAGCGGGTTGGGCAGTTGGTGTTCGATGCGGTAGTCTGGATAGTGTTCCAGATGCATCCGCAGAACCGAGCGTGTCGACCAGGGCCGTTTCAGAAAGGCTTCGCGCTCTTCAGTCCAGAAGGCGTCCGACAGCATGCGCGGCCGCAGCGCGTCGAAGGCTCCCTCGGTCTCCTCCCGCAGGACGCGCCAAACGCTGTCGCCTGCGAGTGAATACTCCTCGGCGAGGCAAAGCGCGACCTCGTGAAGATGGCAGACAAAGCAGGCATCGATGACGAAGGAACGGACAAGGCTTATGTCGTCGGCGCAAGGCGTTGGAGGAATGCCCTTGCGGCTGAACGGCTTCAGCTCGTAGCCGCGCTCCTTGAATAGCGATGCGCAACTCGGACCGCCGCAAAAGTCGCGGATCAGCAGCTTCTGTGGGAGGCCACGATCGTCGAAGAGGATGGTGCTGTTCTGCTGATGCGCCTCGAACGCAATTCCGTAGAGAAGATGCATCGTAAGTGCCGGACGGACGACAGTGCGCACATAGGCTCGGAAGAAGGCCGTAACCGCCGCCTCGCTCTCATTGCCACTTCTGGCAATGAGCTCGCAGATGAGCGGCCGGCCATCGAGCGGGCTGCCCGTGAGCAGTGCCGCGGCTGTGACGGGTAAGAGGCCATCGCGGCGTGCCAAGGCATCGACATTGCGATAGATGACCGACAGGAAGCGGCCGGGATGCTCGTCGCCGGTTTCCGGATTTCGCAAGATAGCGCCCAACTCTTCGGTGAAGATCTCCAACTCATTACGAAGATCATTGTCCTTGCACAGGATGTCGGAAATCAACGTGCTAAGGCGGGGTCCCATATGGATCGAGCTGGCCTGCAATGTGCGCAGTGCGCTGGTCATCCATATGGCGACGGGGAGTTTGATGAAGGGCTTCGGTTCTTCCGTCTCCGGCAGCATCGTGCGGAACGACATTGAGGGTAATGTTACAATCTCCGGGCCGTTCGGATCGAGAACACCGGCCTCAATCTCGGGCGCGAATTCGCGTCGCACGAAATTGTCGAGATGCCAGGCGTGAACGGGCAGAGGCAGCCAGCTCTGGATTGGCTTGCCACGCGCTATCATGCGCTGCGCCCAGTCGTGCCAGACTTCGGGAAAGTTCCGGGCAAACCACTCCGAATAGCCACCGACATGCGGCATCTTCTCTACATAGGCCCAATCGCTGCGGAGGGCCGCTATGCGCAGTCGCACCCGCGCGCCGAACTCGGGCGAAAGTGCAACGACGTCCTCGGGCGACAGCCCGGGCTTGGTCTTCCAGGTGGGATAGAATGGATGGCCTTCCAGCGCGCCCCATTGGTCAAGGGTCATCGCGGCGAGGTGCAGCGGAACGTTTCCATGGAGATAGGCAAGGAATCCAGGCGCACCCGCCTCAGCAACTTGACGGCGTAGTTCGGCACTCCACTGCTCGCGATGGCGCCGCGCTAGTATGTCGTTCTGCACGCTGTTGTCGACGTCGTTCAGCAGACGCTCCAGGTCGTCTGGGGCAGGCGCAATCGTGAGAGACGGCGCGACCTCGCTTATCAGGGCGGCAGGATCCTCAATCCTGTGCCGACCACCCACTCCGTCCATCACTTCGACCCGCCCCCGGTTTTGCAATGTTCCGGCGGGCGCAAGGTGCAGGTGGGTGAAATGCAGCACGCGCTGCGAAGCCCAGAGGGGAAACCAAGCCTCGGATTTGTCCTGCGCCCACAGCAATGCATCCGGCTCCAGCAAACGCTCGGCGAACAGGCAGCGCACCAGCCGGTTAATCGCAAGGGTCGACCCATTTGCCAGAAGCGCGCGATGCGCACCCTGGGCGGGATCTGTCGCGGAAGAAGTCGTCTTGCAAATCATCGAGCCTCCCTCCGCGAGGTCGAAAGTCTGGGGCGCCGTCGACCAATTGGCTGCGTTAATAGCGTGTCCAGTGATAAGCCCTGGTGATCGACCGAACCACGTCGACGGTTAGCATGAAACCGTTGTTGTTCGGTCGGTGTGTGAAGATCCATTGAGTGATACGTCCAGTCGCTGCGGTACCATATCCATTGCCTTTATCGCCCGTACGGACACTGTGCAAAGTAATCACGTGTGGCGCTGCCCATTCTAGCAAGGTTAGCTTTGGGACAAAAAAGCCGATGGCCAACAAACTGCTCCTACTGGTGCCCAGCTTCAAATGGGCGACCGTGGCCCGTAAGGCACCCAGTCGGGCATTATGCCGGCTTCCAGGCCGGTTTCCGAACTTCGAGTGCTGCCGCTGCCTTGTGGAACTGTAAAGCAAATCGCATGCCAACCGACCAAAGCTCGACTAGCGGCTTGAAATGGCCGTGCCTTTCGTCCGGATAGGCGGAGCGCAGAACGAACTCCTGTGTAGATCGACTGCACAATGGGCGAAGGATACATAACGCTGCGATGTTCAAACAGCCTTCGGCCGTGGACGCACAAGGTCGAGCACCGTGTTGCGGAAATCCTCGATGTGCCGCCGGTGCTCGCGCTTCTTCGAGGCCGCACCGCCGGCGCCAACCCGATCATAGGCCTGGACGACACTCAAGCTGCGCCTGCCGAATCTGCTGGATGAGTTCCAGGCGATGCAATTCCATCTGCGACATGACGACTCCAAACGCTCGTGGTCTCAGCCACGCTTCTTCAAGCCACCATCCTTGCCCCAACGTTGACGCTGACCCGGCACGTCGAGAGGCGGGACTGTCGCATCTCTAACTGGCCCAACTGTCACATTACCGACTGGAATGTACCAGCTCAACATCGTCATCATTGCGGTAACACGCCACAGGCAAAGGGCCGTGGACCGGGCCAACCAAACCCTGCAGGTTGGTTAGTCAATGTGCTTCACCCTCGCGAACGCCAATACCTATGCGCCGGAGTTCATGGCGCCGGAACTCCAAACCCGGCAAGTCCATATCGGGATCGGGCCGCCGGCCATAACTAATCGCCGCGGGATGAAAGTTTAGTGGCAGGTCACGCACTACAGGCGGGTTCGGCGGTAAACCGAGATATGACGTTTGGACACATCGGTGAATGCACCCCTCGCCCAATCTCCCCAACGCTCTGCTAGCTCCAGCCCTACGCATTCGGCCATGGTATCGAGCTCCTGGTGATAAACGTAACGAACGCGTTCTGGTAACCGTCTGACCGATGTACCGGAAAACCAGAGGAGGGTTGAAGTCAAGTTCTGGTTTAGTGGATCGTGGACTGTCGCATTGATGAATGTATTCTCGTGATCCACGAGCGTAGTAGTAGTTTTCTGGCCGCGAACGAAACCATCCAAGGCTGGCACACGCACCTCTATCACCAAAACCCCCTCCTCATTTAGCGCCTCCGCGGCAGATCGCAGGCAAGCTATTTGCTCTTCGCGCCTGAAGAGCAGCGTGAACGTGCCAAAAACACAATAGACGAGATCATAGCGTTGCTCTGAGCTGAAATCGGCAATGTTGCCCTTCCAAGCCTTGATCAGACCGGTACGCTTGGCGAGTAGTTTCAACATGCTGTCCGAGATGTCGATACCTTCGACCTTGACGCCGCGCTCGCTCAACGGCACCGCCACGCGCCCGTTGCCAATACCAAGTTCAAGAGCACTCCTTCCGCTGGAAAATCGCTCAAGAAACGCGGCAGTTTCATCTGCCTCAGCGACTTTACCTATCATCCTGGTATATTTTTCATAGACGGAAGCAACATTTTCGTCATAGCAAGGCTCATCTGGCATATTCAACCCTCCTGTCAATGCCAATATACATTTGCGTGCTTTACTTCCATGTGCATAATTTGAATCTCAGGTTATCCGTAACCGACCTCGACCTATTGTCGGCAAACGCGCGAGCACGTGGTTGGTGCTATTGGTTGGAACTGTTGGCAATACGTCATGGCTTTGAATGATGCGCAACCCCGCTAGAGTAGTTTCTCATTCTTTCCCTGCCTCCTTACAGCAAGCCCGGCCCTCGCTGCCCACGAGCGAACTTTGACTCTAGCAGCCTAAGAAAGGTCTCGTGTAGCCATAGAACTAAGCGCGACATATCTGGTGACCACGCTCTCCCCACCCATACGGGAGGTTCCAACTCGCCGATGACGCCTCCTACATCGACCCGTCCGTCGCCAGCAACTGGTCGAGGGACGACGCGGTGGTCAGGTTCTCAAGCGAAACCATCAGTACGGACATTGAGCGGCTCCGTTTCAGGGTGAATCCCGCAGTTCAAAGGGCAAGCGCTATGCCAACTTGAAAGCGATCAGTTCAATGCTTTGACTATTCGCGTCCGATTCCGTCTATTTGCGGCTGGCCCTAGATATCGAGTAGATCCCTCATATCGTTGATCGAGCGCTGGAGGTTTCGGACGGGTTTCCGCAGCTAAGCATGTAGCAGGTGAGCACGGACGCGACGTCAACCTAGGTCGCCTGGCCGCCCAATCATAGAAGCAGGTACTGCAGCCCTGAGCGCTACCCGCGCGCAACAGAGGGTCGACTTGCAGCGCGGTGGTCAAGGGCTTCGTCCCGAAGTGCGAAAAATACGAGCACCCCGCGAAGGTTATCTCGAAGTGGCGGGATGCGCCGGACCTAGGTGCGCGGTACGATCAATTGCGCGACACAGCGCGTAACGCGTGCTGGTCTGAGCGAAAATCGTTTTTTGGCCGTGCCTGACCTCAGAGTTATTTGAAGGATCTGTTGCAACGCGCTTTGATTACCGGCGTGTGACACGGAGCGCCTCAATGAATTTCGACTGCGACCTTTTCGACCCCCTGAAAGTTTAAACTTAATCTGAGGGCATGAGGAGTTCTCCTCGCGCGCTCGATCGGTCTGAGCGAGGAGGCCGGCCCACCGGACCTCGCATTCACGATCTCCGGCAGGCGACCGTCGTCATAGACGTTCTGGGCCAGTCGTGTCCGGTTGAAGACTTCTATGTTCAAAACCTGACACACTGAGGCGCAAGTATTCCGCCGTTG
>NZ_JBHMIW010000031.1:0-31186 GCF_042436655.1 Sinorhizobium sp. P24N7 | reverse complement strand
AGCACAGGAATGAGGGACCGGGATGAGCGGTTGCTACAACCCTCACTTGCGAATATGCGAGGGAATGGTCAACCCGTCACGCAACGAAAAGTTACGTCTTTTTGAGACGCGCCGAGGGACCGCACCCCCTCCACTCTCATCCCTGTGCTCGTCGCAGGGATCCAGCAGCGCCGCGTCTGCGGCGCGGGAAGAGCCTTTCCAGCCCAAGGACTTGGTCTGGCTGGATTCCTGTGACAAGCACAGGAATGAGGGACCGGGATGTACGGCTCCTACAACATTCGCTTGCGAATATGCGAGGGGATGGTCAATCTGTGACGCAATGAAACGCGCCGAGGGCGGTGGCTACTCTGAACTGTCTGCGCCGGCGAGAGCGCTCCTTGCATTCGCGATCTACGCAGTTGGCCTGATGTTTGCGCGACGCGAGTGGTTTTTTGCAGCCGAGCAACCTGCCGAGACCATCCGCGCACCGGTTCCCCCGGCCCCTTGCGACCGGAGGGCCGCGTCATTCTCAGCGATAGATGTCGAGCGTGCGGTTCCGATGGTTCGGATGGGTGCTGTAGACGAAGATCCGGTTGAGGTCCCGCTCGCTCAGGAGCCGCAGGAACCGCGCCTCGATGATGTTGTTGGCATGCACCCGCCTCAGGAGGCAGCCGATCAGGGGGATGCGGGCGCTCGGTATGTCGAGATAGAAATTCTGCGGCAGCTGGAACTGGGTCAGAATGCCGATCAGGGCGCTGCTCCTGGAGAGCTTGATGATCTCGCAGCGGCGCGACGAGAGATTCTGCATACCCTTTTCGGTGAATTCGATCCGCGCCTCGTTCCGCGTGTCTTCCATCGGGAAATTCGCCTCCCGATCGTACATGAATGACTCTTCCTTGTTGAGAAAGTGCCGGTTGATCACGGGGGCTGCACTGCTCATCGAACTCGCCTTTTCGCATTTCACTGCGACGACGCTAACCCATGAAATTTAACAGAGGGTTCAGGGCTGCAGGCCGAAAATGCCCCCGGCCCTGCAGCCGAACTACGCCCGATAGCTCTGTCCTTTTGTGTCGAAGAGATGCAGCTTCGCCTTGTCGGCCGTGAACCGCACCTTGTCGCCGCGGCCGACGCGGGCGATCCCCGGCATCTTGGCGATGATCGGCTCGTTTTCGACCAGTCCTTCGATGTAAAGCAAGGTCACCTCGCCCAGCGCCTCGACGATCGAGACCGTGCCCTCGAACAGGAAATCGTCGGTCTCGGTCACCTGCAGGTCTTCCGGGCGCACGCCGAAGCTTGCCGTCTTGCCGTTTTCGGAGGCATTCGTCGGAATGTCGAGCGTCACCGATTTTCCGCCCGCGAGCGTGACGGCGGTCTGTTGACCGGTCGCGGTGATCGTCGCCGGAATGACGTTCATGGCCGGGGAGCCGATGAAGCGCGCAACGAAGAGATTTGCCGGCCGCTCGTAGAGTTCGAGGGGCGCCCCGACCTGCTCGATGTGACCGGCGGAGAGAACCACGATCCGGTCGGCCAGCGTCATCGCCTCCACCTGGTCATGGGTGACGTAGATCATGGTGGTGTCCGACAGCCGCTCGCTGAGCTTGGCGATCTCGATGCGGGTCGCCACCCGCAGCGCGGCGTCGAGGTTTGAGAGCGGCTCGTCGAAAAGGAAGACCTTGGGATTGCGGCAGATCGCCCGGCCGATCGCCACGCGCTGCCGCTGGCCGCCGGAAAGCGCCTTCGGAAGCCGGTCGAGATATGGGGTGAGCTGAAGCATGTCCGCGGCTCCACGCACACGGCGGTCGATCTCCTCCTTCGATTCCCTGGCGATCCGCATGCCGAAGGCCATGTTGTCGTAAACGGTCATATGCGGATAGAGCGCATAGGACTGGAACACCATGGCGATGCCGCGCTTGGAAGGCGGCACGTCGTTGACCCGCTCGCCGTCGATGAACATGTCGCCGCCGGTTATTTCCTCGAGCCCGGCGATCATGCGCAGAAGCGTGGACTTCCCGCATCCGGACGGTCCGACGAAGACGACGAACTCGCCTTGCTTGATGTCGAGATCGATGCCGTGAATTACGTCGACGGCCCCGTAGGACTTGCGGATATCTTTCAGCAGCAGGCCTGTCATGGCACCCTCCCTCGGTTCTCAGGCCAGGCGCGCGAAAAACGCGCCCCTGGCCGGCAGCTTGACCTCGTGATCCAGTATCCCCGTGACGAAGCCGTGGCCCTCGAGCGGCTCCAGCCGCTTCATCGGCAGTTCCTTCGTCGCAGCTTCGTCGCTCATGTTGAACAGGCAAAAGATTCTCTCATTGCCATGGCTGCGCAGGAAGCCGAGCAAGGAGCCCCTGGTCTCGACGAATTCGATCTCGCCCTTGGCCAAGGCCGGATGCGCCTTTCTGAAGGCGAGAAAGCGGCGGTAGTGATGCAGCACCGAGGCCGGGTCGCCCTCCTGCACGGCAACCGCCCGCGGAATGTGGCTCTCGGAAATCGGCAGCCACGGCCTCGCGCTGCTGAAGCCGCCATCGGGCAGGCTCTCCCATACCATCGGCGTGCGGCAGCCGTCCCGGCCCTTGAAGTCGGGCCAGAACTGAATGCCATAGGGATCCCGGAGATCCTCATAGGCGAGCTCCGCCTCGGCGAGCGCAAGTTCCTCGCCCTGATAGATGCAGACGGTACCGCGCAGCGACATCAACAGGCTGGCGAGCAACTTCGCATGCGCGTTATGATCGATAACGCCATCGGCCCAGCGGCTGACGTGGCGGACCACATCATGGTTCGAGAAGGCCCAGCAGGCCCAGCCCTCAGGGGCGGCCCTCTGGAAGTCGCGCAGAACCTCGGCCACGCGCTGCGGCGTCAGCCGATCGGGCGCCAAAAACTCGAAGGCGTAGCACATGTGCACCTTGTCGCCGCCCGAGGTGTATTCGCCTGCGATTTCGAGGCCGCGCTGGCTGTCGCCGACCTCGCCGACGGCGGCGATCGCCGGGAACTCGTCCATCACCGCGCGGAAGCGCTTCAGGAACTCCAGGTTCTCCGGCCGGTTCTTGTCGTAGATATGCTCCTGATAGTTATAGGGATTGACCGCCGGCGCAGTCGAGGCGTTCCGGCGCTCCGGAACGAGCGCGGGGTTGTCGCGCAGTTCGCGGTCATGGAAATAGAAGTTGATGGTGTCGAGCCGGAAACCGTCGACGCCGCGCTCCAGCCAGAAGCGCTCGACGGCAAGCAGGGCCTCCTGAACCTCCGCGTTATGCAGATTGAGGTCGGGCTGCGAGGTGAGAAAGTTGTGCAGATAATATTGCAGGCGGGTCGGATCCCACTGCCAGGCGGAACCGCCGAAAATCGACAGCCAATTGTTGGGCGGCGTGCCGTCCGGCTTCGAATCCGCCCAGACATACCAGTCCGCTTTCGCATTGCTGCGGCTGGCGCGGCTTTCGACGAACCAGGGATGCTGGTCGGAGGTATGTGACAGCACCAGGTCGATCATCACCCGGAGGCCGAGCCGGTGGGCCTCGGCGATCAGCGCATCGAAGTCTTCGAGCGTCCCGAAGATAGGATCGACATCGACATAGTTCGAGACGTCGTAACCGAAGTCCCGCATCGGCGACGTGAAGAAGGGCGAAATCCAGATCGCGTCCGCGCCGAGCCCCGCAATGTGGGGCAGACGGGCAGTGATCCCCTGCAGATCTCCGATGCCGTCGCCATTGCTGTCCTGAAAGGAGCGCGGATAGATCTGATAGATCACCGCGCCGCGCCACCAATCCCTATCGGGCTCGAGGATTGAGCTCGTCGTTTCGTTCATTGTCATGCTGTTCAGGATTCCTTGTCTGAAGTCGATCAGCCGCCCTTGACCGACCCAGCCAGCAGGCCGCGCACCAGGTAGCGTTGCAGGGCGAAGAAGACGATCAGCGGAACGACGATAGTGATGAAGGCGGAGGCGGTGAGAATTTCCCAATTGCCGCCGCGCGAACCGAGGAGATTGACCAGACGCCCGGTCAGCACCAGCTTGTCGTCCCCCGCGCCGAGGAAGACGATGGCGACGAGAAGGTCGTTCCAGGTCCAGAGAAACTGGAAGATGGCAAAGGAGGCGAGCGCCGGAAACGACAGGGGCAGAATGATCTTAACGAAGATATCGAAATCGCTGGCGCCGTCGACGCGCGCCGATTCCATGATCTCGCGTGGCAGGCCGGCCATGTAGTTGCGCAGGAGATAGATGGCGAGCGGCAGGCCGAAGCCGGTATGGGCGAGCCAGATGCCCATATAGGTCTTGGCGGACACGCCGAAGAAGGCGCCGACGCCGTTATAAAGCTGCAGCAGCGGAATGAGCGACATCTGCAGCGGCACGACGAGAAGACCGACGACCACTGCGAGCAGGATCGCGCGGCCGGGAAAGGGCATCCAGGCGAGCGCGTAGGCGGCGAAGGCCGCGATCAGAATGGGAATGACGGTCGACGGTACGGCGACGGTCAGCGAATTCAGGAAGGATCTGCCGATGCCCGCAGCACTCAGGACCTCGGCATAATTGTCGAGCGTGAAGCGCGGTGGCGTGGTGGCCGTAAAGAATATGCGCTGGCCGCGCGAGCCCTCCATCCGCTGGTCCGAAACGATCTCGAAACTGCCGTCTGCCTGCACCGTCAGCTTTTCGCCGTCGTTGAGCTCGGCCGTTTCGCCGGGTTTGAATTTGGTGGGTTCGCGGCTGGAAAATCCGAAGGCGGAAACCTCTCCCCGGCTCTCCAGCAGGTTCCCGGAAATCACGAACTTGCCGTCGCGCTCGACCTGGTTCTCGGCCGAGGGCGCGCGGGCGACGGCGTTGCGCGACGAGCTGGAAAGAGCCGTCCACCAGCCGGAAACGGCGAGCTGGTCCTTGTCGCGCAAGGAGGAAATCAGGAGGCCGGCCGTCGGCAGGGTCCAGAGCAGGACCAGAAGCAGGACGGAAAGATGCACGGCCCAGGTGAGTGGAGAACGCCTCGACGGATTCATTTCAGTGCCCCCCGGATTCCCTGGTCGCGTTGCGAATGTTCCAGATCATGATCGGGACGACCAAGATCATGATGACCACCGCGATTGCCGCGCCCCGGCCGAAGTCGCCGCCGCCGCGGAACATCCAGTCGAACATGAGGTTGGCAAGCACCTGGCTCTGCCATTGCCCGTTCGTCATCGCGAGCACGATATCGAAAACCTTGAGGACCAGGATGGTGATGGTCGTCCACACGACGGCGATCGTGCCCCAGATCTGCGGCACCATGATCTTGAAGAAGATCTGCCAGCCATTGGCGCCGTCGATGACGGCCGCCTCGATCGTCTCCTCCGGAATGCCGCGCAGCGCAGCCGAAAGGATGACCATGGCAAAGCCGGTCTGGATCCAGATGAGGATGACCATGAGGAAGAAGTTGTTCCAGAAGGGCAGCGTGATCCAGGCCTGCGGCTCGCCGCCAAGCGCGACGACGATGGCGTTCAGGAGACCGATCTGTTCGGAGCCTGCGGCGCGGTAGTCATAGATGAATTTCCAGATGACGGCTGCGCCGACGAAGGAAATCGCCATCGGCATGAAGATCAGCGTCTTGGCGATATTGCCCCACCAGATGCGGTCGGTCAGTGCCGCAATGATCAGGCCGAAGAAGGTCGAAAGCGCCGGCACGACGAGAAGCCAGAGGAAATTGTTGAAGATCGACTGGCGGAATTCGCCGTCATTGATCATCCAGGAATAGTTGCTCAGGCCGACGAAGTTCTGGCCTCCCCGCCCATGAAGGCTCAGCCAGATCGATTGGACGACGGGGTAGACGAGGTAGAGCGTCAGCGCCAGCAGTGCCGGGGCGAGAAACAGCCAGGGACGAATGCTGTTGGCGATACGCAGGTTGCGCGAGGCGACGGCACCGAACTTGCCCTTGGATGGGAAGATCCAGTCGAGAACGAGATTCGTGCTCCAGAAATAGGCTGCGCAAACCAGAACGCCGGCCACCATCGTCAGAATGGCAGCAATCAACTGCTCCATGACACATTCCTCCCCTCTCACGCCTTCGCGGGCGTCTGCAGGCGCTTTGCATAACGGCAGCTGCCGTTGTTATCAGGCGGCCCTCCAGCCGGAGGACCGCCGAATGAGGAACAGGCAGACGATGCCCCCACCGTCCGGCTGACCGGATCCTACTTGATGGAGTCCCATGCCTTCTGTACGCCGGCCGCGACGTCGGCCGAGGACTTGCCTCCGACGAAATCGACCATGCCGGTCCAGAAGGCGCCGGCCCCGATCTTCCCGGGCATCAGGTCGGAGCCGTCGAAGCGGAACGTCGTGGCGTTCAGCAGGATTTCACCCTGTTTCTTCAGCGGCGGATTTCCGTAGACGTCGACATTGACGCTCTTGTAAGGCGTGAGGAAGCTCGTCTGGGCCATCCAGACCTCGTGCGCGATCGGGGTCTTCAGGAACTCGATGAAGGCGCGTGCCGCCGGCGTGTCCTTGGTGATCATCGCCAGGGTGCCTGCGCCGAGCACCGGATTGCCGAGCTCCTTTTTGCTTTCATAGGGCGGCATGTAGAAGAAGTCGGCATCCTCTCCGACAACCTTGCCTTCCGGGAAGAAGGACGGAATGAACGAGGCCTGATGGTGCAGGTAGCACTTCGGCGGAGAACTGAAGAGCCCTTTCGGGCTGTCCCGGAAGTCGGTCGACGCCACCGCCGCTGCGCCGCCGTCGACGAAGGCGTCATTGCGCGCGAACCAGCCGAACTCCTCCAACGCACCCGTGACCGACGCATCCGTGAACGGTATCTCGTTCTTCACCCATTTGTCGTAGGTCTCGGCGGGCTGGGTCCGCAGCATCAGGTCCTCGACCCAGTCGGTCGCCGGCCAGCCCGTCGCGCCGCCCGAACCGAGACCTATGCACCACGGCTTTTCGCCGTCTTCCGCGATCTTCTCCGTCAGCGCTTTCAGTTCTTCCATGGTCTTCGGGACTTCGTAGCCGGCATCCTCGAAGTTCTCCGGCACGTACCAGACCAGAGACTTGACGTCGATCTTGTACGGGAAGGCGTAAAGCGCCGGCGTTCCGTCCTTGCCGTTATAGGTGGAGAGGTCGACCCAGGACTGGCCTGCAGCATAGTTGTCGAGAAGCCATTGCTTGGTTTCGTCGCCGAGCGGCGTCAGAAGGCCCTTGGCGGCCAGATCGGCGATGAGACCCGGCTGCGGCAGGATTGCGACATCGGGCGGGCTTCCCGCCTGCGTATCGATGACGATCTGCTGCTCGTAGTTTTCCGAGGAGGAATATTTGAGCTCCACGCCGGTCGCCTCGACGAAATAGGCATAGACGCTCTTGAACAGAGCCTCGTCCTCGCCGCGCCAGGGGCCGAAGATCGTGAGCGTCTGACCCTTGAGGTCGTGACCTTTCTTGAACTCCTCCAGGCTCGCCCAGTTGAACCTGGAATCCTCTCCCGGCTTGAACTTCAGGTCGGCGGCGCCCGCAGTCCCTGCAAGCCCTGCAAGCAATGCGAATGCGGCCACGCCGATCAGCAACGATCTCTTCACCTCTTGTCCTCCCCAAAAAGAAGCCCGGGCGGACGCCTCGGGCGAATGTCAAAGCGCGTATTAATGGCTCCGTCTAGGAGGAGCATTCAAAGCGCTTTGAGCTCGCTAACACTCCATCGCTGCAGAGAAAGAGTCAAGAGCTTTCCTTCTCGTCCGGAATTGAGCGGGATTTTTGCTCTGCGGCAACGTTTTGCGGCGCAAGATGCTGGTTTTTCGCTTTTTTGAACCCGATCCCGATGATACAGGACATGAGAGGTGCTTGCCGAAGCAAGAAAAATGAAAAAGATATTCAAAGCGCTTTGGAAGGAATTCTCGCCATGCCGGTCAATCTCAAGCAATTGGCGGAACTGCTCGGTCTGTCCCAGACCACGGTCAGCCGGGCGCTGAACGGCTATCCGGAGGTCAATGCGGAAACGCGGGCGCGGGTGCTGGAGGCGGTGCGCGAGACGGGTTACAGGCCCAACCGCGCCGCACAGCGCCTCGCGACCGGAAAAGCCTATTCGATCGGGCTCGTCATGCCGATCGCATCGGGAATCGATTCGGACATCCATTTCGGTGAATTCCTGGCGGGGCTGGCGGAGGAAGCGGTCGAGCACGATTTCCACTTCGTGCTGAACCCCAGTGCGCCCGAAGACGAGGAGGCGACATTCCGCCGGCTTGCGGCGAGCGGCAATGTCGACGCTGTCTTCACCGCCTATATGCGCGCAAACGATCCCCGCATCGAGATGCTGAAGGCTCTTTCCATTCCCTTCGTGGTGCATGGCCGCTCCATCGGCGGTCCCCGGGACTATCCGTTCCTCGACGTGGACAATACCGGCGCCTTCTACGACGCCGCCAGGCTTCTCATCCAACTCGGCCACAGCCGCATCGCCCTGATCAACGGGCCGGAACACCTCACCTTCTCCATCCGCCGGAAGAAGGGGCTGGTGCGCGCGCTCGCGGAAAAGGGCCTCAACCTCGACGATGCGCTCGTCCATCACTCTGCGATGACCGACGAGCATGGCTATCGGAGCATGCAGCGTTTCCTCAAACGGCCGAACCCGCCGACCGCCGTCCTTTGTTCCAGTACCGTGCTGGCGCTCGGCGCGGTGCGCGCGATCAACCAGGCCGGACTCACCATCGGCACCGACATCTCGCTCATCGCCCATGACGACGTCCTGCCGATGCTGAAGCCCGAGAACTTCAGCATACCACTGACGACGACGCGCTCCTCGCTTCGCGCAGCCGGTGCACGCATCGCCAAACGGCTGATCGGCGGCATACTCAATCAGGCAGACTATCCCGAGCAGGAGCTTTGGCGCGCCGAACTGATCGTGCGCGCCTCGACGGGGCCTGCACCGAACAGGTAGAGCCGCGATCGTTACGCAAGCCGCTTCACCCCATCCCCAACCCCTCCCCACAGGTGGGAGGGGTTGGGGATGGACTGTCTAGTCCCAAGCGGCAGTCAGAATTTCGGAGGCTTGCGGCCGGCCATGCGGCAGGCGGCGATGATCGTGTTCGCCATCAGCATCGCGATCGTCATCGGCCCGACGCCTCCCGGGACCGGCGTGATTACGCCTGCGACCTTCGCACACTCCTCGAAGGCGACATCGCCGACGAGCTTCGTCCTGCCCTCGCCGCGTTCGGGCGCCGGGACGCGGTTGATGCCGACGTCGACCACCATGGCACCGGGCTTCACCCAGTCCGCCTTGACCATCTCGGGGCGCCCGACCGCGGCCACCAGGATGTCCGCCTTGCGGCAAACGGCCGCGAGATCCTTGGTGCGCGAATGCGCCGTCGTGACCGTTGCATTGGCCGCGAGAAGCAGGGCGGACATGGGCTTGCCGAAGAGGTTGGAGCGGCCGATGACGACGGCGTCGAGACCGGAAAGATCATCGCCGTAAGTCCGGCGCACGAAGACCATGGCGCCGGCCGGCGTGCAGGAGACGAGCCCGCCTTCGAGATCGCCGGTCGCCAGCTTGCCGGCATTGACGACATGCAGTCCGTCTACGTCCTTTTCCGGAAGGATCGACTGGATGATCGGTTCCGAGCGGAGGTGTTTCGGCAAAGGCAACTGCACGAGAATGCCGTGGATGGACGGATCCGCATTGAGCTCGGCGACCAGCGCCGCGAGTTCCTCCTGCGACGTCTCCTCCGGCAGCGTATGCTGAACCGACAGGAAGCCGCATTCCTTCGCCATCCTGCTCTTCGCCGACACGTAAGTGTGGCTCGCGGGATCGTCCCCGACGATGACGACCGCGAGACCCGCGCGCACGCCGGTTTCCCTTTCCAGTGCGCTCGTGGCGGATTTCACGGTTTCGATGACCGAAGCAGCAACGTCCTTGCCATCAATCACAGTCGTCACGGCGTATCTCCCGATTAGTCCCGAACGCGGCACACTCTAGATCAAGCCGCATCCGGCGATTGCCTGCATGCGCCCTATGCTGTTCCAAACGCATAATTGCAAGTGCCCTGCGCGTATGGAAGCGCCATCCGCTTCGGTGCGGCAATTTCCTTGCACGATGAGACACAGCCCCGGATCCTGGGTGGCGCATCCACGATTCCGGCTTTTGCATTGCCGAGACCGGGCGTAAAATCCTCATTCGAAAGGCCGTTTTGGATTCAACCTCTTTTAGGAAGATTTGCTGTACTCATTGCATCGAATCGGCGCGGGCTTTGACGATGACGTCGGACGGCCAGGACAGTTTCATTCATTTTCAGACGAAGCTGGAAGACGCGTCGGATATCGAGCTCGTCGTGATCGTGCCGACGTTCCGGCGTCCGGATCATCTCGTCAAGACGCTGAAGACCATCGTCTCACAAAGGCCCGATGTCCCCCTCGCGACCATTGTCGTCGAAAACGACGCGGACGGATTTGCCGGCGCGCGGTCGGCCAAAGACTTCCTAAGCGGCCATTCTTTCGATTCCGCCGTCGTCGTGGCACGCCGCCGCGGATATGCCCATGCCTGCAATGCCGGATTGACAGCCGCTCTCGAACTCTTTCCGAGCCTCGGCTTCGCGGCTCTCATCTATGATGACGAGATAGCCGCTCCCGAATGGCTCGATGGCCTGATGGCGGTGCAGGAAGCCCATGATGCGGACATTGTCGGCGGTCCGCAGCTTCCCGTCCTGGGGCATCCCCAGGAGCAGACGTGGAAGCGGCACCCCGTCTTCGCACCTCCCTACCACGGGAGCGGGCCCGTACCCGTCCTCTACTCCGCAGGCAACGTCCTGATCACGCGACGGGTGCTCGACGGCATGCCGCAGCCGCTCCTGGATCCGGCGCTCAATATCGTCGGCATCGGCGACGCGGATTTCTTCGACCGGTGCAGGGCGAAAGGCTTCTCCTTCGCCTGGGCTGCGGATGCCTGGGTGGCGGAGTCGGTTCCGGCGCATCACACGACGGCTTCCTGGACGCGTGCCCGCAGTCTCGAGAAAGGTGCGATCTCGACGCTGATGGAGCGTCAGCGCGATGCGACTTTCTCCGGGCGATTGAAAACCCTCTGCAAGTCCCTATGGCTGCTGGCCTCATCGCTGCCGGTAGGCCTCAGGCTCTGGAGAGAGACCGGCCTTGCCGCGGCCAGCCTCTATCCCCTCCACGTCGCGATCGGCCGGCTGACCGCCCGGATCGACGCGGCCGATACGCGGGACGGCAATCGCGACAGGGACTGACGCTGTCGCCGGCAAGGCGCGCCGCCCTATCGGCGTCAGTGCGCGCTGGTCGCCTGCACCGCGTTCTCCGGAAGCCGGTCGGAGGCCGCCTGGCCGTTCCTGTCGAGGATCGGCACAGGCTTCTGATACGGGCGGTTCTGGCTGTTGGCGACGCGTTCCACGTCCTCTTTGGTCAGATATTCAAGCTGCTCGACCAGAACTTCCGAAATGACCTCGTTTCCGAGCTTCCTGTTGAGGCCATCCTTGACCGCAACCTTGAAGCCGGGCAGATCGAACGTAGCGGTATCGGCGACATCGATGAATTTCGAGCCCACCAGCATGTCGTAGAGCTCGTCAGTGACGAGCTGGCGCAGAGGCGCATGCAGCTTGGCGATACCTTCCCGCGATGCCGAGAAGGAGAGCTTCGCAAGGAAATAACCCTGCACCGCGCCGTCCTTGATGGACGGGATCGTTATCATCTCACCGGGGACATATTCCTGCGACGCGCGCCGGTCCGCCTCCGCATCCGAAACCACCGGCGCCGAGGCATGCTGCATCGAAAAATAAACCGACCCGAGCGTCACGGCGCAGACCCAGACCCCGGTGAGAACAAGCTTCAACATCAGAAATCGCTGTAGCGGAATTGTGCTTCGGTATAGATGCCGTCCGCATCCGCGTCCTGGGCGGCGGTCTTGAGGAGGTCGACGACGGAGCGGACCGCTTCCAGATGCGCCGCCACCTTCTGCGCGTTGACCTGCAGCTTGCTCCTGAGATGGCGCGTCTGCGCGGCGAAGGCCGGCGAGATCTCACCGGGTCCGGCGTCGCGATGAAGCATGGTCAACTCGTAGAGGCACCGGCTCTTGTGGGCGTTCGAGGTCTTGAGGTCGAATTCGGGGTCCGCACCGATACGGCTGTTCTCATTGTCGATGATCATCTCCAGTCGGCCGAGAACATTTTGGATCCGCAGGTCGTTGGATGCCACAGCTTCCATAATCAACTCCCATATGCACTATCGCAGGGCGCGGGCGGAACGATGCCCAGGTATTCTTTCGCCCGCTTGTTTCCATTGGTATAAATGTATTTCGCCAGGCCGCTTCGCGGTCCGGGCGACGGCATCAGGCCTGCTTCTTCTTTTCGTCGTTGGGCAGGAAGGACGAGAGCGCCTTGCGCTCATATTCCTGGACCATGCCAGCGGCGAGGTTCCGGCTGTCGCCGTCGAGCGAGGCGTTCACCCGATCGGTCGCACCGTCGCCAACCATCTGATCGGCGATGCCGATCCCGCCGCCCTTGGCGAGCACGTCGCCGATCTGCTCGGCCATCATGCTCTTCCAGATGTC
This sequence comes from Sinorhizobium sp. P24N7, assembly GCF_042436655.1. Classification (NCBI taxonomy): domain Bacteria; kingdom Pseudomonadati; phylum Pseudomonadota; class Alphaproteobacteria; order Hyphomicrobiales; family Rhizobiaceae; genus Sinorhizobium; species Sinorhizobium sp. P24N7. Next base: position 18,734 of record NZ_JBHMIW010000031.1, on the reverse strand, counting down.
GCCGGAAGTGCCCTTGCCGAAGACGTTCTCGCTTTCGCTCGGAAGCATGGACTTCACGAAATTCTGCAGGACCATCGCCTCGAATTTCCGATAGGTCTCCGGGATCTTCTTCGCTTCGGCGCGATTGCTGATGTCTCCAAGCCCGCTCGATCCTTCGGAAGAATTGAGCACCGAAGAAACGTGCGCCGCGAAGCCATCGCCGTTTTCTGCGAGGCTGGTCGCCTGGAAAGCGGCGCGATTCGCCTTGAGCCGCGCCTGCGCCTCCTGGACCTCAGCCGGATCGGCCGCGCGGACGACGTCCATCACCAGATCGCTGGGCGGAGAAATAGCCATGTCAGATCCTCTCAAAGCCGAAGCCGGCATCTCGTTTGCCGGGCAACGCGATGTTCGTGAAGCCGAAAGCCACCCTTGCTGGCTCCCCGGTTGAAGCATTATCACCCGTCAACCTTACCGGAGGCTGGCGCCGCCCGAGACGTGCTGGTCGATCAGGTCGAGGATCGAATTGTCGGCGGCCTCGCGGTCCTCCGACAGCCGGGCGTCCTTCATGTGTTCCTCGAGCCGGTCGCCCTTGGCGCGTTCCTTCATCATGCGGGCTTCATGCACCTGCTGGATTCCGAGCAGCATCTGGTCCTTCTGCACGAGGCGTCCGAGTTGGGAGGCATAGTGACCTGAAAACACGCGATGCATCGGATGGGCCGACCCCATGGCGTCGACCACGACGTCGATCGTTCCGGCAAGTTCGGTCCGCTGCCGGGCGGTCTCGGCCACTTCGCTTTCGGCCATCCGCTCCAGATGCCGCTGGACGGCGACCAGGCGTTTCAGCTTTTCCGACCGCGCCTTCATCGAGCTAGCCACCCTGCATGACGGGCGCGAAGCCGTCGGCGAACAGACGGAGCATCGCGGCGATGCCGAGATAGAGAAGGAACAGGCCGCCCATGATGAGGTAGGGCTGGGAAATGAAGTAGACCGGGATCTGCGGCGCCAGCTTGTTGACCATGCCGATCGCCACGTTGAACAGCAGGCCGTAGATCACGAAGGGGCTGGCGAGCCGGAGCATGATCATGAAGGTCTGACCGAGCGAATTGGTGAGCGTGATCAGCGTGCCCTGCGGATCGAAGCCGGCGCCGATCGGCATCACCCGGTAGGACTGCGCGATCGCCTCGAAAATCACATGGTGGAAATCCAGCATGAAGAGAATCATCAGCCCGGCAAAACCGATCATGCTGGTGAGCTGGTTTTCCGCCGTATCCTCCAGCACATCCGCCGTCGGCGGCGGGCTGAACCCCATCAGCATGGTCATTGCGGTGCCGGCAAACTGCAGCCCGAGCACATAGTAGCGCGCGACGAGCCCGATCACGGCGCCGATGGCGGTCTCGGTCGCGACGAGATAGAGATAGGTGTGACCTTTGCCCGTCACCTGCGGATAAATATCCGTCCACATGATCGGCAGGATGGCCATGGAGAGCGCCACCGCTATGAACAGCCTGATCTGCATGGGGACGCGCGCCGTCGAGAATCCCGGCATGATCATGACGCAGCCCCCGATCCGGCAGAAGGCCGCAAACAGCGCCAGGACCGTGCCCTCGGGGTCGGTGATCATGAAATCGAGCCGATGATCTTGATCTCGAGTCCCTTGGCGAGCTCGACATGCGAGAGCACGGGCAATGTGGCGAAGAGGCGTTCGATGATCATGCGCACATAAGACCGGGATTCGGGCGAACTTACCAGTACGAAGGGCATGCCGCGATCGAGATGTTCACGGATTACCTTCGTCGCCTGCTCGCTGAATTCCTCGAGATGGCGCGGGTCGATATCGAACTCGACGATCTCACCCTTGGCGTCGCGCTTCAGCGCCTGGTGGAAGACCATGTCCCACTTGTTGCCGAGCCTCAGCACGCGCAGCACGCCGTTGTCGGCGAGGTCGCCGCAGAGCTGCTGCGACATGCGCACCCGCACGTGTTCGACGATCTGCTCGGTCTTGCGCACGTGCGGGGCCAGCTCCGCCACGGCTTCGAGAATCAGATGCAGATTGCGGATCGAGACGCGTTCGGCGAGCAGCAGTTTCAACACCGCCTGCAGGCCGGAATAGGACATGTGCGAGGTACAGATCTCGTCCGCGAGCTTGCGGTATTCCGGGTCGAGCCGTTCGATCAGCACCTTCACGTCCTTATAGGAGAGAAGCTGCGGCAGGTTGTTGCGGATCACTTCGCTCAAATGCGTCAGCACCACCGACACGTTGTCGATCGGGTGGAAGCCCTCGCGCTTCAGGTCTTCCGTGAACGTCTCGAGGATCGACACCGCCGGCATGCCGAAAGCCGGTTCCCGGATGTCGTCGCCGGGCACGCTCGGCCGCCGTCCGCCGCCGGTAACCACCAGCACTTCGCCCACGCGGACCGTGTTGGAAGCGATCGTGGTGCCGTGGATGCGGACATGATAGGCCTTGTCGGGAATGGTGATGTCGTCGGAAACCTTGATCTCCGGAACGACGAGGCCGTATTGGAGGGCGAACTTCCGGCGCATCTTGCCGACGCGGAAGGCAAGCTCCTGATGCGCGCCCAGCAGCCTGGTGGAGACCTGCTTGCCGAGCAGCAGCTCGATCTCCGCGGTCTTCAGCACCGATTTGACCGAATCCTTGTCGCTTTCCTTGCTCTGCTGCGCCTTCGCCGCCTCCTCGTCCCGCTTTGCCGCCTTCTCGGCCTCGATCTGCTTCGGAATGAACCAGCTGAGGAAAGCCATGCCGCCCCCAAGCGCCGCAAAGGGGAGGAAAGGCAGGCCGGGCGTGACGGAGAGCAGGACGATCAGCCCGGAGGCGACCATCAGCGCCCGGGGATAACCGCTGAGCTGGCCGACGACCGCCTGGTCGGTGGAACCGGCGGTGCCGCCGCGCGAGACGAGCAGGCCGGCGGCGAGCGAGACGATCAGTGCCGGGATCTGGGAGACGAGACCGTCGCCGACGGAAAGCTTGACGAACACGTCGGCAGCTTCGCCGATCTCCATGTCGTGGCGCAGGTAGCCGATGATGATGCCGCCGAAGACGTTGATCGCGGTAATAATCAGGCCGGCGATCGCATCGCCGCGCACGAATTTGGATGCACCGTCCATGGCGCCGAAGAAGGAGCTCTCCTCCTCCAGCTCGCGGCGGCGGCGCTGCGCTTCCTTCTCGTCGATCAGGCCGGCTGAGAGGTCGGCATCGATCGACATCTGCTTGCCGGGGATCGCATCGAGGGTGAAGCGGGCGCCGACTTCGGCGATACGCGTGGCACCCTTGGTGATGACGATGAAGTTCACCGTGATCAGGATGAGGAAGACGATGAGACCGATCACGAAGTCCCCGGACATGACGAGGTTGGCGAAACCGGAGATGACCCCGCCGGCGGCGCCATGGCCCTCATGCCCGTGGGAAAGGATGACGCGCGTGGTGGCGATGTTCAGCGCCAGACGGATCATGGTCGAGATCAGCAGAATCGTCGGGAAAGACGAGAAATCGAGCGGCCGCTGGATCCAGAGTGCGACCATCAGGATCAGCACCGAGAACGAAATGGAGAAGGCAAGCCCGAGATCGATCAGGAAGGGGGGAATGGGCAGGAACAGGATCGACAGGATCATCACGATCCCGAGCGCAAAGCCGATGTCCCGGCTCTTGGGTGCAAGTTTCGGGATGGTCAGCGTCGCCTGTTGTGCCATGTCTCTTCCGTCTCTTCATGAGAGGCGGGCAGCGATCGTAAGATCTGCCCAAGGGTATGGCAGAGTCCTAGAGGGCCAAGCTTGCGCGAAGGTGGTATCCGGGGGAGATGCCCGGCAGGGCAGAGGGGGGTACTTCGCCGCTCCCCGAGCTAAAACCCGCTCTGTATTCGCGAGAACACGATATCTGTGAAGATCGAAATCTGCGCGCCGACGAAGGGCGCCGAGATGGCGGCGGTGACCATCACCGCCAGGATCTTCGGCACGAATGTCAGCGTCATCTCCTGAACCTGGGTCAGGGCCTGGAGGAAGGCGATGCCGACCCCGACCACCATTGCGGCGAGAACGGCAGGGCCCGAGGCCACGATCACTGTCCAGATCGCCGCCTGTACGATGTCGAGGGCATCTGCCTCATTCATGGGAACTCACTTCATTATGACGCCCGGACCGATAACGAGCTCCTTGCCCGTATCGAGCACCGCGATGATTCCATCGGAGTATAGTTTCACCTCCTTGACGACGCCAGTGGTCTTGCCGTCCGCGCTGGTGACCGTCCTGCCGATCACGGCGTCCGCCTCGCTGAGCGCGGTGCGCTGCAGCAGGCTTTCGAGGTTCTTGTTGGTCTTGATCGTCTGCTCCACCTGCGAGAAGGTCGCAAGCTGCGCGATCTGCTGCGTCGCGTCCATCGGCTGCGTCGGATCCTGGTTCTTCATCTGCGCCACGAGCAGCTTGAGGAAGCTCTCGTAGTTGAGCGTCGCCGCGCTGGCGTCGCCCGCCGAATCCGTGGCCGAAACCGTTGGCGTGTAGCTGTTGGACGTGTTGTTGACGCCGCTCACCGCCATGGCGCAATCTCCTTGCGTATCTGTTCCACCGTCGCAGGCGTCAGTTCCTGCGCGTTGAGGATCTGGTCCTCGATCGGATAAAGCCCTCGGATCGCCTTCAGCGCCTCGAAGGCCCGACCCTGCGTGACCAGCCCGTCGATTCGCTTCAGCTCGGCCAGCACCTCGTCGTGCTTGAAGCAGTTGAGCAGCATGACGATCGACTTGCGGAACATCGCGGTCGACTGGTCCGCGCCTTCCGGATTGATCAGGATCATCTGGGCGATGAAATAGAGCTGCCGCAGCGGTGTCGTCGCGTCTTCGGGCTGCAGGACGTGGTTTTCCAGCAGGAAGGTCACGTCGTTCAGGAATTCGATCGCGACCTTGCGGTCGACGCGCAGCACTGCGCCGTTAACAAAGATCCTTTCGCCCGATTTCAGCGAAATACGCAGTGTGCTCTTCATTTCAGTCCATCCCTGATGATGGTGGTTATGTCGATTATGCCCTGGAAATTGGAAGACTCGCGTTTGCGGATCTTCTCCGTCTCGTTCAGAATCCAGATTCCGATCGAAATGAGGTTGGCGCGCAGCTCTTCGTTGAGCTGGTTGTCCGGCGCGCGCAGATCTTCGATGAAACGGATCCAGAGACGCCGGGTGAAGTAGACCGCTTCGATCGCCTCCCGGGTGTATCCGTCCTTTTCCTTCGCCGCCTGCAAGAGCGCGATGGAACGATCGAGAACCTGCTTCTCCCGATCCTTGGAAACGGCTACGCCTTCCTCCATGATCTCGGCGTATGCAAACTGATACATTCAGACATCCCTCATGCTTGTCCGCATCCTCTAGTCATTAGAGGAAGTCTATCAAACTCAACCGCTGGATCCGCGCCGTCAGTGTGTAGGAGGTCTCTACCTGCGTCAGCAGCGTGTTCATCCGTGTCGAAGCCTCGTAGGTGTCGACGCCTTCGAGATCGGTAATATGTGTGTTGATCAGCTTGATCTGGGCCTGGAGGGAGGTATTCGCCTTTTTCACGCGCGCTTCGGAAATACCGAGAGTGCTGCGCTCCGCCGTGATCTGCGTATTGGCCTGCTCGACATAGCCGAGCGCGGTCTCACCGATATAGGCCCGGACTTCGGAGCTGACATTTTCGTCCATCAGTTCCAGGGCGATCACGCTGGCGAGAGCGAATTTCCGGAAGCCTTCCGTCGTCGCATTCGTGGAGCTCTGCACCACTTCCGTCGTGCTGATGCGGCTCGTCATGTTCTGGCTCGAGGCCTTGGACCAATCCGTGGCCCATTGCGCATCGCTTGCATAAAGCGGCTCGAGCGTGTTGGTGATGAAGTCCTCCATCTCGGCCTTCGTGAAATCGCTCATGGAGGCAATGCCGTTCGCCGACATGTACGTGGCGAGCGCGGTGTCGAAGGTCGACTTCGCCGCAGCGCCATAATCCTCGAAAGGCCTCACGTCGGTGTTGATGCCGGCAAAGAGAAATTCGCCGTTGAAGGACAGGTTCGCCGCCGAAGAGAAGGCCGACATGGCACTCTGTATTTCGGTCTTCTGGATCGCGAGCTGATCGGCGGCATCATTGCCCTTGAAGGTGACGAGGGTGTTGCGCACCTGCTGCGCCGCTTCGGCCATCGTGGCGAGAGCGGATTGCGAGGCGGCAAGCCGCTGGGTGACGACGGAATTGGTATCGACGAGCGTATCGAGCCGTGCCAGCTCGCGCTGCAGGCTTACCGAGCGCGCCGCCGAGGAACCGAGCGCCAGCCCCACATCCGCATGGCGCCCGGTCGTCACCTCGGTCTGCAGCTTCAGAAGTTCCGCCTGCCCCTGTTGGATGGTCAGCCGCATGGCGTTCTGAACGGCCAGGTTCGAAACGAAGGACGTCTTCATGATTACCTCACGGCTTCGAGAAGCGACGCCATCATGGCGTCGACGGTGCTGATCAACTTGGCCGAGGCCTTGTAGGATTGTTCCAGATCGAGAAGCAGCGACAGTTCCTCGTCGATGCTCACCCCGGTCACGCTGCCGAGCGCCTCCTGCGTGCGCGCCAGCAGCGCCGCCTTGTTGTCATCGGCCCTGGAGGCGCCGCTGCGTATCTGCTCGAACCAGCCGACGGAAGACGCGGCGAATTCCATGATCGAACTCGTGGCGTCGAGCCCGGTCGCGCCGTCGAACGCCATGTCGCCGTCCAGAGCGGTGATGAGTCCGTCGAGCAGGTCCGTAAAACCGGCATTGCCGTCAGGGTTCGAAACGACCCCGTTGAAGCCGCCGTCGCGCAGGAGGAAGGGGTTGGCCTTCGCTGCGGGATTGACCGAAAGGCTCGCGGCAATCCCCGGCTGGACGGCGCCCGCAACCGGTACGGTTCCGCCCGACCAGGTAAAGAGCCCCGGCAAGCCGCCTTCCTGGAACAGGGTGACGAGGCCGCGCGCCATCTCGTCGAGCTGCGATTGGAACTTCGGAGCGATGTCGTCGCGCAGCTGAAGCAGGCCCGCGAGCTTGCCCTGGGCACTGGTATCGGCGCCGCTGCCGGCAGCGAGCGGCACGCCGTCGATGAATATGCCGTTGCCCGTGACAGTGGCATCGTAAGCACTCTTCGGCGCAAACGTGACCTCTCTCGGAAGCGTCTCGAAGAGAACGGTGCCGCCCGAGGTGTAGATGACGGTATCATTGTTCGCCCGCGTGACGGTGGAAATGCCGACAAGCTCCGATATCTGCTTCAGGGTCTTGTCGCGATCGTCGAGCGCAGCGGTCGCGTCCGTGCCTGCGGCGGTCGCCTGCTTGACGGCGTTGTTCGCCGTCTCGAACTGCGCGAGAAGGCGGTTCAGATTGGCGACCTCCTCGGCGATTTTCTTGTCCGAGTCGAGACGAAGGTCCTGAACGGCGGCCGACGTCTTGCTGATCGAGTTGGCAAGGTCCGATGCATCCGACACCACCGTGGCGGCGATCGTCGCATTGCCGGGCGTCGACGCGAAAGTCTGCAGGCTGTTGCGGAAGGCCGAGAGATAGGTGGAGGGCGACGACTCGTAGTCGTTACCGCCGAGCGCCGATTTCATGATCTCCAGCCCGGACAGGAGACTGCTCTGCGCGGAGGACTGCGAGATGCCGATCAGGTTCTGCTTGAGGAGCGCCTCGTTCTGCGCCCGATAAATCGAAACGATCTGGGCGCCGCCCGGGGTAGTCCCGAGCATCGCCATGCGGCGCGAGTAGTCCGCATTGCCGGAATTGGCAATGTTCTTCGAGACCGTGGCGGTTTGTTGCGCCGTGGTGCTGAACGCGGATTGCGCGATGGCGATTGCAGAAGACAGCGACATGCCGGGGACCGTTTTTCTCAGTGCACTCCCGGGAAGAGCCCGTAATGGGCCTTACGTCCGGAAGTACGTAGTTTCGAAGTTGGAATTACCGCTTCAGATTGACGAGAACTTCGAGCAGTTCCGAACCGGTCTGGAAGACCTTGGAGTTTGCCGTGTAGTTGCGCTGCGACTCGATCATCGCCGTCAGTTCCTCGGCGATATCGACATTCGAGCTTTCGAGCGCGCCGGAGAGGATCTCGCCGAAATCGCCCGAGCCGGCGAAGCCGGTGATGATGACGCCGGAGTCGACGCCCTGCGAATAGACGTTCCCGGATTCCGGCTTCAGCTTGTCCGGGCTCTGGACATTGGCGAGCGCGATGCGATAGCGCGGATCGAGCTCGCCGTTCTCGTATTTTACGTAGACGATGCCGTCGGAGTCGATCTGGTAGCCGGCGACCTTGCTCGGCGCGTTGCCGTCGATGTTGCCGCCGTCGGCGTTGAAGGCGTAGCCGAGCTGCGTCGTCTTCGTCAGATCGATAGTGAGGGCCGAGAGGTTCGCCCCGGTGCCGGGAAGAGCCGCCATCGCCGATGTCGTCAATGTGGCAGGGGTCGCGGTAAGGGATCCGTCCGGGTTGAAATTCAGCGTCTGTGTGCCGAGGACCGTTGACGACGTCCGGTCGACGACCTCGACGGACCAAGCATTCGCCCCGGTTTTCTCGTAATTGAAATCCAGAATGCGGGTATTACCCTGGCTGTCATAGACGACGAGCGAAGTGGTGGAAACATCGCCCACCGCCGCGCCCGAGGGCAGGTTCGCGCCCATGGAACCCTTGGTCGAACCGGTCGCGATGAGCCCATCCGAAGCGAGATTGACCCTGGTCAGGCCATCGAAACCGTTGACGACGACGGTCGGGTCGACGCCGGCCTCGTATTCGTAGCCCATCAGCGTGAAGCCGGCGGCATTGACCAGATTGCCTTGGCTGTCCGGAACGAAGGAGCCGGCGCGAGTCAGATATTCCTGGCCGTTGGCGCCTTCGACGATGAAGAAGCCGCCGCCGTCGATCGCCAGATCGCTGGCCGAGGTGGTGAAGGTCGTCGCGCCCTGCTGCGAGATGCTGTAGCGCACCTCCGTCTGTACGCCGCCTGAATTATAGGATCCGTTGCCCGACGGCAGGATCATCGATGAGAATTCCGTCGATGCGCGCTTGTAGCCGGTGGTGTTGGCATTCGCGATGTTCTCGGCGACTGTGCTGAGCCGGTTGGACTGGGCGTTCATGCCGGACACGCCCGTTCTCATGGTACCGTAGAGACTCATATCGGATCCTCATTTCCTTGTTGCGGCGACACTAGAGACCGGGCCTTGCGTGAACCTGTCTTGAGCTGTTCTCGCCCTGCCGTTTCTGCGCTCAATTCCAGTCGATGCAGTAGCCAAGGAAACGCTTCGAATCGATCGGGTCGAAGCCGAGCTTCTTGCGCAGTTTCTTGCGCAGCTTGCTGATGTGGCTTTCGACGACATTCTCTTCGACGTCCTCGTCGAAGATGCCGTAAATCGCGTTGAATATCTGCGACTTGGATACCCGGCGCCCGCGGTTGGCGACAAGATATTCGAGAATGCGCCGTTCGCGACGGGGAAGCGCGAAGACTTCGCCATTGATCTCCGGATCGCGCCCGTCGGCGAAAACGCGGATGGGACCGATATCCGTGAAGTTGGCGATGGCCGTCAAACGCCGGCGGATCGCTGCGACGCGTGCGAGGATTTCCCTCGGATGCACCGGCTTGCGGACCACATCGTCGACGCCGCAGTCGAAGAGCGCAAGCGTGTTTTCCAGCGACGGCGTGTCGCTCATGGCGATGACCGGCGCACGGGAGCGATCCCGGATCACGCGCGGCAGCGTCAATGTGCTCTCCCCCTGCCCGATCAGGAAGGCTTCGACAGCGTCGATATCGGAATCGGCGGCGGAGCTTACCCACTCGCCGAACTCCCTCGGATCGAAGCCCGTCGAGGGGATGCCCTCGCGGCCGAACAGGGACGCGTAGCCGTCCTTCACAAGAGCTCTATCATCAACCACCACGATCATTCGCCCGCCTCCGAATCAGTATGGATGCCACATTGAGACAGAGGTACGAATCCCGGGAGTCGCGAACAACTAGAGGAAGTTAATGGGGGATTTTAATAGTTGATTAAGAATTCCGTGCCGATTTGGCCTATATCTAGTAGGTGATCGTTAACCTTACCACTAACATGGTGTTGAAAAGTTAACGCGATATGCTGAAATCGCTTGCGATCACAATCTGTCCGCATTGTCGCCACAATGAGGCAGCGGCTGCGGCAATGCAACCATAAGTCGGTTATCGGCAAAACTGCTGCGCGTTCGGCGTCCACTTGCCATACCCGGTCGCGACCAGGTTTGCGATGACGCGGCAGACGTATTTTTTCTGCGCCGGGTCGTTGTTGGGGCCGGCGTGATAGCGAGCGACCGCCATCGTCCAACTCTCGTGCCGGGCGCGCAGATTGGACAGGAAGCGGGCGGCATATTCGACATTCCTGCGCGGATCGAGCATCTCCTCGGGAGAGCTGAAATGCTCGCCGTGAAAGTGGTAGTTGATCTGCATGCAGCCGAGATCGATGAGCTTGGCGCCCTCGGCACGCGCCGCGCCGAATCGTGTGAGAACATCCTGGACGCTTGCCCCGAAATAGGCCTTGCCTTCGATGTTCATCGCATAGGGCTGCAGGGACCCTTTGCGGCCCGTCTCGGTCAATCCGACGGAATATAAAATCCCGGTCGGCACGCCGTATTTGGAGGCCGCGGACGCGATCTCGCGCTCGCACACGCCTGCGCTCGCAAGGGCGCTACATGTAGACGTGGCCAGAGCGAGAACGCTCGGCACCGTCAACCATATCGTCCGTAGCATCATTGCCCGCCCACCTTTCCGCCGCCGCCCCGCCGCCATCCCGCGGCTGACGCCCCTGTCCATCATCACCTGCCCGCTCACGGCCCTCGTAGCCGAGCTGTGACTGAGCCTGGGCCTGAGACTGGGACTGAGACTGGGACTGGCCACCGCCGCCATTTGCGGAATCTCCGCCGCCATTGAAGACGATGTTCACTTGGTCGACCGCAAATCCTTGCGCCCGCAGGGCCTTCACCAATTCGCTCTGGTCGTCGCTGAGCTGGCGGAAGGCCTCACCGGTTTCGACCTTCAGATCGATCTGCAGCTCGTCGTCCTTCAGTCTCAGTGTCGCCGTCACCATGCCGAGGTCGACCGGATGCATCTGGATCTTCAGCGTATTGAGCGTCTTGCCGGCCTGGCTCCAGGCTTCGGGCTTCGTCGTCGCGGCGCTCGATTGCAATGCCTCGGCCCATCCGCTATCGCCGGCGATCGCGCTCGTCACCGACGCAGCGTTCTCGTTGAGCGCAAGGCCGAGATAGCGGCGCGCCTCCAGAACGGTCACGGTTTCCACTCCGGATTTGACCGACGATCGGCTGTTCTCCACGACTGCCCGCTCGCCATCCCGCGAAATGCTCATGGAAACGGCTTGCCCCTTGCCGTCGGCACGGGCGAAGCGGAAAAGCCGGTCCGGCTCGCCGTCGCCGTTCACCTCCCCGATCTGCGGATGCTCGCCGTCCGCCACTTCCGGCGATATGCCGCCTACCGTCTTTGCCAGACCGTCCAAGCCTTCGCGAACCGCCGGGGCGGGCTTTGGCCTGCCTTCCGGCTGCGAAGCCGCGGCCACCGCCGGTGCGGCGCCGGCGAGCATCGACAGGAGATCGGAGACGGTTCCGCTGGCAGGGTCGCCGTTCTCCCCGCCTTCCCTCGCCATTACGACCGACGCTTCGTCAACGGTCTCGCGCGAGGTCTGCACCGATCCACGCGAGCGGCTCACCGCCCGCTCCGCCGGCTGGTCGATTTCCTCTTGGCCACCTTCACGTTCCCGCGACAGATGCGGCGTGCCGGCAGGGTGGCCGTGCTGCAATGATTTCGTCGCCTGGCCCGGTGTCATGATCGCGCGCCCGGAGGCGGGCCGAGCGTCGGGCGCCGCAGCATCCGCCACGAATGCCGGATCATCCGCGCCAAAGCCGTCGATCTTCCTCACAGCCGAGGCGTTGCCGCCGTTCGCGACGGGGTCCCGTCGCGCGTCATCGGCAGATGCCTGGCCGGCTTGCCCCTGCGTCCTGCGGCGGCCTGCATCGGCGATCGCCTCGCCAAAGGCCCCCGGTTCGGCCTCTGGCTGACCCCGAACACTCAGCAACTGTGCCGGCCTGTTGGCGGCAGGCGCGCGCAAACTCTCGTCAAGAGGCCTCATTGTCCTTCCCTCTTCAGCAGCGCATCGATCTCGTCGATCTTCGAACGACCGCTGGCTAGAAAGCCTTCGAGCACCGGATCGCCTGGAGCGGCGATATCGGCTTCGGCCGTCCCGGCCTCGGCCGGCATCTCGGTTGGCCTGTCGGACGACCCCTCGAAAGGCTGCCCGAAGGGGCTCATGCCGCTTCCGCTTTCCTCCGCAACCAGCTCGCGTTGCTCCCCGGCCGGTCTTTCCGCTATAGGCCCGGGTGCTTGCGCCGGGCTTTCTCCCAATGGTGGCCGGACCACCGCATCGGCTACGGCCTTGGCCGCCTCGCGCAGGGCGCGGTCGCGCGGGGACAGGTTTTCGTCGGGGATCGCTTCGAGGGCTTCGGCGGCCGAAAAGACATCAGCGGACGGCACGGCGGCCAGCCCCTCGTAGAAACTCGCAAGCACCTGCGAACGGGAACTGTCATTTCCTGCCAGTTCCTCGGCGCGTCTGGAGGCCAGCCGCGCCAGGGCCTGGTTGCCGGCAATCGCGGCCCGGCGCGCCACCCGCAGATAGACCTCGCGCTGGCGCGCGCTGTCCATGAAGGAGAGTACCTCCGAGACGCGCCCATTGGCCGCCTCGTCGAAATGGGCGACCGCCAGCTCGACGAAGACATCGGCAAACTGGCTCGCATAGGGTGACGTCAGGTAGCGCCGCGCGTAGTTCAGCGCATAGCGAAAGCCCTTCTCCGGAAGGCCGGCCCGCGCCGCCAGCGAGACCGAACGGCGAAGGGCAGCCTCCTCGATGATGGTGCCCGGTGCCGTCAGGCGCGCCCAATCGTAATGTTTCATCGCCTCGATCGGATCCTGCTGCGACATGGCGTTGCCAAGGATCAGGAACAGATACGGACCGATGCGTGAATTCTTGTATTCCGGGGCGGCCTTGGTGAGATTCTCGACGATCAGAGGGCCCTTACCGTTCAGATAGTGCCTGAGCGCATCGGTCACCCGCGAGTCGAAATTGCCCTCGATGTCGCGGTCTGCCAGAAGGTCGAGCGTCGCCGGATTGCCGCCGCTCATGACATAGACGAGAGCCGCGTCGACATTGCGCGGATCGCGAAACGCCGAAGGATCGGCGGCCCTCAGCCGCTCGTCGATCGCGCCGAGCATGAAGCGCTGCATCTCGATCGCCGAATGGTCGCCGAGCACCACCGAATCCTGCACATATTGCAGCGACCTTATCATCTTGTAAGGCGTGAGCTCCTCCTTCCCGCTCGCGCGAGCAGGGCCAAGCGCGAGGGGAGCGGCAAGGGCCGATGCCGCAAGAATGGTGCAGAGCCGCTTCAGCATTTCTCAGCCCTGGCCCGACTGCAGCAGGATTTCGATCCGCCGGTTCGCAGGCGCATAGGGATCGTTCGGCACCTGGAGCCGGCGGTCGGCAAAGCCGCTGATCTGCTTCACGCGCTCTTCCTTCAGGCCGCCGCGCACCAGCATGTAATAGGCGCTCTGGGCACGTGCCGCCGAAAGGCGCCAATTATCGTAGGTGCCATCCTTGAACGGCCGCCCGTCGGTATGGCCGCGAACGGCCACAGCGCCCGGGCGCTCGGCAAGCAGCCTGCCGATCTTTTCCATCGCGAGCACCAGTTCCTTTTGCGGCACGGCGGACCCGACCGCGAACATCGGCGCATCCGTCTGCTCGCTGATCGTCACCAGCAGGCCGCCCTCGGCCGGGGTTACGGCGAGGCTTTCGAGAAGCCGCCCGGCTTCGCCCCCGAGTTCCTTTTCGATTTCGGCCTTCAGGGCTTCGGCTTCCTTCTGCGGATTTTCAGCCGGCGCTTGGTTCTCGGGCGCATCCGCGGCCTTTGCGCCCTCCGCGCTATCCGGCGCTTTCGGCCCGGAGGCGGCTTCGCGGGTGCTGTGTGCCGCTGACGCCATGTCGCTTTCGGCCGTGTTGCCGGCGTCCTTCACTTCCACCTGCTTGGTCCAGAAGTCCGGGTCGAAGGGATCGCGATAGGCTTCGCCCCCGGCGGCGCCGGTTGACGGCCCGGACTGGGCCGCCCCGCCGTCGCCCTTGACGCTGATATTCGCCTCGTGGCCCACTTCGCGGGCGATCTCGGACAGGACCGAGTAAGGATTCTCGAAGAAATCGGCATCCGAATATTTGGTCTCTTCGCCCGAGGTCGCCGTCAGCTGATCCCCCGTCTTGGCCGAACCGCCCGACTTGGCCTGTTCGCCGTCGACCTTGGAGCGCTGCTGCGTCTGTTCGCCCTGCGCATCCTTGGCAGGATCCTTGAGGCCCTTCTCCGCCGGTTTCTGATCGGTCAACTGCACCGGATTGAAATAGGCGGCGATCGCCGCCTTGGTCTCCTCGTTTGCGGCGTTGATCAGCCACATGACCAGGAAGAAGGCCATCATCGCGGTCATGAAGTCGGCATAGGCGATCTTCCACCCGCCGCCGTGATGGCCGTCGTGGCTCTCTGCCGAACGCCGGACGATGATGATTTCGTTCTTGCCGTTGCTCTCGTCGTTCATGCCAGAACCTTGCGAACAGTATCGGACCACGCGGCCATTCGCGTCACCAGTATCACCTCGCCCATTTCGACGGTCAGGTCGACATCATCGCTTTCGACGTGACGGAACGCGGTCGCTTCGGGCAGCAGGGCCTTCAAAGTCTCGAAAAGCGCAAGCGGGCCCCGCACCGTGATCGCGATCCCTTCACCGGCAGCGAGGCCGTGCCGGACCATGCCGGCCAGGTTCTCGACCGCGCGCTTGGCGAGCGCCTCGTCCATGACCGGAGCGAGGACGCGCGCCGCCTGGTCGCCGAGCGCGAGCGCCAGCCGATCCGCCATTTCGCCGAAACCAGCGGCGATCCTGGCGGCTGCCTGTTCCTCGAGGCGCTGCTTCAGGGCGTCGATCTCTTCTGCGTGGCGCGCCTTGAGATCGGCGATCTCTTTCTGATGTTCGAGAGCGAGTTCGGCGCTGGCCTCGGCACGTCCCTGCGCAAATGCTTCGCTGCGCTCGGCGTCGATATCGATCTCGGGTATGACCGGCTCCGCCCATGCACGGTTCTGCGAAAGGTCGGTGTCGAGATCCGGAAAATATCTCGGCGTTACCCGCGTCAGCTCGATCTTCGGCGGGCTGAAATCCTTGAGATAGCGGGACAGCGACGCGCTCATCGGCACGCCTCCCGGCTCACCTCGGCGAAGGCCGATATTGCCAGCCGCATCTGCAAAGGCTCGCTTGCGGCCCGGAAATCCATAGAGCCCGACACGTCTTGACCGTCTCCTTAGGCCCGTTCGCCCGAATAGCGACGGACCGGCATTCTTGATTCTGCAGCGGTTCGCGGAAGGCGAAGCGCGATGCAAGCGGCAGCCGGAGTGGTTCCGGCTGGCAATTTCCAACATGACTGCGAAGGAAGGCTATCCGGTCAAACTTGTGCGAAGGTGTTGGACCGCGCCAGGGCAATAGCGCGGTCCAACCTTTCTCCGACCGATGCCGATGACCGGCGGCACGGCGGAAAGCGATGTCGTTACTCCTGGAACAGGCGGAGAATGTTCTCGGAGGTGGTGTTCGCGATCGACAGCGACTGGATGCCGAGCTGCTGCTGCGTCTGCAGCGCCTTCAGCCGTGTCGATTCCTCGTTCATGTCGGCATCGACGAGACGTCCGACGCCCTTGTCGATCACATCCATCAGATTGGCGACGAAGCTTTCCTGCATCTCGATGCGGCTGGTGATGGCGCCAAGCGTGGCGGCGGAGTCGGTCAGCTGGCTGATGAGCTCGTCGACGACGCTGATCATGTCGCCCAATTGCGCAGCGGTCGTTGCGTTGTCGATCTCGATCTCGGTCGCGCCCGCGGGAGCTGCACCTGCATCGATGAGATAGTAGTTGCGCGCCGTGCCGGTCGGCGTGGACTGAAGCGCATCCGCATTCACCGCCTTGGTGAGCATGCCGCGCGCCGGATCGGTGACGTCGATCAGGACGGATTTGGCTGTGTCGTAATTGAGAGTCGATACCGTAACGCTGCCGTCGGCGCTGCGGTTGAAGGAAGCGACGATGGATTTGGTGCCCAGTGCTGCTGAAGCACCGTTATAGAGCCAGTTCTCGCCGGAAAAGGAGGCGGACTGCGCGGCCGAGTTCAACTGGCTCTTGAGCTCGGCCACTTCCTTGTTGATCTTATCCCTGTCGACGCCCGGCTCGCTTGCCGCGACGAGCTTGGCTTTGATCTCGGTCATCACGTCGATGACCGTATCCATCGCCGAGTAGAAGGTATCGACCTTGGCGGCGCCGAGGCCCAAGGCGTCGTGGACCGTCGACAACGCGGCATTGTCCGATCGCATCGTGGTCGCGATGGACCAGTAGGCGGCATTGTCCGCCGCGGTTTCGACGCGGTAGCCGGAGGAGATGCGGCCCTGAGTCGTCTCGAGATTATGGTTGATCGCGCGCAATGTCTGCAACGCCGCCATGGCGGCGGGGTTGGTCATGATGCTGGTCATTGGTGGTCACCCTGGGGCTGTGCTGCCCTGGTTGGGGAAATCGGACCATTCCGGAAAGCCGGCAACGACGGTGAGGCGTCATGCGCGCTGACACCTTTTTGCCCTGGGTGACAGACCGCCGTTCTTAACGAACCATTAACGAAGATGGTTAAGAAAAGGTTAACGGCGTTAACGAACCAATAACAAACATGAAGGATTCATTAATCCGGCAAGTCTGGCGTAAGGTCGCCGCCGAAATGCAAAAACCGCGGCCCTTTGCGAGCCGCGGTTTTTCTCCTTCAGAGCGGGACGAAGCCGCCCCCTAGCCGGGGCGCCGCTTACTGACGGAAGAGTTGGAGGATGTTTTCCGAATTGGTGTTGGCGATGGAGAGCGACTGGATCGCGAGCTGCTGCTGTGTCTGCAGCGCCTTGAGCCTGGTCGACTCCTCGTTCATGTCGGCATCGACAAGGCGGCCGATGCCCGAATCGATCGAGTCGGTGAGCTTCGATACGAACTCTTCCTGCATGCCGATGCGCATGGAAATCGAGCCCAGCGCCGATGTGGCGCTGATCAGATCCTCGAGCGCTTCATCGACGCCCCTGATCAGCGCGTCGAGGTTTGCTGCCTGCGCGGCGTTGGTGATGTCGATATTCTCGATCGAGGCAGGTGCAGGTGCGCTGGTAACCGGCCCCGCCAACGTGTCTACGACCCAGGAATCGGCGGTAATGGGAGCTGCAGCGGTCGTCACGGCAGCGACTTCCTGACCCGGCGCGGCGGACGATGCAACTGCTTCGACCCAAACGCCCTCTACCTTGACATAGTTCACACCTCCGGCAAGGGCGTAGTTGCCCTGGAATACCGCGCCGCCGGCGATGAGGTCGTCGACCGTGTAAGCCGCAACCGTATGTTCGGCGACGACGCCGCCTATGTTGATCGAAAGCGTTACGCTGGACTCGGAGACATCGTAAACCTTGTCCAGAATCCCGTTGTTGCCGACGGTATCGAAGAGAACGGAGCTGCCGTCGAGAACATAGTCGATCGTCTTTACGGACACGACGCCCGAGGAATCGCGGACGAAGGACCCGACTACGCTCTTCGTCACAGGCGTGGTGATATCCGCCTGGAGCCAGTTTTCGCCGCTGAAGGAAGCGGCCGTCGCAATGCTCGTCAGCTGTTGCTTGAGCTGTTCGATCTCTTCCTGGATCTTGGCCTTGTCGACGCCGTCTTCGGTCGCAGCGACGAGCTTGGCGCGAATTTCCTTCACCACCTCGACGGCATTCTCCATCCCGGCATAGGCCGTGTCGACCTTGGCCGCACCGAGACCCAGGGCATCCTGAACGGCGGAAAGCGCCATGTTGTCCGATCGCATCGTGGTGGCGATCGACCAATAGGCGGCGTTATCGGACGCCGTGCCGACGCGGAGACCCGAGGAAACGCGAGCCTGCGTTTCCTCCATGTTGGAGTCGATGCCGCGGAGCGTCTGGAGTGCAGCCATCGCTGCAACATTGGTGAGAATGCTGGTCATTACGGGCCCCTTTGAATGGCTAGTTGGAAAGGGACATCCCGGCCACCCGGGGGAACGAACGCGAGGCATCATGCCGTTAACCGCTTCTTCGTCTTGGTTAACCGTTCGTTGCGTTGAGCCCACTTAGCGCGGTTATGGTTAACAAAGGTTAAACGCGCTTATTCGCCGAGGAAACGAAGAAAGGGGCCACGCTCGATGAGCGTGGCCCCTTTGAAGTTTCGGTCAGGGTGCGGTCGCTCAGTTCGCGACCGCCTTTCCGTGTCGGATTAGCGGAAGAGCGTAAGGACGTTTTCCGAAGCCGAGTTGGCGATCGACAACGACTGGATGGCGAGCTGCTGCTGAGTCTGCAGAGCCTTCAGGCGGGTCGATTCTTCGTTCATGTCCGCGTCGACGAGACGGCCGACGCCCGAGTCGATCGAGTCCGAGAGCTTGTTGACGAAATCGCTCTGCAGGTCGATGCGCATGGCGATCGAGCCAAGATCGGCGGCCGCGCTGGTCATATCCGACAGCGCCTCATCGACGGCGGAGATCATGGCGGCGAGCTGGGCATCGTCCAGACCTGTGATATCAAGATCCTTGATAGACTGCGGCGCATCGACATCGGTAGCCGGGTCATTGGTCGTATCGACACCGTAGTAGACTGCGGTACCATCGTAATGCAAGGCTTCCTGGCCGGT
>NZ_JBHMIW010000030.1:0-50003 GCF_042436655.1 Sinorhizobium sp. P24N7 | reverse complement strand
CTTGCAAGGGGGAGCCGTCCACATAAGGGATGAGGACGAAGAGGGTGCGGCCCCTCGGCGCGGTTCATAAACCGTGAAGATGGCGAGGCGGCGCGGAGGGTCCCGGGTCACGCCCGTATACAGCGTCTCGATGCGAGAATGTAGACGTAACCTTTCATTGCGTCATAGGCTGACCATTCCCTCGCATATTCGCAAGCAATAGTTGTAGTAGCCGCACATCTCGGTCCCTCATTCCTGTGCTTGTCACAGGAATCCAGCCAGACCAAGTCCTTGGGCTGAAAGAACGCTTCCCGCGCCGCAGACGCGGCGCTGCTGGATCCCTGTGACGAGCACAGGGATGAGGTGAGGAGAGGGTGCGGTCCCTCGGCGCGCTTCATAAACCGTGAAGATAGCGAGGCGACACGACAGGTCGCGGCCACGCCCGTATACAGCGTCCCGCTCCGCTTCGATGTAGTGGCCGCACTTCCCGGTCCCTCATTCCTGTGCTTGTCACAGGAATCCAGCCAGCCCAAGTCCTTGGGCTGGAAAGGCTCTTCCGCGCCGCAGACGCGGCGCTGCTGGATCTCTGTGACAAGCACAGGGATGAGGGTCGAGAGGGTGCGACCCCTCGGCGCGTTTCATAAACCGTGAAGATAGCGAGGCGGCGCGGAAAGGTCGCGGGCCAGGCCCGTTTACAGCGTCCCGCTTCGCTTCGATGTAGTAGCGGGACATCCCCGGTCCCTCATTCCTGTGCTCGTCACAGGAATCCAGCCAGACCAAGTCCTTGGGCTGGAAAGGCTCTTCCGCGCCGCAGACGCGGCGCTGCCCTCATCTCCGTGACGAGCACAGAGAGAGATGAGGAAGAGGAGAGATGAATAGAAACGGCCCCGTCTTGCGACGAGGCCGTTCCCGAGAGACCGATTGCTGTCCGTGTCAGCTGAAGCGCCCTGCCGCGTGGGCAAGCATGGTGTAGACCTTGCCCGTATCGGACGTCAGGTAGGTCTGGGTGATGCGCTTGTCGGGATCGTTGCGCGCCACATCGGCGAGCAGCTTCTCGAAGTCGGCGATATAGCGGTCGACGGCGGTGCGGAACTCCGGTTCGCGATCGTATTTGCGCTTGATTTCGTCGAAGGTCTGCTGCCCCTTCAGCGTGTAGAGGCGGCGGGTGAAGACGTCCCGTTCGCCGCGCTGATAGCGACGCCAAAGCTCGACGGAGGCGTCGTGGTCGATTGCACGCGCGATGTCCACCGAGAGCGAATTCAGCGACTCGACCACATGGCGAGGGTTGCGGCTGTCGCCGGCTTTTGCCACCGGTTGGCTTTCCGCCGAGCGCGGCCGCGCTGCTGCAGGCTCTTCCTCGCGGGAAGCCGCGCGCAGGAGATCGCGCATCCAGCCGCCGCCCTCTTCGGCGCGTTCCTCCGTTGCCGGCGGCCGGGCAGGCTGCAGCGGGCGGGTGGCCTGCTCTATGCCCAGGCTTCCGCGCAGAGCGGCATTCGGAGCCGGCTGCGGTGCGGCAGGTTGCGGCACGGCGGCTTGCGGCAGCGATGACTGCGGTGCGACGGCTTGTGGCGCGACGACGCGGGCTGCCGGGGCAGCGGGGGCTTCCTGCTGGCGAACCGGCTGGGCGACTTCGAGCTGCGAGGAAGACTTGCCGATGATCTCGGACAGTTCCTGCAGAGCCTTGATCTGTTCGCCGACGGCGCGCCGCATCAGCGCGGCATTTTCCTTGGCCTCTTCCGGAAGGTCGAAAGCGCCGCGCTTCAATTCTTCGCGCGTCATGTCGAGTTCCTTGCGGATTTCGCCGGCGGAACGACGGATGTCGTCGGTTGCGCCGTTGAAACGGCCGATCGCATCCTCGATCGCCTGGCGGACGGCTTCGCGCAACTGTGCTGCGACGCCATCGGACTTCTTGCCGCTCTCGGCCAGCATACGCTCGACGTCGGAGACCGACGCACCGATACTGCCGCGCAGCCGCGAGGCCGCGTCCTTGGCACGCTCTTCCACGGTGGCGAACGCGCCTTCGAGCGCCTGGCCGGCTTCCTCGCCGGTCTTTGCCACGACTTGCCGCAGGGCCTCGGAGGCGCTGAGTGCACGTCCTTCGACCTGCGAAAGCGTCTTGTTTGCGTCGGCGAAGGACGTCTCGACGCCGGAGCGCAGTCTGTCGGCGATCTGGCGTGAGCGTTCCTCGGCCTGCGAGAAGACCCCTTCGACCGAAGCGGCGGCTTCATCGCTCGCCTTCACAAGCGTATCGCGCAGGGCCTCTGCCGCCTCGGTTGCCCGCTGTTCGGTGTTCGACAGCAGTCGGCCCACATCGGCGAAGGAGGTTTGGATCCCGCTGCGCAGGTTGCCGGCAACCTGACCGGAGCGTTCCTCGGCGCGCTGGAAGGCGCCGTCGACGAAGCCCTCGAGCGCACGCATGGTCCGCTCGATCTCCTCCGAACGCTGGACGAGGCCGACCGAGAGTGTCCGAAGCGCGTCCTGGCGCTCTTCGAGCGTGCTCACAAGGTTCGACTGGGCGGCCGCCAGGAGGTCGGAAGCCTGTCCGAGAACCTTCGAATGGTCTTCGAAGCGGCCGACGATGCCGCCGATCTGCGACAATGTCGAGGAGGAAATGTCCGACAGCTTGTCGACTTTGCCTTCGATCAGGCGGGTCGAGGTGGAGAGCATGTCGGAGGCTTGCCGCGCCGTTTCCGAGACCTTTGCGGCGGTCGCCTCGAGCCGCTGGTCCATGTCTCCGAGATTGCCGCTCGCCTGGTCGATGACCGTGGCGATCGCCGAATTGCTCGACGCAAGCTGATCGATCAGGCCCATGGCCGTCGACTGCAGCCGGTTCTCGACCATTTTCATCGCCTTGGCGGTCTCTTCCGCACGCAACGAGATGGCGTCGAGCGTCTCGCCGGTCCGTTCGGTAATGGCGTTGATGAGCGCGGCGTTTTCGGCACGCAGGCGGTCGGCGCTTTCCTGGGTGAGGGAAGCGATGCGTTCGGCGGCCTCCTTGCCGGTGGCGGCGTATTGTTCGATGACAGGGCGAGCCTGCTCGTCGAGAAGACGCGACAGTTCCATCGAGCGCCCGGCAAGCATCGAGTTGAGTTCGCGGGTGCTTTCGTCGAGCGTGCTGCGGATGGACTGGCCGCGCGCATCGAGCGCTTTCTCCGCCTCGGTCAGGCTCTGCTGAATGCTCTTGGCATGGGTCGCGATCTGGCTGTTGGTCGAGGCCAATCGGGCGGTCGCCGTGTCCGCGGCTTCCGCGACCGAGCGGGCGAGATCGGCGTGGCGTGCGGCCGTGGCCGATGCGGTTTGCTCGATCGACGATGCAAATTCGGCGTTGCTCGCGGCGAGCGCACCCGCGAAGTCGGCGCCGGCCTTGGACAGGAGCCCGGCCGACCGGGCGGCTTCCGCGTCGATCTCCTGGGTGGCGTCGCTGACGGCACCACGCAGGCTGGTTACGAGCGCCGCAGCTTTCCCTTCGATCGTGCGGTTTACGTTGTCGAGGCCGATATTGAGGGCCCGATCCATCGTGCCGAGCCGCTCCTCGATCCGGCCCGTGCCGGCTTCGATGGCAGTCGATATGCGCGTTGCCGCAGCCTCGCTGATCCGGTCGATTTCGCCTGCGCGCTCACCGAGGCTGTCGGCGATCCGCTGGCCGGCATTGTCGACGATCGCATTGACGCTGCCGACGCTGTCGCGGATGCGCTCCTCGAGGGAGCCGAGGCTCGTTTCGATGCGCGCGCCGGTATCACCGAGAATGGCGTCGACATCGCCCACGCTGCCGCGGATGCGCTCTTCGAGGGAGCCGAGGCTCGTTTCGATGCGTGCGCCGGTTTCGCCGAGAATGGCGTCGACGTCGCCGACGCTGCCGCGGATGCGTTCTTCGAGCGAACCGAGGCTTGTCTCGATGCGCGCGCCGGTTTCGTCGAGGCGGCTATTGACGCCGCTGATCGAAATGTCGACGCGATTGGTGAGCGTGTCGGCCGCCAGACTGATCTGATCGGCTGTTTCGGCCAGACGTTCCGCAATCTCGCCCGTCGTCGAGCGCATACGGGAGTCGAGCGCCTCGGCGCTGCGATCGATCGCTCCGGCGATCGATGCCTGGCGCTCTTCCAGCGACATTTCGAGCATGCTGGCGCTGGTCGCCAGTGTGGTGGCCATCGCCATCGACTGGTCGGACAGCAACTCTTCGAGCCGCTCGCGTCCCTGGCCAACCGAGAGGTTGATGGTGTTGATCCGCTCGTCGAGGGTCGTGCGCAATTGCTCATGGGTGGTCGCCAGCGTGTCGCGCAGCTGCGCGGCCTTGCCGGAGAGCGTCCGATCGATCTCGGTGGCCTTGTCGGCAAGCGATGCGGTTGCTTCCGACGTGCGGGCGGCGAGCGCCTCGGTGCTGCGCTCGATCGCACCGGCGATCGATGCCTGGCGCTCTTCCAGCGACATTTCGAGCATGCTGGCGCTGGTCGCCAGGGTGGTTGCCATCGCCATGGACTGATCCGAGAGCAGTTCTTCCAGCTGCTCGCGGCCCTGGCCGACGGCAAGGTTGATCGCCGTGATCCGGTCGTCGAGCGTCGAACGGATCTCGTCGTGCGTCGTCGTCAGCGTATCGCGAAGGTGCGAGGCCCTGCCGGTGAGCGTCTGTTCGATCTCGGCCGCTTTTCCTGCAAGCGAAGCCGTTGCTTCCGACGTGCGGGCGGTAAGCGCTTCCGCGATTTCGGCGCTGGTACCGGCCAGCGTCTCGGAAATCTTTCCGACTCGGCTGCTCAGGTCCTCGGCAATGCGGGCGCTGGTATCGGTGAGCGTATCGGCGATCAGGCTGACGCGGCCGCCCAGGTTTTCGGCGACTTCGGAGACGCTCTGCGAAAGCTTGTTTTCGATCTCGCCGACGCGGTCGGTCATGGTCTCGGCGACCGCCATGGCGCGGAAAGTAAGGCTGTCGGCGACGTCCTCGGCATGACGGCTGAGCGAGTCAGCCATTTCGCTGGCGCGGGCCGACATGGTGGAATTGATTTGCGTCGCGCGCTCGGCGAGCACGCCGTCGAGCGCCGCTGTCTGGTGGGACAGTGCGTCGGTGATCGACTGCCCGCGCTCGGAAAGGACACGCTCAAGCCGGTCTGCTGTGCCGCCGACGGCGCTTTCGATGACGCTTGTTCCTGAGGCGAGGGCGGTCGACAGCGCGGCGGTCCGTTCCGAAAGCGTGTTGTCGAGCCGATGCTGGCTTGCGGCGATCGCGCTCGTGATCTCGTCGATGGAGCCGGTAAGAGTCTGCTCGATGCGGGCATGAGCAGACTGCAAGCCCTCGATGAAGGCCGATGTACGGGAGTCTAGTCCGTCCGTCAGGCTTCGCTCGCTCGCCGTCAGCGCGTTGGCAAGCGCATCGGCACGCTGGCCGAAGCCGTTTTCGATGCGCTCCTGCGCTTCGGTCAGCGCGCCCATCAGCGAGCCGGTCTTGTCCGAAAGCACGCTCTCGATGCGGTTGTGCGCGTTGCCGATCAGGCTGCTGAGCTCGGCGGTGCGGCTGCCGATCGTCTCCTCGATGAAGTCCTGCGTCGCGCCGAGCGCCGTTGCCAGGGTGAGCGACTGGTCGGACAGCGCCGAATTGATCTTGTCCACGCTGCTGTCAAGGGCGCCGCCGATCGCCTCCGAGCCGCCGGAAACGGTCTCGTTGATCCGGTGGAGGCTTTCCATGAGCTTGGTGTCGAGCTGGCTGGCCCGCTTGTCGAAGGCGCTTGCAAATTCGTGGAAGCGTTCGTCGAAGGCGCTTGCCAACTGGCCGACCGTCGTCTGCAGCTTTTCCTCGAAAAAGCCGCCGCGCAGATCGAGATCCATGATGGCGTCGTCGGCGCTCGACTTGAGGCTCTGGCGGAAGCTCGCTCCCTTTTCGTCAAGGGCCGAGTTGAGCGAGGAAAGCACGTCGTCGAGACCGCCGGAAATCGCCTGCTGGCCTATCCTGAGGCTCTCATTGAGGTCACGTGTGCGGGCGATCAGCGTCTCGTTGAGCTGACGGGCGCGTTCGTTCAGGGCGGCGTTGAGCTTCTCGGTATTGGCGTCGAGCGTCGAGGCACGGGTTTCGAATTGGCTGAGCAACTGCTCGCCACGCTGCGTCAGGTTATCGCTGAGCGCATCGAGACGCGCGTCGAACTCGTTGCTGAGCGCCACTCCCGCGGTCGTAAGGCCCGAAAGCAATGCGTCGGTCCGCGTGGTCAGCATGGTGCTCAGATTTTCGAGCGCATGGTCCGATTTGTCGGTAAGTGCCGCGGCCCGGGTATCGATGAGGGAAGCGAAGGCCTCCCCGGAAACGGCGATGCGCGACGCAATGTCCTCGCTTGCAGTTTCGAGATCGTCCTTCAGCTTGGTATGCGCGCCGGCGATAGCCGTGCGGATCCGATCCGAATGGCCGATGATCGCCTCGCGTTCGAGACCGAGCTCCTGGACGAGCGTGCGGACACGCAGTTCGTTTTCGCTGTAGCTGCGCTCGAGTGCGCTGACTTCCGAATGCACGAGCGCTTCGAGCTCGGTTGCCCGGGCGATGGTGCGCTCGATGCCCTCGTTCATCGCCGAGACTTCGCGGCGCACGGCCTGACCGACCGTCATGACGCGGTCGGCGGCATTGGTTTCCGGCTCGGCGAGGCGCATCGCGACCTCTGCCATCGAACGCGCGGCGCTGCGCAGTTCCTGAGCACGCGCGATCATGATCGCGAAGGAGAAGAAGAGCATGACGGGCAGGGCGATGCCGAGCAGGATGCCGATCGCTCCAGGCATTGCCGCGAGATCGCCGAGAGAGCGGATCTGCCAGATCCCGGGCGCATAAAGAAGGTGGGCGACGCCGAGTCCGGCCACTGTCCAGACCAGCGAGACGATCGCAGCGACGCGGATTGCCGCGCGGCTCGAGCGGACCTCCAGCGAGCGCAGCATGGCGGCCGGGGATTTGCGCGTGTCATCGTTGGCCGGCGCCAGGGGGGGCTGCTTCGGAGCCATTTCGCTCGCAAAACTGCGCGGTGCTTCGGCGCCGCGCGCGGGCTTCGCAGCTTCCTGTTGCGTTCGTGCGGCGCGGGCCTCACCGGAACCGGCGGCCTGGCGGGCGCTCTCGGACACACTTTCCGGCACCGGCTCGTCCAGGGAAGTCTCGTCGTTCAAGGCCGACTTCAGGTCGTCAAAGTCGATCTTCAGGGCAGCTTCCAGCGCCTGGAACGCCTTTTCGTCGATCGACTCGTTGGTCTTCTTCGTCGCCATACGGATACGCCTCACTACTATTGCCCGATGATGGCCGTCTTCCTGTGCCGCCAGGTGCCCAGCGGAACATCCGAACCAGGGCGGTGACCGCAAGGTCCAAGCTTCGCAACGAAGCCACAGATTGACTGATCACCCATTACATCGCCTCGATGGATAGCCGCAGCCTATGCCCTGCGACACCTTGGGACGCAGCTTATCCACCGGAACAGTTGCCATTTTCATATACGGACCCGTTCCTAATCGTATCGTAGTGACACATTAGCCGGGCTCTTACAATTATGAGCGTTCCCCATTCATTAAAATCCTAATGATTTCTTAACGGAAGCGAGCGCTCGGGACCCGAAAAGCCAAGGGAATCAGCCGGTTTAATGGTCGTTAACCATTTCCTCAATTTTTCTGCCTCCATTGCGCCGCGTTTTAGGTCAATGGCAGTGCCGCGCACCGATATTCCTGTTTGAAAACGGTGCGATTGTTTACGCGAAATCGATTGTAGGAAGCGAGCCCATGGCGGCACTCAAAATAGCCTTCGAGGCACCGGACATCCCCGCAAGTTCCACTCCCTCCAGCAGGAATCCCATCGACCTTGCGCATCTCTACAGACAGACCATGGGGGACACGGCGCTCGAGATCGAGGTTCTGAAGCTCTTTGCGCGTCAGGCACGTCAGGCGATGGCCGAGATGGCGGAACGTGACGCAGAGGCCTGCAGCCAGGAGGCCCACCGTCTGAAGGGGGCGGCTCTCGCGGTCGGTGCGGTCGCGGTCGCCGAGGCTGCAGCCGCCATCGAGACATGTCCCGCCGATGCTGCTCTGCGGAGCGCTCTCGGCGCTGCCGTTCTCGAGGCTGAGCTCTTCGTTTTGAAACTCTGCCGTTGACCTGAAGCGCGCGCACCTATCGGGCGCAAGAGCGGGTGAGGAAAGCGGGCGCGGTTTTCCGCTCGCATCCCGCTCTAACTTTTTGGGGCCGGTCACGCTCATGTCGGTCGACCCCGACCTAGAAACATGAACGTGATCTGGCTGCAGCTTGTCGTTATTGTGCATGTCGTTGTCCCAAAACCGCTGCGCACTTTTGGGCGGGATGGCTTAAAACCTATCATTAAACGCGATCTGCCCGACCGCCGCGGCAATTTGAGGCTGTGCGGACCGGCCGCATTGTGTTGACTGGCCGGTTGATTTGTTGGAAGAACGTGCCCTGAATTCAAAGCCGGGGCACCGCCTAGTCCTGACAAGCCCTGTGCCAGCCGGCCGGCCCCTCAATTCGTTCCGGAAAGAAAAATGACAAAACTTACGATCGTAGCCTTTGACGGCGCGCGCCACGAACTCGATGTCGAGAACGGCTCCACGGTCATGGAGAATGCGGTTCGCAATTCGGTCCCCGGGATCGAGGCGGAGTGCGGCGGGGCCTGTGCCTGCGCCACCTGTCATGTCTATGTCGACGAGGCCTGGGCGGCGCAGGTCGGCACGCCGGAAGCGATGGAAGAGGATATGCTGGACTTCGCCTACGACGTGCGTCCGACCTCGCGTCTCTCCTGTCAGATCAAGATGAGCGAAGCTCTGGACGGGCTTGTCGTTCATGTCCCCGAGCGCCAGGCCTGATCGGCTCGAACGGGCCGTCGTTGCAAAAAAAAAGCCTCGCCGGTCAATCGACAAGCGAGGCTAGGAGGGCGCATCGCATGCAGATGAGGGAGGGAACATCTGCCGCACCAGGACACGCCAGGAGAACCTGTGCTGCCTCATCGTCCGGATAATGCTGCAATAGCCGAAGACGACGAAGCCAAACTCACGCCGGTTGCCACTAAAACGCGAGATCTCGGTATTGATCCGCAATCCAATGTCAACTTCATCGAGCAGTTGAACTTCGGTTCCTCCGCTCGTTGCATGACTTTAATATAGCTGAGTCGGCTGCGCCCCGCTATCACTAGATTCCGCCAGTAAAATACTGTGGGTTCCCGGCGTTTTCTTCTGAAGCGGAAACTATATCCCACCGTTTCTTTGGGGTATTCCGATCGAAAGCGCGGACACGGTCCCGCGCTTCGCGCCGCGGCGATGCACGGCCTGCCTCACGCCATCAGCGGGCCTTGGCGTTCTTCTTCAGGCTTTCGAGGCGGTATTGCAGCAACCGGATCATCCGCCGGTCGAAATTCGCCGCCTCGGTGCGGTCGAAGCGCGCCTGGTCCTTGTCGTGCCGCTCGACTTCTTCGGCGCTTACTTCCGCTACCCGGGCCTGCATGCGCTCGCAACTGTCCTCGGCTTTCAGTGAAAGCAGTGCCTTTTCCATCTGGCGCGCGTGGATGCGCGCGATCTCCGCATGGCGTTCCTCGTGGCGCTTGATGTCGCTCGCCAGCGTGTCCCAGACCAGGGCCAGATCGCGGCCCGCCTGTCGACGATGCTTCCAGCGTGGCAGAATGATGCGCGTGTTGAGCGTGACTTTGGCCGAGCCCACCGCGCAGCGGTCGTCGCGACTAACATAGGTGACCGTGCCGCCGAACTTGATCCGGGTGGCGCCCGGATGCCGCGTTCCGGTGCTCTTCATCATAGGGCCGGACGCCGAAAGCGCCTTGTCGAGTTCTGCGGCCGTGCGCCCGCCGATCGAGAAGTAGGAGATTCTCTTGCTGATCAGTGTTTCGCCCGAGGCGTTGCCGAACGGGACTCCGACGAGCAATGCGACCAGGGCTGCACGCAGCGGGATGTGTAGTCGGGGCATGGAAGCGCGTTCTCGCCGGTTGAACTTCATTGAAGCTTGGGGCATAGCCAAAGCCAGCGCAACACAAATCGGCCCCAACCGACGTCGACAAGCTTGCAAGGTGTGTGAGGAAGGCGTCATAACATGTTGCTTTCGAATGATATATTTGCACCATGACGGGCGGTGAATTCAAACCGTTCAGCTGCGGACCGGAACAATGACATACGATCCATTTCAGCCCTGGCGCTGGCAATTGGCGCATGGACGCGATCTCGAACTGGGCCCGCGTGGCGTTTTGATGGCGATCATCAATGTTACACCGGATTCATTTTCCGACGGCGGGCGTTTCGCTGATCCCGACGCTGCTGTCAGAGCTGCGCTGCGCGCATTGGAGGCGGGTGCGGAAATCCTGGATATCGGCGGCGAATCCACGCGACCGGACGCCAAACCGGTCAGCGCCGACGAGGAACAGGCCCGCGTTCTGCCCGTTATCGCCGCGATCGCGCGGCAGTCCCGGGCCGTCATCTCGGTCGATACCTACCGCGCGGAAACCGCGCGTTTGGCGGTTCACGCCGGCGCCCACATCGTCAACGACGTGCACGGGTTGCAGCGCGAGCCGGCGATCGCGGCCGTGGCGGCCGAGACGGGTGCGGGGCTCTGCATCATGCATACCGGACGCGATCGGGAGAAACTGAGCGATGTGATCGAGGATCAGTTCCATTTCCTGGAACGGTCTCTGCGGATCGCCGCCGACGCCGGCGTGGCGCGGGAACGGGTCGTGCTCGATCCGGGCTTTGGATTCGCGAAGGACACGAACGAGAACCTCGAACTGATGGCGCGCTTCAGGGCGTTGCATGGGTTTCGACGGCCGCTTCTTGTCGGAACTTCGCGCAAGCGCTTCGTCGGTGCGGTGACGGGCCGAGAGGCGGAAGACCGCGACGTCGGTACCGCCGCGACGACGGCGCTCCTCAGAACTGCCGGCGCTGCGATTTTTCGGGTACACGATGTCGCAATCAATAGGGATGCGTTAGCGGTGGCCGATGCTATGCTGGCCGCAAAGATCAGCTGACGGGACATGAAGCCATGACTGCGACCTACACGATCACACTGAAGAACTGCGCGTTCTTTGCCCGCCATGGCGTGCTCGACGAAGAGGAGTTTCTCGGGCAGCGTTTCTTCGTCGATGCGGAACTGGTCGTCGACCAGGGGACGGCGCTTGCCGAGGACTGCATCGACGACACCGTGCATTACGGCATCGCCTTCGCCGAGATCGAGAGGATCGTCACTGGACGCCGGCGTTACCTGATCGAAGCGCTGGCGCTTGAGGTCGCCAAGACGCTTTGCGCCCGTTTTCGCCAGATTCGCCGGGCAAAGGTCTCCATCCGCAAGCCGAACGCGCCGGTTCCGGGCATCCTGGACTACGTGGAAGTCACGGTCGAGCATGTCGCCGAATAGGAGCTGGCGGCACGCGATACTCGGTCTCGGCGGCAATCTCGGCGATCCGCGCCGGTCGATGGCAGAAGCCCTGCGGGCGCTCGATGCGCGGTCGGATTGCCGGATCGTCGCGGTTTCGCGGCTCTACCGCACGCCGCCATGGGGCAAGACGGATCAGGATTGGTTCTTCAACGCCTGTGCGGAAGTCGAAACGACGCTGGAACCAGAGGCATTGCTTGCCGCCTGTCTCGAGATCGAACGAGCCATGAAGCGTGTGAGAATGGAGCGCTGGGGTCCCCGCACCATCGACATCGATCTCCTGACCTTCGGTGACCTCAACAGGGCGAGCGCGACGCTCACGCTGCCTCATCCGCGCATGACCGAACGCGGCTTCGTGCTGAAGCCGCTCGCCGACTTTGCCGCAGACCTTACCGTCGACGGACGGACAGTCAGAGAATGGCTGGGCCGGGCGGATGTGAAGGGTATCGAAGTGGCCGACGAAAACGTCGAATGGTGGCGCGCGGAGCAATAAGCGGAGAAGCCGTGCTCGTACAGGTCTGTCGGGAAGGGTGGTTACTCGATCGAACCGACGGCGATATCGTCCATCTGCCGGTTGAGGCTCACACCGATGACCGGAACCATGGTGTCCTCGACCTTCACCGAGATCGTGATGTTCATTGTTTCTTCGCCGTGCAGGCGCGCGATCATCGCGCCATTGAGCTTTTTGCGGTTGATCCCGACGACCACCTTGTCCTTGGCAACGCTGCCGGACACGACGTCGAGACCCTTGCCCTCGGCACCGTCCAGGAACTTTCCGGTGTAGCTGTTGCCCTTCCGGACGATCGTCGCCGACATCGGCTGCTTGAATACCCCGACGCGGCAGAAGCCGTCCAGTTTCAGGCCGGCTTCGTTGCCGGGTGCCGCTTCACCGGTAAGATCGCAGGTAAACTTCGTGCCCTTGTACTTGCCGGCAACGATTTCGCCCGGGCCTTTCCATTGCCCGGCAATCCTGTCGAAGAACGCCTTGTCACGGGCGCCGGAGAACGCGGGTGTCGCAAGGCCCGCGGCGGCGACGAGCGCGATAACGGCAATGCCGCGAACAATCGGAGAAGGGCGCGAGAGCATGAGCAGTCCTTGATGGATCAAGCTGGAAACTGACGTCTACATTGCCGTGAAAATGGTTAACGGATGGTTTCAGCCCGGCTTCTGGGCCGCTTATCTTGCGTAGAGGGCAGGGCGCGCCGGCGATCGATCGACGATCAGCCGGCTGCGTCCTCGGACCGTGCGGCGCCGGGCGCCAGGTCGCCCAGAAAGTCGCCGATACTGGGGCGCTTCAGCGCGCGAAACGGCATCGGCCTGCAGAGATCCATCGCCGCGATCCCTATGCGCGCCGTCATCAGCCCGTTGATCACGCCCTCGCCGAGGCGGGCGGACAGCTTGGATGCCAGGCCGTGGCCGAGGATCTGCTGGATGAGGCTGTCGCCGACGGCGATCGAGCCGGTGACGGCGAGATGCGCGATGACGTCGCGCATCAGGCGCAGCAGGCCGAGCGTGCCCGGGCGGCTGCCGTAGAGTTCGGCCATGGCACGGATCAACCGCGCGGATTCGTAGATCACGTAGCCGAGGTCCACGAGTGCGCGCGGACTGACGGCAGTCACGATCGACACCCGCTTCGCGGCGCCAAGAATGATCCGCCGCGCCTCGCGGTCGAGCGGCGCCAGCAATTCACGCTCCGTCAGTTCGATGAGATGGGGTGCATCGATGATATCGCCCTCGGTCTCCGTCAGGCGGGCACGGCCCTTGGCCGTCCGGGGATTGCCGGCGAGCAGGTGAACGAGCCTCGCGGTCGCAGCACGTGCGGCTTGCGTCTTTCCGGCCGCGGCGGCCGCGGCCAGATCGGCTTTCAGCGTCTGGACGGCAGTCAGTTGCATCATGCCGAAGACTTCGCGCGCGACCACGATCAGGAAAGCGACGACGCCGATCGCCACGACTGCGACGGCTCCGTAGCCAAGCCAGTCGGCGCGCGAAAAGAGGTCGCGCACAAGCCGGTCGATCCAAAGCCCGACCGCGAGCGAAATGAGGATGCCGAAAGCCCCCCCGGCGATCTTGCCGAAGGAGAGCCGGCGCCGTTGCGGCTTTGCTTCCGGCAGGTTGAGCGATTCGATCGCCGCGGTGGTCCCGATGAACGGGTCCTCGGCATCGGGCGTCATGACGATCTTTTCGCTGAAACTCCCCGGTGGGCGCCGCGGCGTCTGTTCCATCTCGCGTTTGGTGGCCTCCTCGGCCTCGACGGAAAAGGCGGCCGGCCTGCGTCGACGGTCGTTGAAGTCATCACTCATGCTAGGCGATCTCCGAGTAGGAACTGCATGGCCCTGTCGAGCCGGATATGCGGCACGGAGAGTTTCAAACCGCCGCGCGTCTCCTCGAGATGCGGCGGCCGGAAGCGGACGAAATTCAGTTCCGGCATTGCCTGCTCCGGGGCGGAGGCGGATAGGGCCGATGCGGAGACGCGGTCGACGGCTTCAAAAAGAAGTTCAGGATCTTCCGGCAAGTCTCCAGGAAATATTGCTGTTTTCTTTTCGCCGTCGAATATCTCGCCATTGATCTTCTCACCGGCGATCGGCGTTCCGACGATCACGGGCAAACGATGGCCATCGTGGTCTACGGTGGCCTCCCGCGTTGCTCTGACAGATGCGAGCGCCATGACCTCAAGGCCCGCCCCGCTCATTCCTATTCGCTCGGTCGCCCGGCTGACGAGGCGAGCCGTGATGCGCTCCAGCCGGTCGTGACTTTCGTGGTGCAGGTGATCGGCCTTGGTGGCGGCGATCAGTACGCGGTCGATCTTGCGCGTGACGAACGAAGTCAGCCAGGAGTTGACGCCGGGTCGGAAGCAGGCAAGCACGTCTGCCAGAGCCTGTTCCAGATCCTTCAGCGCCTCCGTGCCGCGGTTGACCGCCTGAAGCGCGTCGACAAGCACGATCTGGCGGTCGAGGCGGGCAAAATGTTCGCGGAAGAACGGTTTTACCACATGCGTCTTGTAGGCTTCGTAGCGGCGCTCCATCATCGCCCAGAGCGAACCCTTTGGGGCGCGGCCCGCAGGCAGGTCGGGGAGCGGCGAGAAGGTAAGCGCCGGCGACCCTTCGAGGTCGCCCGGCATCAGGAAGCGGCCAGGCGGCAGGGTGGAGAGGGACCGGTCGTCGTCCTTGCAGGCCTTGAGATAGGCGGTGAAACTCTCGGCAAGCCGGCGGGCGCTGCCTTCGTCGGCCGGCGCCGAGGCTCCGAGCGCGACGGCAAGTCCCAACCACTCGCTCGACAGGTCGGCGCGCATGCCGGTGCGTGCGCGTTGAACCGTTGCGTCGCTGAACTGCCGGAAATCCTGGCCGAGCAGCGGCAGATCGAGCAGCCATTCGCCGGGATAATCGACGATGTCGATCGACAGCCGCCCGGGAGAGAACAGACGGTTCCAGCCGCTGGCGCTTTCGTAATCGAGGGTGATCCGCAGCTGCGATATGGCCCTGGTCGAATCCGGCCAGGACCGATCCCGGACCAGCGCCGCAATGTGATCCTCATATTGAAAGCGCGGCACCGCGTCGTCGGGCTGCGGTTCGAGCCGGATCTTGGATACCCGGCCCGACCGGACCGGTTCGAATACCGGCAGCCTCCCTCCGTTCAGCAGGTTGTGGACGAGCGAAGAGATGAAAACGGTCTTGCCGGCCCGCGAAAGGCCGGTGACACCGAGCCTGACGGACGGGGTGACGAGACCCGCGGCGCGGTCGGCGAGATTGTCCAGGGCGATCAGCGCGTCGTCTTTGAAACTGGTGAGAATGGGCGCCAAATTGTTTCGTCCCTTCGGGAATGATGAGCGGTACGTTTGATTTGCCGATATCCCAACCGGGTCGCGGGCATCCGCGTAGCGTCTGGAGCGATATAGGAAATGTTTCCGTCAGCGCAACAAGGCGAAGCGAATTCGCCGTTTCCGCAGGCGGAAGCGGCTGGCAGGGCTTCATCCTTTCCCGGCTTCTTCAAGGGCGGGAACGAGGAACTTCGAAAGTGTCGCTGTCCATGCCCTTCCGGCTTTCGGCCGCGCCGCAAAATCGATCACCGCCATTCCGGCCGGCGGATATCCGTCAGCGAGTGCCGCAGCCGCCCGTTCTTCGCCCAGAATTCGTCGAAAGAGCTCCTCCATCATCGGATTGTGCCCGATAATCATCAGCGAGGGTCGGCTCGCATGCGCCTCGACAAGGTCGGCATAGACGGTCGTGGGACCGGTATAGAGTGGGTCGAGGTACCGAATGTCGATGTCTTCGCCAAATGCGCGGTATAGCGGTTCGGCCGTCTGCCGGCAGCGGACAGCCGTCGAACAAAGAATCAGGTCCGGCCTGATGCGATGGTCGGCTGCGGACTGTGCCGTGAGTTCCGCCTCCGCGAAGCCGACATCGTCGAGCGCGCGATCGAAATCGCTCTGGCCGGGCAGAGCCCAGCCCGATCGGGCGTGGCGAAGAAGCAGAAGCTGGAAGGCCGGGACGACGCTGTCTTGCATGTATTCACCCGGTGCTGGAAATCCCCAGGATGGAGGCGCCCCTGGTGCCAACGGCTGGAAACGCCTTGCGGATGCTCCGTTGTCCCGCCGGTCGGCGTAAAGATCAAGCCGCGTTTCGCGGTTTTTTGATCCGGTGCGCCCATTGAACCGATGCGGGTCGGGCACCAAATGTCGCAATCCGAAATGCCGCCGTGCTCGCCCGTGGAACGTCAAGCGGCCGGTGCCGTCGGCGGTGAGCGGTATTTCGGCGTTCAAGACTTTGCGTGTAATTGTGATGAAATATTAGCCGGTTAGCCTGCGATGCGGGCAGTGTTAAAATGCAGTTAAGCACTGATTACAAGGCTTGAATCAGAGCTTCCATAGGTCTATACACCGCCGCAATGAGATGTTCTTCAGGAGAATCGCGTTGAGTGAGAAGATCGATCTTAGTACCTATGTCCTGTCGGAGGACGAGGATTTTATGAATGCGAACCACCGGGCATACTTTCGTGCGAAGCTGAATGCCTGGAGAAACGACATCCTTCGCGAGGCCCGCGAGACACTGGATCACCTGGCGGAGGAGAGCGCCAATCATCCTGATCTTGCGGACCGCGCCTCGTCCGAAACGGACCGGGCGATCGAGTTGCGCGCTCGGGACCGTCAGCGGAAGTTGATTGCCAAAATCGATGCCGCGTTGCAGCGGCTCGATGAAGGCACCTACGGCTACTGCGAGGAAACCGGGGAGCCGATCGGACTGAAGCGCCTGGACGCCCGGCCGATCGCAACTCTCTCGATCGAGGCGCAGGAACGTCACGAGCGTCGCGAGAAGGTCTACCGGGACGAATAAGTCCCGGGACACCGTTGGGACTATCGAAAACGGCGCGGTTCGACCGCGCCGTTTTCATTTGGCACCGATGCGTTGTTCCGCGGCGTACGAGTTACAATTTGCGGCTCACGGAGATATCGGCGAGCATCCTTTCCATTTCCTCTTCGATCGTCGGCTCCTTGCGGGGGTCCTGCGAAGGCGATCCGAGTACCGGTTCCTGGCGACCGGCGGGCCTGATCTCCGGACGCGGCGGCCCTGAAGGTGAGAAGCGCTGGAGATCGCCGCTGATTTCCGCATCGAGCATGCGCTCGAATTCCGCGGCCGCTTCCGGCGCTGCGGGCCGAGGCGGGAGAGATTGGCCCGGCATGCCCTTTACCGGCTCGAGCGCCGTAAGCGGGACGGGGCGCTCTTCGCGAGCAGCGGGCTCCACCGGAAGCGAGCGGTCACGCACCGCGCTGAAATCGGTGTGCGACGGCTCGATGGCTGATACCGGCGGAATGTGAGGCGCAGGTAAAGGCCTGGAGACCTGCTGCGGCTGCGGTGAGCCGAGTGCGGGGCCTTGCTGATCCGGAACCACCCGCACCGGAGGCTCCGGGCGCGCGGTGACCCGCGGCGGCTCGCTCGGACGCGCCGGTTGCCGAACGGGATCGGCGGCAGCTTCCGTCGGGAGAGGGCGTTCGGGCGGGACAGGGGAAGGAACCGGCTGAGGCCGGGTTTCCGCAATCGGGGCGTGGGTCGTCTTTTCTTCCGGCTCCGCCTGAAGTGCGGCCGGAACCGGATTTTCTCCCTCGGGCGCGATGCGGCTTTCGATCACGATGTCCGTCGGGCCGCCGATCATGATCAGGTGCTCGACGTCGTCGCGGCGGACGAGCACCAGCCGCCGACGCGTGTCGACTGCGGCGGCATCGAGCACCGCAAGCCGCGGCTGCCTGTTCTTGCCGCCGCGGACGAAGGGAGAGGAGGGCTTGTTGCGCATGAGCCGAAGCACGGCGACCAGGCACAAGAGACCGATCGCAACCGCTCCTGCGGCGATCATGAACCGGCTGGCGTTGTCCCCGAGGATTGTTTCCAACATAGGCTGAACTCCTTACTGCCGCTTCGCATGTCAATATTTGACGGCTTTTTTCGGGCTTGGACAAGCTTCGGCCCGACATTCCCTGTGAATTGACCGCAGCGCTTCCGCAGAGACACTTTTTGCTGTTATCTCTGATTGTTAAAGATGATTCCAGGTCGATGCGCGAAAGCGCGGAGGGCGGCCATCGATTCGCGACGATGCCTTCGGACCCGGCCACCGCATGGTTCCTCAAGCCGGAAACGGATTGGGGATAAGTCATGCGGCAATTCAAAGTATTGCAGCGGCCCTTGTGCATCCACGGGGATGTACGGCACTGCAAGCGCTCGGATCGCGTTCGATGCGACCCGGCAGCAGGTGAGGACCCGATGACGAAATTGCGGCAGGCAGGTGACTACCAGATGCCGGTCGTTGACCGGGGCGTTCGTCCGGGAACCATCCTCAGGATCATCCTGCTTGCGATCGTCCTCACCGCGTCGGCTGCCGCTTTCGTCGTCTTCAAGGACCAGCTCGAAAACGAGATCGTGCTCGGCATTCTCGGCGTGCTGGCCATGGTGGGCATCTTCTTCCTCGTTTCTTCCGTCATCGGCTTTATCGAAGTGATGCCGCAATCGCGGCCGGACGAACTGGCGCGCGCCTTCCTCGACGCGCATGAAGACGGGACGATCGTGACCGACCGCAAGGGGCGCATCATCTATGCCAACGCGGCCTATGGTGCCCTGACGGGCGCCAAGAGTGCGGCAGGCATCCAGTCGCTCGAAACGATCCTGTCGCGCAACCGCGAGGCAACCGAAGCGATCTATCGCCTGACCAACGGTCTGCATGAGGGCAAGCAGGGACACGAGGAGTTCCGGCTGCTGAAACCTCTGGCAAACGGCAAGGTGGCCGGTTCCGGCGCCCATTGGTATCGGCTGAAGGCGCGGGTATTGCCGCTCGAGGATGCCGACAGCAATCCGCTCTACTTGTGGCAGATCGCGGATATTACCGCGGAGCGCGACGAGCAGGAGCGCTTCTTCAAGGAACTGCAGAACGCGATCGACTATCTCGACCACGCACCCGCGGGCTTCTTCTCCGCCGGGCGCAAGGGCGAGATCTTCTATATCAACGCGACGCTCGCCGATTGGCTCGGAATAGACCTGACCAAGTTCCAGCCCGGCTCCGTCAGCATTGCCGATCTCGTCGCGGGCGAGGGGCTGGCGCTGGTACAATCGGTACAGGCGGAGCCCGGCCTCAAGAAAACCAAGATCCTGGACCTCGATCTCAGAAAGACCAACGGCCAGAGCCTGCCGGTACGCCTGATTCATCGCGTTTCCTCGGCACGGGACGGTGCGCCCGGCGAAAGCCGGACGATCGTGATGTCGCGGGAAGGCGACGACGGCGATCAGTCGGCGTCGAATGCCGCGATGCGGTTCACCCGCTTCTTCAACAACACGCCCATGGCGATCGCCTCGGTAGATGGAGACGGCCGCATTCTCCGAACCAACGCTCCGTTCATGAAGCTCTTCGCCGGGCTCGTTTCGCAGGACGAGGTCGAGCGTGGGGCCCTGATCGACGCCGTGGTGCACCAATCCGAGAGAGGGCGTCTGCAGGAGTCGCTGGCTGCCGCGAAGGACCGGCAGAGCGATATTGCCCCGATCGACGCGCTTCATCCCAAGGATGATGGGCGTCACTTCCGCTTCTACGTCAATGCCGTCATCGACCAGAGCGATCAGGCGCCCGAGGAGGCTGCGATCATCTATGCTCTGGAGATCACGGAGCAGAAGGCGCTCGAAAACCAGATGGCGCAGACGCAGAAGATGAATGCCGTGGGAACGCTCGCCGGCGGCATCGCCCATGATTTCAACAACGTCCTGACGGCCATCCTGCTTTCCGCCGACCATCTGCTGCTATCGGCGCGGCCGGCGGATGCGACCTTCGCGGACCTGATGGAGATCAAGCGTAACGCCAACCGGGCAGCCGTGCTTGTGCGGCAGCTGCTCGCCTTCTCGCGCAAGCAGACGATGCGTCCGACGGTGCTCAATCTCACCGACGTCATCGGCGATCTCAGGATGCTCGTCGACCGCATGACCGGCACCAACGTCAAGGTGGAGGTCGACTATGGCCGCGATCTCTGGCCGGTGAAGACCGACCTCGGCCAGTTCGAGCAGGTGCTCCTGAACCTCGCCGTCAATGCCCGCGACGCCATGCCTGCGGGCGGGATCATCACGCTCAGGACGCGCAATCTGCCGGCGAGCGAAGTGTCGGCGCTTGGACGGCGCGAACTGCCCGAGGAAGACTTCGTCATGGTCGAGGTGTCCGACCAGGGCACCGGCATTCCGCCGGAAATCATGGACAAGATCTTCGAGCCCTTCTTCACCACGAAGGATGTCGGTAAGGGCACAGGGCTCGGACTGTCGATGGTTTACGGCATCGTGAAGCAGTCCGGCGGCTATATCTATCCCGAGTCGGAGATCGGCAGCGGTACGACCTTCCGCATCCTGCTGCCGCGGCATGTCGACGTGCCCGAAATCCAGGACGAGGACGCGTCCGCAACGCATTCCGCGGCGCCGGCGAGGAGCGAACCGGTTGCGGTGCCGATGCCTCGGGCCGAGCCTGCCGACCTGACCGGGGATTCGGCGGTCGTGCTGCTCGTCGAGGACGAGGAAGCGGTCCGGCGCGGCGGCAAGCGCATGCTGGAGACGCGCGGCTATACGGTTCACGAAGCGGGATCGGGTATCGAAGCGCTGGAGATCATGGACGAACTCGAAGGCGCCGTCGATATCGTCGTCTCCGACGTCGTGATGCCGGAGATGGACGGGCCGACGCTGCTGCGCGAGCTGCGCAAGACGTATCCGGACCTGAAGTTCATCTTCGTATCCGGCTATGCCGAAGATGCTTTTGCGCGAAATCTGCCGGCCGACGCGAAGTTCGGCTTCCTGCCGAAGCCCTTCTCTCTGAAGCAACTCGCGGTCGCCGTGCGCGAGATGCTCGACAGCTGACGAGGTTTCTCCTCCGAACCTGTGCTCTTCGCCGTTTGCCGGCATCTTCCCCATTTCGATAGGGAGAAGGGCAAACGGCGGCGCGCCAGATCCCCTTCGCCTTTTTATTCCATTTCTGCGGTTACTTCGCAGCGAGTGCGACAGCGATCCCGGCGGCAAGCCGCGCATTGTTCTCGACCAGCGCGATATTGGTTTCCAGGCTGCGTCCGTCCGTCAAACGGAAGAGGTTGTCGAGCAGATACGGTGTGACCGCCTTGCCGGAAATGCCCTCGCTCGCCGCATTGTCGAGTGCGCGGGTGATGTAGATCTCCATCTCCTCGCTCGGGATTTCGCTTTGTTCCGGCACCGGATTGGCGACAAGCATTCCGCCGTCGATCCCGAGCAACTCGCGCGTCCGCTGAAAACTGGCGATTGCCGCCGGGCTGTTCAGCATCAGCGGGCTCTTGAGGCCGGATTCACGCGACCAGAAGGCCGGGAAGTTCTCGCTGTCATAGGTCACGACAGGGACACCGCGGGTTTCGAGCACTTCGAGCGTCTTGGGAATGTCCAGAATGGCCTTGGCGCCGGCACAGACGACAATGACGCCGGTACGTGCGAGTTCGTCCAGGTCCGCCGATATGTCGAAGCTCTGCTCCGCTCCGCGGTGAACACCGCCGATGCCGCCGGTCGCAAAAACCCGGATGCCCGCACGGGCAGCGGCGATCATCGTTGCGGCAACGGTCGTGGCTCCGGTGCGGCGTTCGGCGATCGCGAAGGCGAGGTCGGCGCGCGAAAGTTTCATCGCGCCCTGCGTCTTCGACAGCGCCTCCAGTTTGGCATCGTCCAGACCGATATGGAGGACCCCATGGATTACGGCGATGGTCGCGGGCACGGCACCCTGTTCGCGGATGATCGTCTCGACGCTGCGGGCCATGTCGAGGTTGCCGGGATAGGGCATGCCATGCGTGATGATCGTGGATTCCAGCGCGACGATCGGCGCACCTCGTTGCTTGGCGGCCGCGACTTCATCTGAATATTCCATCGGCAGGGACGGGGAGGAGGGTTTGGTCATGATCGTTTCCTTGATTGATGACATCCGACGGCAAATTGCATCGGGGGTGCCTGATCGATTCCGGTGCCTGGAGCAGAGGGTGCGGAAGAACCGCCCGCATTCCGCGCTACCCGGCTCCCATTCAGCTGCCAATTCTCATGCCAGCATTTCCGCTTCCGGCACAAGGCGCAGCACTTGCTCCAGCTTGTCAGGCAGCATCTCTTCGGAGGCAGCGTAGGGCGAATGCAGCGTTATGACGGCGGCCGCCATGCCCCGGCGCAGGCAGGCGGCAAGATCCGCACCGGCAAGCCGGGCGGCGAGAAAGCCCGAGGCGAGCGCATCGCCGGCGCCGGTGACGTCGGCAAGTGCTGAAAGAGCCGGCGGCGTAGCGAGGCAGGCACCCTTGCCGTCGAAGGCGACCGCGGCCCGGCCTCCGCGCGTCACGACACCGCCGGAAAGACCGGCGGAGCGCAGCAGCAACGGCCATTCCGCGGCGGTTGCGGCCTCGGTTCCGGTCAGCGCGCGCGCCTCCGCCTCGTTCATGAACAGGAAATCGAGCCCGTCGAGGCACGCGCGGTAGCGGACCACTTTTGCCGGAGAAACGGCGATACCGGCACGGAGAGGGCTGAACTTCGCGGCGGTGCCGGCAAGCGCCGTCAACGTCTCCTCCGGCAGATTGGCGTCCATCAGCACGAGTTCGCTCGCCGCTAAAATCTCGCGCGTGGTCCGCTGCTGCAGCCGGCGCGGCGTAAACAAAGCATAGAGGTCCATGTCCGCGAGCGCGATGACGAGGTTGCCGTCGTTTTCCAGGATTGCCGTATAGCTCGGCGTCTTGCGATCGAGAAAGGTAAAAGGGCGATCGATCACACCGGCAGCTTCCGCAGCGGCCGCCACCGTGTCGCCGGCAGGATCGCCGCCCCGCGGGCTGATCATGGTTACGCGATGGCCGAGGCGCGCGAGATTTCTCGCTGCATTGAAGCCGCCGCCCCCGGCTTCCTCGAACCAGGTGCCCGGATTGCTCGCGCCCGGTGTCGTCGCGCCGCTGATCCGGCCGCGCCGGTCGATATGAGCGCCGCCAAAAACGGCTATGTTCTGCGACTTCACCTGTGCTTGCATCTGGTCCTCGATGAAGGGCGGAGAAAAGGTGGCGAAGTCTCTCTTCCGCCGGCATTCCGATCTATCGTTTCGGACTACCTTTTAGGGCTTTGTCCGGCTTTGATCCATCGTGAATCACGAAGCGAATCGGGGCGGCGCGTGAAAGCCGGCATGCGTTGACGCGCAACTTGTGGATACTGTGGACGAAAGGCGTGAACAAGAATCGAACGTAGTGAAATATTCCGAGCATTTTCAACTACTTGACGTGCCATTGCCAATTTGGAACAAAACATGTACAAAAAGGCTTGCGGCGGCTTCATTGCCTCGATAGCTCCAATAACCTAAAGGTGGACCAATGGCACAAAATTCTTTGCGGCTCGTAGAGGACAAATCGGTGGACAAAAGCAAGGCACTTGAAGCGGCTCTTTCCCAGATCGAACGTTCGTTCGGTAAGGGATCGATCATGAAGCTCGGAGCGAAGGACAGCGTAGTTGAGATCGAAACCGTCTCCACCGGTTCGCTCGGCCTCGACATCGCGCTCGGCATCGGCGGCCTGCCGAAAGGCCGCATCATCGAGATCTATGGTCCGGAAAGCTCGGGCAAGACCACGCTGGCGCTGCAGACCATTGCCGAGGCACAGAAGAAGGGCGGCATCTGCGGCTTCGTCGATGCCGAACACGCACTCGATCCGGTCTATGCGCGAAAGCTCGGGGTGGATCTCGAAAATCTTCTGATTTCGCAGCCTGATACGGGCGAGCAGGCGCTGGAAATCACCGATACGCTGGTCCGTTCGGGTGCGATCGACATTCTCGTCATCGATTCGGTGGCCGCACTCGTGCCGCGCGCCGAAATCGAGGGCGAGATGGGCGACAGTCTGCCGGGCATGCAGGCGCGCCTCATGAGCCAGGCGCTGCGCAAGCTTACGGCATCGATCTCCAAGTCAAACTGCATGGTGATCTTCATCAACCAGATCCGCATGAAGATCGGCGTGATGTTCGGCTCGCCGGAAACGACGACGGGCGGCAATGCGCTCAAGTTCTACGCCTCGGTGCGCCTCGACATTCGCCGTATCGGCTCGGTCAAGGAGCGCGAGGAAGTCGTCGGCAACCAGACCCGCGTCAAGGTCGTCAAGAACAAGATGGCACCGCCCTTCAAGCAGGTCGAGTTCGACATCATGTATGGCGAAGGCGTTTCGAAGACGGGCGAATTGATCGATCTCGGCGTCAAGGCGGGCATCGTCGAGAAATCGGGCGCCTGGTTTTCCTATAACAGCCAGCGGCTCGGCCAGGGACGGGAAAACGCCAAGCTCTTCCTGCGGGAGAATCCCGAACTGTTGCGTGAAATCGAGACGGCTCTGCGGCAGAATGCCGGTCTCATCGCCGACCGGTTCCTGGAGAATGGCGGGCCGGAAAGCGACGGCGACGAAGCCGCCGATATGTAATCTGCAGCAACCGTCTGGTTGAAGCATGCGAAGCCGGCCGTCGTCACCCGCGGCCGGTTTTTTGCTGCCCGCTGGACAGCATGAAATGCGGACGATAAAAGCCTGTGGTTCCGACGGCTCGGCCGGCGGGAGGCGTGACGTGATTGAATGCGACGCGCCTAAGCGCGGGGTTGAAAAGTGCGGCTTGCAGCCTGGAGAGATCGGGCTGCCGCCGGAGTGTACACAGATAGGACGCAAGATGAGCGGCGTGAATGAAATCCGGTCGATGTTCCTCGACTATTTCCGCAAGAACGGTCACGAGGTCGTGCCGTCCAGCCCACTCGTGCCGCGCAACGACCCGACATTGATGTTCACCAATGCGGGCATGGTGCAGTTCAAGAATGTGTTCACCGGCCTCGAGCAGCGACCCTATTCGACCGCGGCGACGGCGCAGAAATGCGTGCGCGCCGGCGGCAAGCATAACGACCTCGACAATGTCGGCTACACCGCCCGTCACCACACCTTCTTCGAGATGCTCGGCAATTTCTCCTTCGGCGACTATTTCAAGGAGCGCGCGATCGAGCTTGCCTGGAACCTGATCACCAAGGAATAC
Organism: Sinorhizobium sp. P24N7; assembly: GCF_042436655.1. Classification (NCBI taxonomy): domain Bacteria; kingdom Pseudomonadati; phylum Pseudomonadota; class Alphaproteobacteria; order Hyphomicrobiales; family Rhizobiaceae; genus Sinorhizobium; species Sinorhizobium sp. P24N7. Next base: position 25,139 of record NZ_JBHMIW010000030.1, on the reverse strand, counting down.
GGGCTCGATGCCAAGCGTCTGCTCGTCACGGTGTACCATACCGACGACGAGGCCTTCGGCCTTTGGAAGAAGATTGCCGGCCTGAGCGACGATCGCATCATCCGCATCGCGACGAGCGACAACTTCTGGGCCATGGGAGACACCGGTCCATGCGGCCCGTGCTCGGAAATATTCTACGATCACGGCGATCATATCTGGGGCGGACCTCCCGGCTCGGCCGAGGAAGACGGCGATCGCTTCATCGAGATCTGGAACCTCGTCTTCATGCAGTACGAGCAGATCACCAAGGAAGAGCGCGTCGACCTGCCGCGGCCTTCGATCGACACGGGCATGGGGCTGGAGCGCGTGGCCGCCGTGCTCCAGGGCCAGCACGACAATTATGACATCGACCTTTTCCGCGCGTTGATCGCGGCTTCCGAAGAGGCGACCGGCGTGAAGGCCGAGGGGGACCGGCGCGCGAGCCATCGCGTCATCGCCGATCATCTGCGTTCCTCCGCGTTCCTGATCGCCGATGGGGTTCTGCCGTCGAACGAGGGCCGCGGTTACGTTCTGCGCAGAATCATGCGCCGCGCCATGCGCCACGCACAGTTGCTCGGCGCGCGGGATCCGCTGATGTGGAAGCTCCTGCCGGCGCTCGTGGGCCAGATGGGCCGCGCTTACCCGGAACTCGTCCGCGCCGAAGCGCTAATCTCGGAAACGCTGAAGCTGGAGGAAACCCGCTTCCGCAAGACCCTGGAGCGCGGCCTCAACCTTTTGGCGGAGGCTTCGGCCGATCTTTCCGAAGGCGACCAGTTCAACGGCGAGACGGCGTTCAAGCTCTACGACACCTACGGTTTTCCGCTCGACCTCACCCAGGACGCGCTGCGCGCCAAGGGCATCGGCGTCGATACGGACGCATTTACGGCCGCCATGCAGCGGCAGAAGGCCGAGGCCCGCGCCAACTGGGCCGGCTCCGGCGAAGCCGCGACCGAGACCATCTGGTTCGAGCTCAGGGATAAGCACGGCGCGACCGACTTCCTCGGCTACGACACCGAGTCAGCCGAAGGGGTCATTCAGGCGATCGTCAGGGATGGTGCCGTCGTCGAGGCGGCCACCAAGGGCGAGAACGTGCAGCTGGTTCTGAACCAGACGCCTTTCTACGGCGAATCCGGCGGCCAGGTGGGTGACACCGGCGCCATCACCACCGAGACCGGCAAGCTTACTGTGACTGACACGCAGAAACGTGGCGAAGGGCTCTTCGTCCACTATTGCACCGTGGAGGAAGGCAGCGTGAAGACCGGCGAAGCGGCTGCCCTGACGGTCGACCATGCGCGCCGTGCGCGGCTGCGCGCCAACCATTCCGCGACGCATCTGTTGCACGAGGCGCTGCGCGAGGTCCTCGGTACCCATGTTGCCCAGAAGGGCTCGCTCGTCGCGCCTGAGCGCTTGCGCTTCGACGTCTCGCATCCGAAGCCGATGACGGCGGAGGAGCTGAAGATCGTCGAGGAGATGGCGAACGAGATCATCGTCCAGAACACGCCGGTCGTCACACGGCTGATGAGCGTCGACGATGCGATCGCCGAGGGCGCCATGGCGCTCTTCGGCGAGAAATACGGCGACGAGGTGCGGGTCGTGTCCATGGGGCAGGGCCTTCGCGGCTCCAAAGCCGGCAGGCCCTATTCGGTCGAGCTCTGTGGCGGTACGCATGTGTCCGCTACGGGCGATATCGGCCTCGTTCGCGTCGTCTCGGAAAGCGCTGTCGGCGCCGGCGTGCGCCGGGTGGAGGCGCTGACCGGTGAGGCCGCGCGAGCCTATCTCAACGAACAGGATGAGCGGGTCAAGACGTTGGCATCTGCCCTGAAGGTCCAGCCCTCGGATGTCCTCGGGCGCGTCGAGGCGCTGCTCGACGAGCGCCGCAAGCTGGAACGGGAACTTACCGAGGCGAAGAAGAAACTCGCGCTCGCGGGTGACGGTCAGAACGGCTCCGGGGATGCCGCCCGCGAGATCGGCGGCGTCCGGTTCCTCGGCAGGGTGGTATCCGGCGTCGAGCCGAAGGACCTGAAGAGCCTTGCGGACGACGGCAAGAAGACGCTCGGTTCGGGCGTGGTCGCCTTCGTGGGCGTCAGCGGCGACGGCAAGGCGAGCGCCGTGGTGGCGGTCACCGACGACCTCACTTCGAAAGTCAGCGCCGTGGATCTGGTGCGCGTCGCTTCGGCTGCGCTCGGCGGCAAGGGCGGCGGCGGGCGGCCCGACATGGCCCAGGCCGGCGGTCCGGACGGCGGACGTGCAGCGGAGGCGATCGAGGCGGTCGCAGTAGCGTTGGCCGGGTGAGCGGCGTGGTGCGAAAAGACGAATAATGGGCGCTGCGGCGCCCTTTTTCATGTGCGCCGTTCGCTGCGGATTGTGTCGAGTGCCGCCGGAACCGAGGCGCGCATCAAGACACGCGGTGGACGCACGTGGTGTTGATACAAGGCGCGACGAACCTGCGTATTGGCACCGACGATAATGACGCGCACGCCGATCCTCTCCGCCTTGCGCAACGTCCCTTCGATGATGTTCGCGGCGGTAGAATCCATGAAGGGGATTTCCGAGCAATCGAGAATGAAGTTGCGGCGCTGATCGGCGATCCGATCGAGCACCGCGGCAACGGTGGCTGCCGATCCGAAGAAGAAGACGCCTGCAATCCGATAGATCACCGTTTCGGGATCATCGCCGATGACGGGGTGCTCTTCGTTGCCGTTCCCCGCTTGCAGCAGCTCGAGCGACTTCATTTCACCGACCGAAATGCTTTTCGCCATTCGATTGATGAACAGGAGGGCGCCGAGCGCGACTCCGATCACTATCCCTTCTGTCAATTCGCGAAAGACAACGATGAAAAACGTCGCGAGCAGCACGACGGCATCACCGTAGGACGACCGCAAGAGCGCCATGAAGGCCGGCTTCTCGATCATGTTCCAGGCAACGACTGCAAGCACGCCGGCGAGGGAAGCGAGTGGGATATAGCTTGCGAGCGGTGCGGCAAGCAGCATGAAGAGAAGGAGAAAGACCGAATGCAGCATGCCAGAAACGGGGCTGGTGCCTCCGGCGCGAACGTTGGTTGCCGTGCGGGCAATGGTGCCGGTGACGCAGATGCCGCCGAAGAGCGCCGAACCTAAATTGGCGACTCCCTGAGCAATCAACTCCATGCTGGATCTATGTCTGCGTCCCGTCATGCCATCGGCCACCACGGCCGAAAGCAGTGACTCGATCGCGCCGAGAAGAGCCAACGAGACCGCGTCCGGAAACACCGCAACGGCTTTCTCAAGGGAGAGCGGCGGCAAGGTCGGAAGCGGGAGGCCGCGCGGAATACCGCCGAAACGGCTGCCGATCGTGTCCGTCGGCAAAGACAAGGCGGCGACGAGCACCGATGCGGCACCAACGGCAATCAGCATGCCGGGCCAATGCGGCCTCGATCGGCGCAGCGCGAGAATGATGCCGATCGTGAGGGTGGCGGTCACCACTGCCGCCCAATTGACCGTGTCGGCAGCCCGGCCGAGTGCCACGGTCTTTTCGACGATCGGCCCGGGTTCGCTACCCGAAAGCGTCAGGCCGAAAAGGTCGCGCAACTGGCTGGCGAAGATGATCACGGCAATCCCTGCCGTGAAGCCGACTGTGACGGGGTAGGGGATGAATTTGATGTACTGTCCGAGGCGCAAGTAGCCGGCGGCAACGAGCATGATGCCAGCCATGGCAGTCGCAAGCAGCAGGCCGTCGATGCCGTGCCGGGCACCGGTCGCGGCGACGAGAACGATGAAGGCACCCGCCGGACCGCCGATTTGGACCCGGCTGCCGCCGAGGAGTGAGACGAGGAAGCCGCCGACGATTGCGGTATAGAGGCCGCGATCGGGTGTTACGCCGGAGGCGATGGCGATGGCCATCGAAAGCGGCAAGGCGACGATGGCGACCGTCAGGCCGGCCAGGGCGTCCGCTTTCAGCCTGGTGCGGCCGTATCCCTCGGCGATCACGCTGACTGTTTTCGGGATAAGAGAATCGGGCATCGGAGAAACCTTCGAGATCCGCCACGTTTGCAGGATCCTGCGCGCCGGGCATTGTCAGCCTATCTGAGTCGCATTGCCGCACAAGCGGAGCGGGCAGCACTTAGGTCAGCAGGATTTGTCAAATCGATCCGTGGTTTGAAGGCGATCGAGCGAAGCGCGGAAGGTTCGATATGACGGGCGGTGCATGGGCTACATATGAGAGGCGGCTTCATCGCGTCTCGGCCTATATCTACGGGCATCTCGATGAAGAACTGGATCTCGGCCGGTTGTCGGAGATCGCATGTCTTTCGCCGCACCACTGGCATCGCATCTACCGGGCGGTAAATGGCGAGACATTGGCGGCGACCGTCAAGAGATTGCGGCTGCAGCGCGCGGCGGCAGAGCTCGTCCAGACCGATCTTTCCGTCGAAGCGATCGCGCGACGCTCCGGCTACCCGAATGTTCAATCCTTCAACCGCACCTTCAAGGCCGTCTATGGCCTTCCGCCGGCGCGCTACAGGAAGGAGGGGAGCCACAGGGCCTTTGAAGCCGCCTCTACGGAAGGAAATGCTGTCATGTACGATGTTGACTTGAGGACGATAGAGCCTCTGACCCTGGCGGGTGTCGCCCATTCCGGTTCCTACATGGGTATCGGCGAGGCGTTCGAAACGCTTTACGGTACCCTTTTTGCACGCGGCCTCTTTCGGCCGGACATGGAGATGGTCGGAATCTACCTGGATGACCCGGAACTCGTGGAGACGGATAAGCTCCGATCCTTCGCCTGCGTGACGGTCAACGGCGAGCACGCGGCCGAGGCGCCGCTGACGCCCCAAAAAATCGAGGGCGGGCACTATGCCGTGCTGCGGCACAAAGGCCCCTATGCCGACATGCCGAAGGCCTATCGATGGCTTTATGGGACCTGGCTTCCGAACTCCGGCCGCGAAATCCGCGACTGCGTCATGTTCGAGAAATATCTGAACAACCCGCGCGAGGTGGCCCCGACCGAGCTGCTTACGGAAATCTATCTGCCGCTCAAGTAATGCGGCTCCATTTTGCTCGTACCATTGAAGCAAGAAACCCGGCACAAGGCCGGGTTTCGCAGTTGTGGTAGTCGGGCTGGCCGTTTAGGCGGCCATTGCCTTCCTGAGGTTCTCGTCGATCTTGTCGAGGAAGCCGGTGGTCGACAGCCAGGGCTGGTCGGGGCCGATGAGGAGTGCCAAGTCCTTGGTCATGAAGCCCGATTCGACCGTATCGACGCAGACGCGCTCCAGCGTTTCGGAAAACTTCGCGAGTTCGGCGTTGCCGTCGAGCTTGGCGCGGTGGGCGAGGCCGCGGGTCCAGGCGAAGATCGAGGCGATCGAGTTGGTCGAGGTTTCTTCGCCTTTCTGGTGCTGGCGGTAGTGGCGCGTCACCGTACCGTGGGCGGCTTCCGCCTCGACCGTCTTTCCGTCCGGCGTCATCAGCACCGAGGTCATCAGGCCGAGCGAGCCGAAGCCCTGCGCGACGATGTCGGACTGCACGTCGCCGTCATAGTTCTTGCACGCCCAGACATAGCCGCCGGACCACTTCAGCGCCGAGGCGACCATGTCGTCGATCAGGCGGTGTTCGTACCAGAGCTTCTCGGCCTTGAACTGGGCGGCGAATTCCTCGTCGAACACCTTCTGGAAGATATCCTTGAAGCGACCGTCATAGGCCTTCAGGATCGTGTTCTTGGTCGAAAGGTAGACCGGAACCTTGCGCTGCAGGCCGTAGTTGAACGAGGCGCGCGCGAATTCGGTGATCGATTCGTCCAGGTTGTACATGGCGAGTGCCACGCCGGCGCCCGGCGCGTCGTAAACGTCATGCTCGATCGTCTGGCCGTCTTCGCCGACGAACTTGATCGAGAGCTTGCCCTTGCCCGGGAATTTGAAATCGGTTGCGCGGTACTGATCGCCGAAGGCGTGGCGGCCGACGATGATCGGCTTGGTCCAGCCGGGAACGAGGCGCGGCACGTTCTTGCAGATGATCGGCTCGCGGAAGATGACGCCGCCGAGGATGTTGCGGATCGTGCCGTTCGGCGACTTCCACATCTTCTTCAGCTTGAACTCCTCGACGCGGCCTTCGTCCGGCGTGATCGTGGCGCATTTGACCCCGACACCGTGTTTCTTGATGGCGTTTGCGGCGTCGATCGTCACCTGGTCGTCAGTTGCATCACGGTTTTCGACGCCGAGGTCGTAATATTCGAGATCGAGGTCGAGATAAGGATGGATCAGCTTGTCCTTGATGAACTGCCAGATGATGCGGGTCATCTCGTCGCCGTCGAGTTCGACGACCGGATTGGCGACCTTGATCTTTGCCATTGATATGCCTCGTAGCTTGCGGAACACCGCGTGCGGCATTCCGACGGTGGGAGAAATCCAGAGCCCTATAGCACTGTGAGGCAGCAAGGCAAAGCATGCTTGGCCGAAACTTTGGACCAAGGCGGCGAGCTCGGAATCGGCCGGTCGCGCCCGGTCTTCAGACCGGGGGCCGGTCACCTCACGTCTTTGAAAAGACCGCGCGAAAGGCTATTTCAGAAATCGAGCGGCGGCGTGCTTCAACTGTTTTTGCGCGTCGTCATCCCACAAACGCTGCACGCTGCGGGCGTGCGGATAGGCAGAGGCGCCATGACGTTCAGGCTTCGCTTCCGGGACTGGCTGCTGGCCAATGATCCGGCCTTTTCCCGGCTGCGGCAGGCGTCCCGCATAACGGCGACGGTGGTGATCTCGGTTGCTCTGCTGATCGCCTTCCATTTCATCGCCACACCGCTGCCGCCGGCCGCCTATGGGCTTGCGATAACGCTTTCGATCGAAGGCGGCCTGGCGGTTCGCGACCGGACAGCCTCGGAACAACTGGTCACGCGTATTCTGGCGGTCGTCACGGGCGTTGCGATGGTCACGCTCGCCTCTACGCTGGAACGCTACCGGCACGTTTCCGATCTCGTTTTTCTCGTGGTGATCTTCGTAGCCGTCTATGGCCGCGCCTTCGGTCAGCGGTGGTTCGCCGTCGGCATGTTCGCCTTCATGTCCTATTTCACCGGAGCCTATCTGCGCCCGTCGCTGGATCAGTTGCCGGCGCTGGTTCTCGGTGCCGGGATCTCGGCGGCGACCGCGCATCTTGTCCGAACCGTCCTTCTTCCGGACGACCGCTACCGTGATCTCCTGAGGGCGATCGCGAGCGTCCAGCAGAGGGTGGATGAAATCCTTCATGAGATCGCAGCGGCTGCGCGCAGGCCCATTCTCAAGGCTGCCGATCGCCGCAGGCTGCACGCGCTGGAGGAGAGGTTGAAGGAAGCTGTGCTGATGGCGGAGAGCTTCATTGCGACGGACAACCGTCGCCCGGCGCCGGAACCCGGCGTCGTCTCTGCGGACCTCGCCATCGGGCTCTTCGACATTCATCTTGCGGCCGAGAGCGTGATCGTGCTCAGCCTTCAGGCAATGCCGCCTGCGATAGTTGTCGACGCAGCCCTGGCGAAAAATGCGGACGAGATAGAACGGGGAATGCAGTCGCTGGGCGAGGCGAATGTCAGGCAGTTCGAGGCGGCCAGGGCTCTGCTTTGGCTTCATACGGTTCGAGATCGCCTCGATCGCAGTCTGGGCGCCCTCAAGGAGGCCGACCTCGATGAACCGCATCCGGTGCCATCTCCTGTGCCCTTGGCGGCAGTGGCTCGCTTTTCCATGGCCGACCCGGCTTTACGGAGCGCGATCCAGATTACCCTCGCCTCGGGCATCGCAATGGTGTTCGGCCTGATGCTTTCACGCGAGCGCTGGTTCTGGGCGGTTCTCGCTGCGTTCCTCGTCTTCACCAATACGCGCTCCCGGGGTGATACCGCAGTGAAGGCTTTGCAGCGGTCGGCCGGCACATTGGCGGGCATCGTCGTCGGACTTGCGGCGGCAAGCGCGATCGGCGGGACTGTCTATATAGTCCTGCCCCTGGGTGCGGCCTGCATCTTTCTGGCCTTCTATTTCCTCCCGGTCTCCTACGCGAGCATGACTTTCTTCGTCTCGGTCGTCCTCTCTCTCGCCTACAGCCTGCTCGGCGTTTTGACGCCGCAGCTTCTGGAGCTACGTCTCGAGGAGACCCTTGTCGGCTCAATCGCCGGCGCGGCGGTGGCTTTCGTCGTGTTTCCGACGAAGACCCGCACGACGCTCGATGGGGCGATCAGAAACTGGTGCGACAAGCTCGCCGAATTGCTGGAGGAGGCAAGGAGGGGAACGTCAGGCCTTGATCTCGTCAGCCGGTCACAGTCGCTCGACCGCGCCTACAGGGACCTGGCCGCTGCCGCCAAACCCCTCGGCGTCTCCTGGCAGCTCGTCACCCGCCCGGGGCATGTGCGCCAGACCCTGGCGGTGTTCATGGGCTGCACCTATTGGGCGCGCATATTCGCGCGAAAGATGTCGCAGGCCGCGGAAAGCCCGGATGACTGCGCGGCGCAGATCGCGGAAAATCTGAAGCTCGCAAGCAAGGTGCGCGAAACCGGAGCGGACTATTTCTACCGGTCCCGGAGCGTCGCTGCGCCGGTCGAGCGTCATCTGCCGGTATCGCGCGACGACGCAGGCCTTGGACTGGAGATGGTTGCCGTTTCGCTCGAGCGTCTTCATTCGCCGCGCGTGCGGCCCGCCGGGCAGGAGCGCGGGCTTTAAATCCGCCTCCATATATGCGAGGGAAGCGCCGAACAGAAGGCACACAGGCGATGGCAGGCACAAACAGCGAACGCGAACTTTTGACGGAAGGTCCGGCGATCATTCTCGCCTTTCCCCAGCTCGGCGAGAATATCGGCATGGTGGCGCGCGCCATGGCGAATTTCGGCCTGTCCGAACTGCGCCTCGTCAGCCCGCGCGATGGCTGGCCGAGTGAAAAGGCACGCTCCGCCGCCAGCCGCGCCGATCACGTGATCGACGGCGCCAAGCTTTACGACACGCTCGAAGAGGCGCTCGCCGACCTCAATTTCGTCTACGCGACCACCGCGCGCGACCGCGACGGCTTCAAACCCGTGCGCTCGCCGATCGTCGCCGCCCGGGAACTCCGTCACCGGTTCAAGGAGGGCGAGAAGGTCGGCATCATTTTCGGCCGCGAGCGCACCGGACTGACCAATGCCGAGGTCGCGCTTGCCGACGAGATCGTGACCTTCCCGGTCAATCCCGCCTTCGCTTCGCTGAACCTCGCCCAGGCAGTGCTGCTCATGTCCTATGAGTGGCTGAAGACCGGCATGACCTCCGAGGACGAGACATCTTTCCAGGCGAGCCAGCAGCGCCCGGCGACGAAGGAGCAGTTGCATGGGCTCTGCGAGCATCTGGAAGAGGCACTCGACGCGCGCAACTATTTCCGTTCCGCCGACAAAAAGCCGAAATTGGTCGAGAATCTGCGCGCGGTTCTGACCAGACCATCCTTTACCGAATCGGAAATCCAGGTGCTGCGCGGCGTCATTTCTTCGCTCGACCGTTTCACGCGCGAAAATCCGCGTGGCTCCGCAGCTCCGCCCGGGCATAGCAGGAAAGAACAGAGCGGCGGTGACAAAGACTGAGCTGAAGCCCATTCTCGTCTTCGACAGCGGGATCGGTGGCCTGACGGTGCTGCGCGAGGCGCGCGTGCTGATGCCGGAGCGGCATTTCATCTACGTCGCCGACGATGCCGGTTTTCCCTATGGTGGCTGGGAGGAGGGCGCTCTGAAGGAGCGGGTGATCGCTCTATTCGGTGGGCTGCTTGCCGAGCATGATCCGGAAATCTGCATCATCGCCTGCAATACGGCATTCACGCTCGTCGGCGCGGATCTGCGCGCCGCCTATCCGCAGATGACCTTCGTCGGCACCGTTCCGGCCATCAAGCCTGCGGCCGAGCGCACCCGTTCCGGCCTCGTGTCGGTGCTTGCGACTCCGGGAACCGTGAAGCGCGCCTACACCCGCGATCTCATCCAGTCCTTCGCCTCGCAATGTCACGTCAGACTGGTCGGTTCGGAGAACCTCGCGCGCATGGCGGAAGCCTATATTCGCGGCGACGCATTGGGTGACGAGGCGGTTCTCGCCGAGATCGCGCCCTGCTTCGTGGAGGCGGAGGGAAAGAGAACCGATATCGTCGTGCTGGCCTGCACGCACTATCCTTTCATGGCCAATGTTTTCCGCCGGCTGGCGCCCTGGCCGGTAGACTGGCTGGATCCGGCCGAAGCGATCGCGAGGCGGGCTCGCTCGCTGGTGCCGCTGCCGAACGGGTTCGAGCCATTGAACGGCGAGGACCCGGCGATCTTCACATCGGGCAATCCCGATTTCGCGACACGCCGTCTGATGCAAGGCTTCGGCTTGAGCGTTGCCGCTGCCGCAACTGCGGACAGGCGCGAAGCGGTCACCTGAATCGGCGCACGACATTGCTGCGCATGTCCGAGAGCGGCATTCGAGCGCCAACTATTCCCTGTGGGTTTCCATAATCGGCGGCACGTTCGAGCGCGATCCATGCTAGGTGTTGCCCGTTTTGGCGACCCGTCCGCGGCCGCGAATCAACCCGTCACGAAGAGGTAAGGATGAAAGTCGGCATCGACATGGGAACGACGTCCGAAGGGACTTCGGCCTCGCTCGATATCGAAGAGCTTCTGGCGACGCGTCTTCTCGTGCAGGGCAATTCCGGCTCCGGCAAGTCGCATCTGCTCCGCCGTCTGCTGGAACAATCCGCGCCTTGGGTGCAGCAGTGCATCATCGATCCGGAAGGCGATTTCGTCACGCTTGCCGACAAGTTCGGCCATGTGGTGATCGAGGGGGAGCGTACCGATGCGGAGCTCATCGGCATCGCCACCCGCATCCGCCAGTACCGCGTTTCCTGCGTGCTTTCGCTCGAAGGGCTGGATGTCGAGCAGCAGATGCGCAGCGCCGGCGTGTTTCTGAATGCAATGTTCGATGCGGACCGGGAATATTGGTATCCCGTTCTGGTGGTCGTCGACGAGGCGCAGATGTTCGCACCGTCCGTCGGCGGCGACGTTTCGGAGGAAATACGCAAGGTCTCGCTCGGCGCAATGACCAATCTCATGTGCCGCGGCCGTAAGCGCGGGCTTGCCGGCGTCATCGCCACGCAGCGCCTCGCCAAGCTCGCCAAGAACGTGGCGGCAGAGGCCTCGAACTTCCTGATGGGACGCACCTTCCTCGACATCGATATGCTGCGCGCCGCCGATCTGCTCGGCATGGACCGGCGCACCGCCGAGATGTTTCGCGACCTGAAGCGCGGCTCATTCGTGGCGCTCGGTCCCGCGCTTTCCCGCCGGCCGTTGAGGGTGACGATCGGTTCGGTCGAGACCTCGGCACGGTCGATGAGCCCGAAGCTGATGCCGCTGCCCGAAGCGCCGCAGGACGTGGCGGACCTGATCTTCACGCCCGACCCGGAGGAATTCACCCGCCCGGTTGTCCGCCGCACAGCGCCGCAGCCGCGCCCCGCGAGCGATATTCTCGCGGAGCTGTCGCGGCCAAGGCCCGAGCCCGCAGCGCCCGTGGAAGCCAAGCCGGTGCAACCGGAAATCTCGGCGGAGGAGCGGGAGGCGCTGATCGGCAGCCTCTTTGCCGAAATCGTCGCAAATCCGGAAGCCGCGTTCAGGCCCGATGCTGAGCTCTACCAGGACTTTCTCGTTCGCTGCCGCATTCGCCGCGTCCCCGGACCCGCGCTCTCCTTGAGCGCATTCCGCCGCAAGATGGCCGTCGCCCGATCGGGCATCGATGCCGAGACGGCGGAAAGCGAGGATTGGGCCTCGGCGCTTGGGCTGGCCGACCGGGTGACGGAAGACCTGCAGGCAGTCTTCCTGATGCTGGCACAGGCGGCCCTGCGCGGGCTGCCTTGTCCGTCGGACGCTATGATTGCCCGCGCCTACGGAACGCATTCGGCCCGTCGCGCACGGCGATTGCTCGGTTATTTCGAAGAGCAGGGGCTTGTCGTGGTGCATGCGGATTTCTCCGGCAAGCGCATCGTCGCTTTCCCGGATCTCGGCAAGGAAACGGCTCCGGGCGACGCCAATGCCCCGGACGCGGGCGATTCAACGCGCGCGGCCGCCGAGTGAATTTGCATTCGGAAGCGCGGCTGAATTTGCCATTGTTCCTGTCATATTCCGTTGACAATTCGCCGCCCAGTGCTTAAAGACCCGCTCAACGCCGGGCAGTGATGCCCGGTGTTTCATTTGACATGTCCCGTGGTTTCTCCGGCAGCGTGATCGTGAGAGGCCTGTCAGAGCCCCTAAAATGGGTTCAGAGGAGGGCGTGTTTCCTTGATCCGGTTTGGCAGCAAACCGGTGTAACACTTTGAAAGGAAATGCGATGAGCAAGCGCGAGTCGTCCAAGTACAAAATTGATCGCCGTATGGGCGAAAATATCTGGGGCCGTCCGAAGTCCCCGGTGAACCGTCGCGAATATGGCCCGGGCCAGCACGGCCAGCGCCGCAAGTCCAAGCTTTCCGACTTCGGCGTGCAGCTGCGCGCCAAGCAGAAGCTGAAGGGCTACTACGGCGATATCCGTGAAAAGCAGTTCCGTGCGATCTTCGCCGAAGCATCGCGCCGTAAGGGCGACACCCCGGAGAACCTGGTCGGCCTGCTCGAATCGCGCCTCGACGCGATCGTTTACCGCGCCAAGTTCGTTCCGACCGTTTTCGCCGCGCGCCAGTTCGTCAACCATGGCCACGTCAAGGTCAACGGCGTTCGCGTGAACATCGGTTCCTATCGCTGCAAGCCGGGCGACGTTATCGAAGTCAAAGAAAAATCGAAGCAGCTCGTTACGGTTCTCGAAGCCGTACAGCTCGCCGAGCGTGACGTTCCTGATTACATCGAAGCCGATCACAACAAGATGGTCGCGACCTTCGTTCGCGTTCCCGCGCTCTCGGACGTGCCGTACCCGGTCGTCATGGAGCCGCACCTGGTCGTCGAATTTTATTCGCGTTAATCAGGGCTCGCCTGAACGAATTGGAAAACCGCCCGGAGACGGGCGGTTTTTTTGTACGAAGTTGCCGGACGAATCCCATAGACTGGAGGCGGGTGCAGGACGGCGTGTCCTGAACGAGACCGCTTCCGAAGTGAGAAGTGCCGTATGCGCGAGCCGAAACCGCAAGAAGACCTCCAGGCGATCATCGACGACATCTTTCTGGAACTGACGCCGCGCCTCGGCGAAGGGAAGGTTGCGGATTATATTCCACAGCTAGCACGCGTCGATGCCCGTCACTTCGGCATGGCGATCGTCACAACCGGCGGCAAGGTCTATCGCGCCGGCGATGCGGAGATGCCGTTCTCCATTCAGAGCATCTCCAAGGTGTTCACGCTCACGCTGGCGCTGGGCAAACACGGCGAAAACATCTGGAACCGGGTGGGGCGCGAGCCTTCGGGCTCGGCCTTCAACTCGATCGTGCAGCTCGAGCATGAGGGTGGTAAGCCGCGCAACCCCTTCATCAATGCCGGCGCGATCAGGATAAGCGACCTCATTCTCGCCGGCCACACGCCGAAGGAACTGATCGGAGAGATCGTTCGCTTCGTTCGTTATCTCGCGGATGACGAGGACATCGTGATCGACCACGAAGTCGCACGCTCGGAGACCGCGACCGGTTACCGCAACATCGCGCTTGCGAATTTCATGCGGTCCTTCGGCCGGCTCGATCATCCGGTCGAGCACGTGCTCGGCGTCTATTTCCATCATTGCGCGCTCGCGATGACCTGTAGCCAGCTCGCCAAGGCCGGCCTGTTTCTGGCAGCCGGCGGCACCAACCCGCTGACCGGCCACTCGGTCGTGTCGCGCCAGCGCGCGCGGCGCATCAATGCGCTTATGCTCACCTGCGGCCATTATGACGGCTCCGGCGATTTTGCCTATCGCGTCGGTCTGCCGGGGAAGAGCGGCGTCGGCGGCGGCATCATGGCGGTGGCGCCGGGCAAGGCGTCTATCGCCGTCTGGTCGCCGGGGCTCAACGAATACGGCAATTCGCTGCTGGGGTCGCTGGCGCTCGAAATGCTGGCTGCGCGTACGGGTTGGTCGGTGTTCGGGCCGTAAGCGCGCGGAAAGTAGCCGCCCCTGTACCCTTCACAGGACGCCACGGGCCCGCATGCCCGTTTTTTCTTGATCTTCCCGGCCGGACGGGGCAAGTGCTGCTTCAGAAAACGAAGCGCCACCTGCGCTCTGCACAATCCGAGATTGCCGCCATGGAAGTCGCACAATCCTCCCCGGACGAAACAGACAGCGTCATTCCCGATGACGCCGCCTTCGAAGGTGCGGCCCATCCGCTTTTTTCGCGCATGCCGTCCTCCGTCTCCTTCAACAAGCTGCGCAAGCGCCTGCTCAGGCAGGTGCGCCAGACGCTCGACGATTTCGGCATGCTCAAGGGCTCCAGACGCTGGCTTGTCGGCGTGTCGGGTGGAAAGGACAGCTACAGCCTGCTGGCGCTGCTGATGGACCTGCAGTGGCGGGGTCTGCTTCCCGTCGAAATCGTCGCCTGCAATCTGGATCAGGGGCAGCCGAACTTTCCGAAGCATGTCCTGCCCGACTATCTCCGGTCCATCGGCGTCGAGCACCGCATCGAATACCGCGACACCTATTCGATAGTGAAAGAGAAGGTGCCGGCGGGCGCGACCTATTGTTCGCTCTGTTCACGGCTGCGGCGCGGCAATCTTTATCGCATCGCCCGGGAGGAGGGCTGCGACGCATTGGTGCTTGGCCATCATCGGGAAGACATCCTCGAAACCTTTTTCATGAACTTTTTCCATGGCGGGCGCCTGGCGTCGATGCCGGCAAAGCTTCTCAACGACGAGGGCGATCTGATGGTTCTGCGGCCGCTTGCCTATGCGGCAGAGGACGATCTGGCGAAGTTCGCCGCGGCCATGGAGTTCCCGATCATCCCCTGCGACCTCTGTGGCTCGCAGGATGGGCTCGAGCGCAATGCAATGAAGGCGATGCTTGCGGATATCGAGCGGCGCATGCCGGGCCGCAAGGACACGATGCTGCGCGCGCTCGGACACGTGAACGCCTCGCATCTGCTCGATCCGAAGCTTTTCGACTTCCAATCCCTCTCTCCGGAGCCCAAAGAATGAGCCATTCCGTCGACATCGCCGCACTTGCCAACCTGCTGCAGGAAGCGGCGGTAAAGGAAATCCTCCCGCGCTTTCGCAATCTCGGCTCCGGCGATGTGCGGATGAAATCGGAAGCGATCGACCTGGTGACGGAAGGCGACGAGGCCGCCGAGAGGCTGATCAAGGCGAATATAGACGCGATTGCGCCGGGGGCCGTGTTCATCGGCGAGGAATCCGTCGCCGCCGATCCGGCGCTCCTCGACAAGCTCGCCGGTGCAGATCTCGCGATCGTCGTCGATCCGATCGACGGCACCTTCAATTTCGCAGCCGGCCTGCCGCTCTTCGGAGTGATGGCGAGCGTCGTTGCCGGGGGAGAGACCGTCGCAGGGATCATCTACGATCCGCTCGGCAACGACTGGGTCATCGCCGAGCGGGGCTCCGGCGCGTGGATGTGCCGGCCCGACGGGACGCAGGAGAGACTGTCGGTCACAGCCGGGGTCACCGTCGACAACATGGTGGGCGTCGCATCGGCCGGGTTTTACGCGCAGGCCGAGCGCCGCATCGTCATGGGCAATATGGCGAAGGTCCGGATGGCCACGAGCTATCGCTGCGCGGCGCATGAATACCGAATCTTTGCCGGCGGTCATCTGCACTTCCTGATGTATCAGAAGCTTATGCCCTGGGACCACCTTGCCGGCACCCTGATCGCCGAAGAGGCCGGCGCCTATGCGGCCCGTTTCGACGGCTCGCGTTATCTGCCCGCGCACACGAACGGCGGGCTGCTTCTGGCGACCGACAAGGAGAGCTGGGAGGAGTTGCGGCGGGAGGTCTTCACCGTCTGATCTGAAAGCGCTTTCGAACGACAGAGGCCGCCCGGTTTTCCGGGCGGCCTCTGTCGTTAGACCCGATGCACCCTCCGGACGGAAGACCGCTACACAGTTTCCTGGAAGTGCTCTAAAGGTGTCCGCCGCCGTGTTCGTGCGTCCCATCGCTGTCGCCCGGATGGGTGAACAGCTTTCCATTTTCCGCCCAGAGCGTTGCGAGGATGGTCAGCACGCCGAACAGGGCGTAGCCGCCGAAGAGCGGCTGCAGCGTGCCGTTGAAGAGCTGGCCGACGGCACCGCCGATCAGCGCACCGCCGGTGGTGGAGACGAAACCGGTGACGGCGGTTGCCGTGCCCGCCAGATGTCCCATCGGCTCGAGGCTGATGGCCGTGAAGTTGGTGGCGATGACGGCGAAGAACATCAGCAATAACGAAAACAGGAGATAGCTGATGGCGAAGGCCGGAGTGCCCGCGAGCGACAGGACGTAACCGGTCGCAGCAAAGAGGGTGAAGAGGATCATCGCGGCATGCGAGATGCGTCGCATGCCGAAACTGCGCACGAAATAGCCGTTGGCGAAGTTCGCGACCGCTATCCCGCCGGCGGTGCCTGCAAAGGCGATAGGCATCCAGTCACTGAGGTTGTAGACCTCGCCGAAGACCTGCTGAACGCTGACGACATAGGCGCAAATGACGGCGGTAAACAGGGTCATTCCGATCATGTAGCCGCAGGTGATGCGGTTCGTGAGCACCGTGCGGAAGCCGGAAAGGACCGCTCCCACCGAAAGCGGCAGACGTTCCTCCTTCGGCAGGGACTCCTTCATCCGGGTCAGCGCCCAGACGAACAGGGCGGTGCCGACCACGCCGATCAAGATGAAGATCCAGTGCCAGTCGGCATAGGCGATAACCACTTGGCCAAGTGTCGGGGCGACGATCGGCACGATCATGAAGACGATCATCACATAGGACATGACGCGCGCCATGTCGCGGCCGCCGAAACAGTCGCGGACGATCGCCATGGTCGTGATGCGGACGGCGGCACCGCCGATCCCCTGGATGAAGCGGAGCAGGAGCAGCGTCTCTATGCTTTCGACCCAGGAGGCGGCGAACATCGACACGCTGAAGAGTGCAAGGCCGCAAAGGAGAACGGACCGGCGCCCGAAGGCATCCGAAAGGCTCCCGAAGAATATCTGGGAGAGGCCGAAGCCGAGAAAGAAGACGCCGATCACGAGTTGCGTATCGTTGGCGTTGGCAACGTTGAGCGTCTGGCCGATGCTCGGCAGAGCCGGCAGCATGCTGTCGATCGCGAGCGCAATGCTCGCGGTCATGACTGCAATGGTGACGATGAATTCGACAAGGCCCATTCCGAGACGCGCGGCGCCCGAAGCCTGATCGGCATGGCCCGATGATTGTTCACCAAGCGAAGATTGTTGGGAAACGGAAGTCATGTTCAAAACATCCAAAATGGACTGGGAGGAAAAATCGGTGGCCTCGAGCCGATCCGGCTAGCCTGCCGGATTGTGCGGTTTGAAGAGCTTGCCGCCCTCTGCGATCAGCACGCAGACAAGCGCCACGAGTGCGACCGTGAAGAAGCCGACCGCAAGGGGCGTGACGCTGTTATCGAATGCCTGGCCGATGAACGCGCCGATGATTCCGCCGCCGATCGTCTGCGTGAAGCCGAGAACGGATGAGGCGGTGCCGGCAACGTGGCCGAGCGGTTCCATCGCCATGGCGTTGAAGTTGGCGGCGATCAGCCCGAACTGGAACATGGTGGCGGCATGAAGGAGCATGAAGACCGGCAAAGGCAGCGGCCCGATCAATGAAGCCGACATCCAGATGAAACTTGCCAGGGTGAAGCCGAGAAGCGCGGCGTGCGACAATGCCCGCATGCCGAACGTCCGGACAAGTCGCGAATTGGTAAAGGAGGCGACCGCCATCATGCCGGCGAAAGCGGCGAATACTGCCGGAAACCAGACGCCCAGGCCATAGACGCCGACGAGAATTTGTTGCGCCGAGTTGATGAAACCGAAGAGACCGCCAAGGAGAGCCGACGTCGCGAGCGTATAGAACAGCGCCAGCCGGTTCGTCAGCACGATGCGGAAGCCCGCAAGTATGGACGAGGCCGTGAAGGGGCGCCGGTTGGCGGGGGCCAAAGTCTCACGAAGGCGCAAGGCGACCGGAAGCGCTACGGCAACCGCGAACAGTGCGATCACGACGAAGATCATGTGCCATTCGGAAAAGAGCATGATCAATTGTCCGATGCTCGGCGCGATGACCGGGACGATCATGAACACCATCATTACCAGCGACATGATCTCGGCCATCTGCCGCCCGCCATAGACATCGCGCACGATGGAAACGGTGATGACGCGGGTTGCCGCCGCGCCTATGCCCTGGACGAGCCGAAGGAAGAGGAGTGTCGTGAAGGTCGGTACGAAGACGATCGCGAGAGCGCTGACGCCGTAAAGGGCCAGCCCGCCCAACAAGGGTGCCTTTCGCCCGAAGCGGTCGGACAGGGGGCCGAAGAACAGTTGCGCGAACCCCATGCCGAGCAGGTAGGCGGTTATGACGTATTGCCGATGGTTCTCATCGGCCACGCCGAGGCTCGCGCCGATTTCCTGCAGCCCGGGCAACATGATGTCGATCGAGATCGCATTGATGGACATCAGCATGGCCATCAATGCAATGAACTGGACTTTCGTCAGCCCGGAGAGGGTGGCGGCTTGGTCTATGGGCCTTGTCATTTCATACATCCTGCCGGCTGCCGCTTTCCCGGAGCCGGTTCTTTGCCACGCCGAGCCAGTGCGTGGCACGTTTCGCAATGATTTGGATCTGCTGAATAAATTCAGTCTTTTGTTGTGTCGGATCGAAGAAGGACGCAGTACTCGCCGGCGGAAGAGGCCGCACCCTTGGGCAGGGCTGCGTACGAGACCGCGCGGCCGGTCGTCCATGACGCCCATGACTGGCGTGAATTTCGCCGCCCGCTCATGAAGCGTATCGAACATTAGGCGCGCGGCATATTGCTTCGGAATCAAAAAAGGCGGTTACCCGCCTTTTCCGATCATCGCAAAGATGCGGTTCGGAGGGTGTTAGGCGGCGCCCTTGACGGAAATACCCTGTCCCTGAAGAAGCGTCTGCAACTCGCCCGCCTGGAACATCTCCCGCACGATGTCGCAACCGCCGACGAACTCGCCCTTTACGTAAAGCTGCGGAATGGTCGGCCAATTGGAATAATCCTTGATGCCCTGACGCAGATCGGCATCGGCGAGCACGTTGATGCCCTTATAGTCGACGCCGACGTAATCCAGGATCTGCACCACCTGGCCGGAGAAACCGCACTGCGGAAACTGCGGCGTTCCCTTCATGAAAAGAACGACGTCGTTGCTCTTGACCTCGTTATCGATGAAATCGCTGATTCCGCTCATCTTGTCTTCCTTCCTGCGCCGGTTTCAAGGACCGGATATCGATTGGGGTCTAGATAGCACGCATGGACGTGGTTTTCACCACCCAATCGCAAAATTATTGATGGTCCCTCAAAGTTCGGCTTCCGCACCACTATCCGCGGGACACGAGGGCTAGGGGATCTAGGCCGAGCGGCGGCGCAGTTTGCTCCGGGAAGCCGCGGTCCGGCGACGGCTCACCTGCTTCTTTGCCGGTTTACGCAAGGCCGCCTCGACGATGTCAGCCAGTATGCCGCCAGACTTGGCTTTCCTGCTTCGCCGTTTCGCCCGTTTGGCCGCGGTTCCGGTCGCTCTGGTTTTCTTGAGGATCTCTTTCAATGCGCTGTCAACGACCCCGCTTACGAGCTCCTTGATCAGGTCGACCATTTCCGCCTCACTCCGGCGCGCTGGTTTGAAGGGCGAGCGCATGCAGAATGCCGCCCATGTTGCCCTTCAGGGCGTTGTAGACCATCTGGTGCTGCTGCACGCGCGTCTTGCCACGAAACGCTTCGGCCACGACTTCGGCGGCATAGTGGTCGCCGTCACCGGCCAGATCACGAATCGTGACCTTTGCGCCGGGAATCCCGGCCTTGATCATGTCTTCGATATCGCCTGGTGCCATGGGCATGATACGCCAACTCCCTTGTAATTTTGCGGCGCGGCGGCATTGCCGCCGCCCGCTATGAACTAAAGGGAACACGATTCAGGGGCCGAAGGCAAATGCTGTTTCGGCCGTCTGCCGGCCGGCGGGTCAATTGTCCGGTGCGAGATCGCCACCCATGTAATTGGGGAACCACGCCTCATGTGCGGAACGCAATTCGTCGACGGATACGGGCCTGGCGTTTCCGAGCTGCACCGCATTTCCGCCTGTCCTGCCGATCACCGGCAGCGCAACGCCGGCGGCTTTTGCCCGCGCGGCCACCGTCTCGGCCGAACCCTCCGCGACGGTTACGACATAGCGCCCCTGGTCTTCGCCGTAGAAGACCGGGATCGGGTCGTGTTCCGGCGGTGTATCGATCGTCGCGCCGATGCCGGAAGCGATGGCCATCTCGGCCACGGCGAGCGCAAGTCCGCCCGAGGAGCAGTCGTGCACGGCCGTAACCAGGCCGTCCTCGATCAATCCGCGAACGAAATCGCCGACCTTGCGTTCATGGCCGAGGTCGACATGCGGCGCGGGACCGTCGGTGCGGCCATGGATGTCGCGCATGTAGACCGACTGGCCGATATGCGTTCCCCAGCTCTGCGGAGCACCGGCGAGGAGGATGGTCTCGTTCGCCGCAGCAAAGCGAATCCGCGCCATCTTCGACCAGTCGCGGACGAGGCCGACGCCTCCGATGGTAGGGGTCGGCAGGATCGCCTGGCCGTTGGTCTCGTTGTAGAGCGAGACGTTGCCGGAGACGATCGGGAAGTCGAGTGCCTGGCAGGCTTCGCCGATACCTTTGATCGCATGGACGAGCTGGCTCATGATCTCCGGCCGTTCGGGATTGCCGAAGTTCAAATTATCTGTGGCGGCGAGTGGCAGCGCGCCGGTCGCAGTCAGGTTGCGCCAGCACTCGGCGACCGCCTGCTTGCCGCCCTCGAACGGATCGGCTTCGACGTAGCGCGGCGTAACGTCCGAAGAAAAGGCAAGTGCCTTGGTCTCGTGGCCCTCGACGCGGATTACGCCGGCGTCACCGCCCGGAAGCTGCAGCGAATTACCCTGGATCAGCGTGTCATACTGCTCATAGACCCAGCGGCGCGAGGAATTGTTGGCGGAACCGACAAGCTTCAGAAGCGCATCGGAAACATCAGCCTGCGGAATGTCGTTGGTGGCGAGCGGCGAGGGTGTCCTTGCCGGCGTCCAGGGGCGGTCGTATTCCGGCGCCTCGTCTCCGAGTTCCTTGATCGGCAGGTTCGCGACTTCTTCGCCCTGGTGCAGAATGCGGAAACGCAGGTCGTCGGTGGTCTTGCCGACGATCGCGAAATCGAGGCCCCATTTGACGAAGATGGCCTTGGCTTCCTCTTCCTTTTCCGGGCGCAGCACCATCAGCATGCGCTCCTGGCTTTCCGAAAGCATCATCTCATAGGCCGTCATGCGCTCTTCGCGCACCGGCACCTTGTCGAGATCGAGTTCGATGCCGAGATCGCCCTTGGCGCCCATTTCGACGGCCGAGCAGGTGAGGCCGGCAGCGCCCATGTCCTGGATCGCAATGACCGCACCGGTCTGCATCAGCTCCAGGCAGGCTTCGAGCAGGCACTTCTCGGTGAAGGGATCGCCAACCTGAACGGTCGGGCGCTTCTCCTCGATCGACTCGTCGAACTCGGCCGACGCCATCGTCGCCCCGCCGACACCGTCGCGTCCGGTCTTGGCGCCGAGATAGACGACCGGGAGGCCGACGCCTTCCGCCTTCGAGTAGAAGATCGCGTCGGTCTTGGCGAGCCCCGCAGCGAAGGCATTGACGAGGATGTTGCCATTGTAGCGCGCGTCGAACTCGACTTCGCCGCCGACCGTCGGCACGCCGAAGGAATTGCCGTAGCCGCCGACGCCTGCGACGACGCCCGAGACGAGGTGGCGGGTCTTCGGGTGATCCGGTGAACCGAAGCGCAGCGCGTTCATCGCCGCTACCGGACGCGCACCCATCGTGAAGACATCACGCAGGATGCCGCCGACGCCCGTTGCCGCTCCCTGGTAGGGCTCGATGTAGGAGGGGTGGTTGTGGCTCTCCATCTTGAAGACGACGCAGTCACCGTCGTCGATATCGACCACGCCGGCGTTCTCGCCCGGGCCCTGGATGACGCGAGGCCCCTTGGTCGGGAGCGTGCGAAGCCATTTCTTCGAGGATTTGTACGAGCAATGCTCGTTCCACATGGCGGAGAAGATGCCAAGCTCCGTAAAGGTCGGCTCGCGCCCGATCAGGTTCAGGATGCGTTCGTATTCGTCGGGCTTGAGCCCGTGCGAGGCGATCAGGTCCGGGGTGATGGGGCGGGTGTTGGAAATCGTCATCGTCGACCGTCAAATCCTTCGGGCGGCGCGCAACCCTGGCTTCAAAGGGAAGGCGCGTGCGTACCGCAACGTAACAGGGGCGCTTTGCGGCTTCTTTAGCCTATGCTGCGGCGCGGCGCGACAGAAAAATACGGTCGATCAACAGGGCGGCAGCCCGGATTTCAGCCCGTCGGAGCGGGACTCTAGAACTGGTAGCCGAGCATCAGCCCGGCGCGCGTGAGCCCGTCGTTCGGGCCGTCGCAGAGGTTGGCATTGGACGCATGCTCGACCGTGGCCGAGAGATTCCAGTGATCGTCGAAACGGTAGCCCGCTGCTGCATATTCGCGAAACAGCAGTCTGCAGCCGAGTTTCGGTCCGTCCGATCCATCGTCATTGAGATCGCCGTCATGCACCGTGCCGCCGGCGCCGAGCTCGATGAAGAAGCGCTCGGTGATGTCGGCATTCCAACTCAAGCCGGCGTAGATTTCGTTTACGCCGCTGGACGAGGTCGCGACGGACGCGCCGGCATGGATCCGCGGCCGCAGGATTTTCTCGACAAGACCGCTTGCGCTGCCGGCGCCGAGCGGATCGAAGAACAATGTAGCGGAGGGGAAGACCCCGCCTTCCTGATTTGAGCCGTTGCCGATCGAGGTCGTAGCGCCGAACCGCAATTCATCGAAGACACCTTCTGCTGCACCGGCCTGAGAACCGATGAGTGCGCTCGAAAGCGTCAGGGCTGCTGCAACGAATGTAAACGGTCCCCGACCTGCAAACGAGCGGAAATCCTTCATGCCCAAACCTTCCAGTGCGAATCAATTCTGCGGGATAAAAAGCAAGAATAGATTGCCGAGGCTTGTGCGAAAGTCACCTCTAAAAAGTAATCAATCGAAACTGTCGTATCCGGCGCGCCCGCTATCGAGGAGACGGCGCAGTATTTCGAAGCCTCTTCGTACCTCGGATCGTTCGATTGGCGAGGAGAAACCGACGCGGATACGGTGAAAAACCCGGTCGGAGCGTCCGGCCTTGAATTCATCCTCGTCGTCGATGAGCACGCCCTCCTGCAGGGCGGCCTGCTTGAAGGTTCCGGAAAGCCAGGGCTCGGGCAGCTTCAGCCAGAAAAACGGAATCTTCGGATGCGAGTTGAAATCGAAGCCCGTGAAGATCTCGCGCGCCAGAGCTTCGCGTGCGCCTATTTCCTCGACGCCGCGATTGCGCAATACCGACGCCGATCCGGAGAGGACCAGACGGGCGCAAAGCTCCGCGAGAATGAAAGGCAGGCCGCCGCTCACCATCTTGTGGGCTACGCGGATGCGCTGGCTGAAATGCGGCGGGCAGGCGACCCAGCCGCCGCGTACGCCGGCAGCAACGGACTTCGAAAGTCCGCCGACGAGGAAGGTTCGCTCGGGCGCAAGTTCCATCAGCAATGGCAGCGGGTCCCCGGTCATGGAACCGTAGAGATTGTCCTCGACCAGCCAGACGCCGTATTTGCGCGCGATGTCGGCGATTGCCTGACGCCGGTCGAGCGGCATGACCGCCACCGTAGGGTTCTGCGCGCCGGGCATCAGAAAGGCGAGTTTCGGGTGCTGCTGGGCACAGACACGCTCGAAATCTTCCGGCCGCATTCCGAATTCGTCGCTTTCCACCAGCGCGATCCGCCGGCCGATGAGGCCCGCGCTGCGGCTTATCTGGGAATAGGTCAGCGTCTCGAAGGCGATGCGGTCGCCCGGGGAGGTGACGGCCGAGATCACCGCGACGACTGCGGCATGAGCCCCAAGCGTCGGGACGACCGTTTCCGGCCCGGGCCGGAAATTGCCGCGTGCCAGCCATTGAGATCCAGCCTCGAACCAATGATCCGGAAAGTTGCGGGCATAGCTCGCAATGTCCCCGTGATGCTCGCGGCTGATGTCTCCGAGCAATTGCGCCAGGATGTCGCCCTGTCCGATATCAGGAGCGGCGGTGCTGTCGAAGCGGAGCTTGCCGGCTGGAGCTATGAGCGGGCGCGTCCCTGAAAGCGACGTCGTCAGCGGATCCGACTGCTCCGGCGGCCGGCTTTCCGGATGATCGAGAACGTAGGTGCCGCGGCCGACCTCGCCGCTGACCAGGCCACGCTCGCGGACAATGCCGTAGGCGCGCCCGATCGTGCCGATCGTGACCCCTACATCGAAGGCGAGATTGCGCTGGGGCGGCAGCTTCGTACCCGCGGGCAGGGTGCCGTTGCCGATCGCCTCTTCGATCTGGTCGGCGATGCGCGCGTAAAGCGGCCCGTGACCTTGTTCAATGTCGGGAAGCCAAGTTGTCATAGTGACAATTCTCTATATTGCGCGACATTTCATGTCAATTATCTCTATGGCAGCAGATGCAATGCGAGCAATGGTGATGACAATGGGTGCAATTGATGCAATTCAGCCCCGGGAGTGCAATGCGCGGCCACCGGCCCGCTTCGGCATTGATTCACGAAGTGGCGCGGGAAACCTGTTGTCGCGGCTTTGGCAGCTTTATTGCAAACTGGCGTCCAAGAGGCGCAGCCGTCTGGCGCTCGACGAACTGAGCACGCATCTGCTCGACGATATCGGTGTGAGCGAAAAAGAGGCGCGGCGTGAATCGGCCGTCCCTTTCTGGCGGTAGGTGTCCGGCGATTGCTTTCCTCCCTGTCCCGTCACGGGGATGAGAGCGGCGCCGCGTCTGCGGCGCGAAAGAGTCCTTCCAGTCCAATGACTTGGTCCGGCTGGATTCCTGTGACAAGCACAGGAATGAGGGCCGGGGAGGTTTGGGCGCTACAACTTCTGCTTGCGAATATGCGAGAGAATGGTCAACCTTTCACGCAATGAAAGGTTACGTCTACATTCTCGCATCGAAGCGAAACGGGACGCTGTACACGGGCGTGACCCGGGACCTGCCGCGC
>NZ_JBHMIW010000029.1:0-55636 GCF_042436655.1 Sinorhizobium sp. P24N7 | reverse complement strand
GCAAAACTCGGACGAATAACGAGATTTTGCCGCGCAAAACTCGGATAACGCGGGGTGGAGCAGCCCGGTAGCTCGTCAGGCTCATAACCTGAAGGCCGCAGGTTCAAATCCTGCCCCCGCAACCAAACACATATACATACGCATACACACGAAAAGGCCCGCATCAGCGGGCCTTTTCGCGTTTGGGGGGAGGTCGAGCACGATCTCCTCTCACTGGATCAGAACTGCCAATCGACCGGAACCCAGGCATAGCCGGCGTCCGTGTTGAGCATTCGGCCAAGGCCCGGGAACGGATAGTGGAAGCCGAGGACGAGGAGCCGGTCTGCCGCCGCCATGTCGAAGATGCGGCGGCGGGATGCGAGTGCGGTGTCCTTGTCGCGATCTGGCCCGGGCAACCAGGGCCGGTCGACATTGACGATCGGGTGGTAGGCGAGATCGGCCGTCAGCAGCAGCTGATCGTTCCCGGATTGAACAAGGAAGTTCGCCATGCCCGGCGTGTGGCCGGATGCTGGAAGCGTGGTCAGCCCGGTAACGATCTCCGCGCCGGCTTCGTACAACTCGATTCCCTTGGTGACGGGTTCAACGCTCCGCTTGATAGCCGCTGCGAAATTGCGGCGAAAGTCCTCGGGCACCGGCATGTAGGAAAGATCCGGAACGTTACGGACGAAGAAG
This sequence comes from Sinorhizobium sp. P24N7, assembly GCF_042436655.1. NCBI lineage: Bacteria > Pseudomonadati > Pseudomonadota > Alphaproteobacteria > Hyphomicrobiales > Rhizobiaceae > Sinorhizobium > Sinorhizobium sp. P24N7. The sequence continues at coordinate 54,964 of NZ_JBHMIW010000029.1, read as the reverse complement.
TCCCAATCGGCACGAGGCGCAAAGACGGCAGCCCGCGGAAATGCCTTGCCGCCCTCCGCTGTTCGAAGGTTGCCGACATGGTCCGGGTGCGTGTGCGAGACCACCACAACGTCTATGTCCACCGGCCGTAAACCAACCGCGGCCAGGTTCTCGAAGATGCGACCGCCTTGCGGACCCATGGTTTGCCCGGCTCCGGCTTCGAGAAGGATCCGCTTGCCATTCGTCTCGATAAGAAGCGTGTTGAGATTCAGCGTCAGCCGGTCGGTCGGCAGGAAGGCGCGCCGCAGAACGTCCTGCAGCTCTGCTTCTGGCGCATTGCTGGCGTAGATGCGGGGAGGGCCGCCGATCAGCCCGTCGCTTAGTACGGTCGCCGAGATGTCGCCGACGCGGAAGCGGTAATAGCCGGCATTTCCACCGTGAGCCGGAAGCGACTCGGCGGGGGCTGCCTGCGCAGAGCCCATCCCGGTCGGCAAGATCATTCCCGTGACCGCCGATGCGGCTGTCAGCATGATCTTCCTACGATTCAGAGTAATTTCACTCATGCTTTTGATCCCGTTCGAATAACTGATCTCAGGTGCTGCATCTGGTGCCGCCGTCTGGCGACTTCTTCTAGGGATGACACAGGTTGGACGTGAGGATAAGCTAATCAAAACCGATCAGCTTATTAAGCAGGGCTTTGCAATGCGGCCACTACGCCTCGACAGCTTGGAGATCTTTGAGGACGTCGTGCGCTGTGGTGGCTTTAGAGCCGCCGCGCTTGGCAGGGGTGTTTCGTCGTCCGCCATCAGTCAATCGATCAGCGTGCTCGAAGAAGCGCTGGGGATCCGGCTTCTGAACCGAACGACACGCAGCGTCGCGCCTACTGAAGCGGGCGAGCGGCTTCTCGAGCGGCTAAGGCCCGCTCTTTACGAAATCAGAACAGCGGTCGACGACCTCAATCAGCTTCGCGAGCGCCCATCAGGCACCGTGCGGATCAACGCACCGGGACCGGCCGCCGACCACGTTCTGTGCCCTCTGACCTTTGAGTTCATGAAAATTTATCCCGACGTCAATGTCGAGATCGTCAGCGATGCTGCGATCATCGATATCGTGGAGCAAGGTTTCGACGCCGGGGTGCGCTTCGGGAACCAGCTCGCCCAGGACATGATCGCCATGCCCCTCGGTCCGGCCTTGCGATATGCGATCGTGGCCTCGCCTGATTATCTTCGCAAATGCGGCCGACCCGGCTCACCAGGCGATCTCTTACAGCACGACTGTATTCGCCGCCGCTTCCCCGGCGGAACCATGGTGACGTGGAAATTTGCGCGTGACGGCGACGAAGTGGAAATCACCCCGAAAGGTCGGTTGACATTGAGCTCAGCGCATCAGGAGCTCCAGGCCGCGCTTGCGGGATCGGGAATCGCTCACCTGTTCGAGGATTATGTCCGTGATGACGTCGAACAAGGCAGACTTATTGAGTTGCTCTGCGACTGGAAGCAGAAGCTGCCGAGTTGGTATCTGTATTATCCGAGCCGGCGACATACGAGCGCGGCCGTGCGGGCTTTCCTCGAATTCATCCGCAATCAGAGATGGTATCCCGATCGCAAGGAAAGATGAAAGCAGCCCCGCAACAAGAGACATAAGAGCCGCAAAAGGCCTTTTCGGCGCCGGGTAAGGAGCGGCGAGCTCACCTCGAAAAAATGTCAGCGATGGTCGGTCCTCTAAAGCCTGTTGAGATTCGGGCCGCCCGCCGCCGCTTGTTTGATTTCCTCGTTCCTGTGATGCGCACAAGCATCTGACAGGATTACCTTTGCGCTATGAGTTATAGTGCGGTACATTACCTCCGCGGTGGAGATGAGGAATGATCGTTGGTTTTCGGGATGATTGGTTGCGGGCTTTTTTCGTGGACGATGCCCATTCTCGCAACATCCCGTCGGACCTTGAGGTCCGGTTGTTCCGCAAACTCCAGATGATCGATGATGCCACGACAGATCAGGACTTACGTGTGCCGCCCAGCAACTTCTTCGAGAAACTGCGCGGCAATCTGGCGGGTTTCCATTCGATCCGTGTGAACCAGCAATGGCGGCTGATCTTCCGCTGGGATGGCGAACGCGGCGAGGCGGACGGGATTTACCTGGACGATCACAGCTACCGATGAGAGCGAGGCAGATATGCTGACGACGAAGCGCAAGCCGGCGACTGTCGGCGAGATTTTGACCGAGGAATTCATGGAGCCGATGGGTCTGACGCAGGGCGCATTAGCCGAGGCGATGGGCGTGCAACGCAAGCACGTCAACGAGTTGTGCGGGAACCGCAGGAACGTGACCGCCGCAACCGCACTCATCCTTGCCCGCGTTTTTGGCAACAGCCCGGACTTCTGGCTCAACGTGCAGCGTCGCAACGATCTTTGGGAGGTAATGAACACGCCCAAGGAACGCGAGCGTGTCGAGCGAGCGCGACCGTTGAAGCACGCGGCATGAGCTGCATTATGGGAACCGCACTCGTCACGGGGATCCAGCCAGACCAAGTCTTTGGGCGGGAAAGGCTCTTCCGCGCCGCGGACGCGGCGCTGCTGGATCCCTGTGACGAGCACAGGGATGAGGGTAGAGAGGGTGCGACCCCTCGGCGCGGTTCATGACCCGTGAAGATAGCGAGGCGGCGCGGAAGGTCGCGGGTCACGCCCGTATACAGCGTCCCGCTTCGCTTCGATGCGAGAATGTAGACGTAACCTTTCATTGCGTCGCAGGTTGACCATTCCCTTGCACAACCACAAGTCAAGGTTGTAGTGGCGGCACTTCCCCGGTCCCTCATTCCTGTGCTTGTCACAGGAATCCAGCCAGGCCAAGTCCTTGGGCTGGAAAGGCTCTTCCGCGCCGCAGACGCGGCGCTGCTGGATCCCTGTGACGGAGCACAGGGATGAGGAAAAAGGAGAGGGTGCAGTCCTCCGAAAACTTTCCTACAGCGCCGCGCTTCCTATGATACGCGCACCTGGAAGTGCTTTAAGCGCAAACCTTGTGACTGGTCGCCGTTTTAACTCGGGGATAGGCGTAAGCGTTGAGCTTGGAAGTCGTGTATCCTGCGCCAAGCAGCGCTTCGGCCATCTTTACTGCAGCAGTCACTCCATCGATTACCGGCACTCCCGTCGCTCTCTGGAGGCGGGCACACAAGGATGACATTCCCGCACAGCCAAGGACGATCGCTTCGGCACCATCCTCGGCTTTGGCGATCTCGATTTCCTTGAGCAGCAGCCGCTCGGCTTTTTGCGGATCTTCCTCGAGGGCAAGGACCGGAAGATCGATAGCACGGACTTTCCGGCAATGACGCTCGGCGCCGTAATCGCTGACCAGGTCCTCAATGATCGGAACCGAGCGCGGAAGCGTCGTTATGACGGAGAAGCGACGGCTGATCGTCATGGCCACCTGTACCGCAGCCTGGCAAATACCGATCACGGGGCCTTTGGCGACTTCGCGCGCGGCATGCAGTCCGGGGTCGTCGAAACACGCTATGACATAGGCGTCGACGCCCTGCGCTTCGCCCTGGCGGATCTCCGCGAGCATTCCCGGAACCGACATGGCTTCATCTGCACCACCTTCAATACTGGCCGGCGTATCGGTCGGATTGGAGGCGGAGACGTGCGTGTGGGCATGTTTGACCAGCAAGGCGCTTTCGAGCGCTTGCGCGGTCATGGAGGCTGTAGAATTGGGATTGATGAGATGAATATGCATGATGAAATTCTCGGTTGCCTCTCATTGACGCCTATTTCTTTTTGACGAAATCGGCGATCGGCGGGGCCTTCAAAACGAACTGGCGGTCTGACGTGATGTAATTGTCGGCATGAAGCCGGGCGATCGGCTGGTAACGTTCCGGGTCCACATAATGACCGTCGGCGTCGAGGCAGTCGCGGCGCACATGCATGTGCACCACCTCGCCCAGTACGAGGGTGCGGCGGGGATAGTCGATCAAGCGCTCGACGCGGCACTCGAAGATGCAAGGCGCCTCCTCGGCATAGGCAACATCGATCTTGCGGCACCGGGCGGCTTTCAATCCGGCCATTTCGAGCTCGTCGACCTCGCTGTCGAAGCCAAGGCCGCAGATCAACATCTGTTGAGACAACGCCATATCGACCATGCTGATGGCAAATTCACCGGAACGGCGAATATTGACCATCGTGTCCTTCGGCTCACCGGTCAAACGCGGCTGGATGCCCAGGACGACGATGGCCGGATCATGTGAAAACACGTTGAAGAAACTCATCGGCGCAGCATTGTTATGTCCGCTCTCGGAGCGGGTCGTCACGAGCGCGATCGGGCGCGGGCCGATGAAATTCGTCAGCAGCCGATAGCGGCTTTGCGGCTCAATTTCTTCGAAGTCGAATTCCATCGCGGTCCCAAAATGTCGGTCTTATGATCTACAATAAGCTTTCATATTGTAGACAATATTGCAAGCCATTTGAATCCGCGAGTTGACTTTTTCACGCGCTTGACGATTGTCTGTTTCAGCAAGGAGAACAGGGTATGCGCGAACAAGCCGCGATGTCGGTCGAGCAGATTGTCGAAAGGGTATGGCTTTCCATCGCTGAACGGCGATTGCGTCCTGGCGTGCAACTCAAAGAAGAACAGCTGGCCTCGATTTTTCACGTCAGTCGCGCACGTGTTCGTCAGGCGTTGACCGTTCTCGCACGCGACGGCCTCGTAACGATCATTCCCAATCGCGGTGCTTTTGTTTGCAAGCCATCCGTGGAAGAGGCGCGCGACGTGTTTTTCGTTCGCCAGGCGGTGGAGAGATGCGTCGTGGAGCGGCTCTGCAGTTCGATGTCGAAGGATAGCGTGAAGCGGCTGCGGGATCATGTCAAGAATGAGCGGATCGCCAATGCCGAAGACAGCACCACGGATATCATCAAGCTTTCCGGCGGCTTCCATCTTTTGCTGGCCGAGCTGACCGGGTCGGACTTCCTGTTTACGACAATGCGCGACCTTATCGCCCGCAGTTCGCTGATTACGGCCGTTTACCGGAACACCACACGCTTCAATTGCGGTCCCGACGAACATGCCGACATCGTCAAGGCGATTGCGGCGAAAGAAGCCCAAAGAGCCGTCCATCTCATGTCGCATCATCTGGAACATGTGGAATCCGAGCTCGACTTGAGCGAGATACGCGACTTTTCGCACGATCTGCGCGCAGCACTGGCTTGAAACGGCGGAACGCCGGCATTGTGATCTATTCCAAGACGTTGAGACGCGGGACGCGGGCGGAAAACCGCACAGACTTTTCCTCATCCCGCTTCAGGTAAACGTTCCGCGATCACGTCCTCCGCCAGATGACAGGCTACCCGGGTGCCGTTTTGCAAGACCCGCACCGTAGGCACTTCCTTGGAGCAGCGCGCCGTGGCGATCGGGCAACGCGGGTGGAAGGCGCAGCCGGAAGGCGGTTTCAGCGGGCTCGGCACTTCGCCGCTGGCCGGCTCGCGGTTGCGGTTCGGTGCCTCGATGTTAGGAATCGTCTGCAGCAGGAGCCGGGTGTAGGGATGGCGCGGCTGAGCGAACAACTCTTCCGTGTCGCCTTCCTCGACGATACGGCCCAGATACATCACCGCAATGCGGTCCGACATTTGGCGAACGACGCGCAAGTCATGGCTGATGAAGAGATAGGTAAGCCCCAACTCGTCCTGCAAACGGCGCATCAGGTTCAGCACCTGCGCCTGCACCGACACGTCGAGCGCCGAGGTCGGCTCGTCGCAGACCAGAAATTCGGGTTCGCTCGCCAGCGCGCGGGCGATCGAGATACGCTGGCGCTGTCCGCCTGAAAATTCGTGCGGGAACTTTTCGCCATCGGATGGCGAGAGCCCGACAATGCCCAGAAGCTCTTCGACGCGCTCCGTCACCTCGGCCGCGGTCTTGCGCAGCTTCAGTTCGCGCAGCGGTTCGGCGATGATGTTCTTCACCCGCCAGCGCGGATTGAGCGAGGCGTAAGGGTCCTGAAAGATCATCTGCGCCGAAAGCGGCGCGCCGCTCCTGCCGGGCGCAAAGCGCATTTCGCCGCTCGTCGGACGATGCAGGCCGGTGACGAGGCGCGCAACGGTGGATTTTCCGCAACCGCTCTCGCCGACAATGCTGAGACAGCCGCCGGCGGGAACGGTAAAGCTGATATCGTTCACGGCCTGCAGATACTGTCGGGGCTTGCGCTCCACTACCCTGTTGAGCCAGGGAGCGGACACGTCGAATGTCTTGACCAGCCGGTCGACGGTCAGAGCCGGGGTCTTTTGCAAAGGTTTGGTCATGCGGTGCCTCCTGCGCTCAGCCAGCAGGCGCTCGCACTCTGGCCGGCAAAAACGAGTTCCGGGCGTTCGCGCCGGCAGCGCGGGCCTGCCATCTTGCAGCGCGGATTGAAGGCGCAGCCCTCGGGTATCGCGTCCAGACGCGGCATGGAGCCGTCGATCTGGTTGAGCCTCTCGACACGCGCGCCGAGCGACGGAATCGAAGCCATCAGGCCCTGCGTATAGGGATGGCGCGGCTGGTGCAGCACCTGTTCGACAGCCCCGATCTCGATCAGCCTTCCGGCATACATGACCGCGATGCGGTCGGCAGCTTCCGCGATCACGCCCATGTCGTGCGTGACGAGCATGACGGCGGCCTGCTTCTCCTTGCACAATTTGCGCAGGAGCGAGATGATCTGCGCCTGGATCGACACGTCGAGCGCCGTTGTCGGTTCGTCGGCGATGACGAGTTTCGGCGAGGCTGCAAGCGCCAGCGCAATCACGACACGCTGGCGCATGCCGCCCGAGAACTGATGCGGATACTGATTGACCCGCTCCTCCGGCGAGGGAATGCCGACATCGCGCAGCAATTGCACGGCGCGGGCGCGGGCTTCGGCCTTGCCGAGACCGAGGTGCCGGCGAATGGTTTCGACGAGCTGTGCGCCAACCGAAAACAGCGGATTGAGCGAGGTAAGCGGATCCTGGAAAATCGCACCGATCTCTCGGCCGCGGATTTTTTCCATGGCGCGATCGTCGAGCGTATCGATGCGACGCTTGCCGAGCCAGACCTCGCCGCCGGCGATATGGCCCGGCGCTTCGAGCAGGCCTTGAATGGCGAGCCCGGTCATGGACTTGCCTGCGCCGGACTCGCCGACGACGCCGAGAATCTCACCCGGCCGGATCGACAGGCTGACGTCCGACAGCGCGGTCACCGTGCCGCGACGGCCCGGAAAATCCACACGCAGATTGCGAACTTCAATGACTGGTTCCTGGATGTCACCCATTTGCGTCCCCCTCTATCGGATAGCTGGGCGGGAAGATTGCGGCGACCGGAGGATTGTTCCAGCTCCGCTCGGGATATTTGGCGATCAGCCCGTCATATTGAGCCTGCGCCTGAATGCGCGCCTCTTGCATGTCGAAGCCGGCGAGCTGGCGATCCAGCATGGAGACGCGGCCATCGACGAAGACCGCATGCGTGATCTTGCCAGACCCCCCGGTGACGATCGTGGTGATCGGATCGATGGACGGAGCCATGACGGTGTCGTCGAGGCGGAAGACCGCGATATCTGCACGGGCCCCCGGTGACAGATGGCCGAGATCGGAACGGCCCAGTGCCTTTGCGCCGCCAATCGTCGCCGCATCGAACAGGTCGGCAGAACGCAGGCGGTCGGGTGCGCCGTCGGCGATGCGGCCCGTGATAAGGCCCGTAAGCAGGTTCATCAGCATGTCGGGCGGTGTCGTATCCGTCCCCATGGCAATATTGATCCCGCGCCTGATGCAGGCGGAGAAGGAGTTGAGGATCGAGCCGCCACGGCCCGAAACCAGCGGACAATGGACGATGGAAACGCCGTTCGCCGCGTAAAGGCCGAGATCTTCGTCCGTGGCGTTGGTGGCATGCGGCGCGATGAGGCGGTCGCTCAACAGACCGTGCTTTGCAAGCCAGATCGGTGCGGTCGAGCCGTGCAGCATCCGCACTGTGTCCACTTCCATCGCGCCCTGTGCCATGTGCAGCCGGAATTTGCAGCCGAGATCGCGGGCGGCGGCATCGGTGCGCTGCAAAAGCTTGATCGTCGAGGTCTCGACACGGTCCGGCGCCAGCATGCCGCGCACCAGATCGCCATGGCTGCCATTCTGGCGTTCAATATAGGAAATGGCGTCGTTCAGACCCTGAAAGCCGCGCTCCTCATCGAAGACAGGCACCATCTTACCCGGTGCTTCCAGCACCATGCCGCCCGAACGGTAGGCGGGGCTGAGATAGACACGCAGACCCAGTTCGCCGGCGGCTTGCGCAGCCGCATCGAACTCGGCGACCGTTTCACCCCATTCACGGTAAAACAGCGATGCAATCGGAGCGGCAGTGGTGATGCCGTTCAACAGCAGCTGGCCGAAAGCGAACCGCTTCTGAAAGGCCAGCGCCTCCTGCGTGTACATTTCATATGGACCAGCTTCGACATAGGAGCGCGGCCAGACGCGGCCCTTTGCCCAACCGGGATGATTGTCGATGCCGAGGATGGTCGTATCGAGATCCGAGAGTGCGTCGAGATCGATCAGGCCAGGGCTGATCAAGGCATCGCCGAAGTCGATTCGACGGGCCACTTCGCCGGGGAATCGATGCCCGACGAATAGGATCTCGCCGTTCTCGAAAACGACTTCGCCATTGCGCAGAAGCCGGTGGCTGCCGTCTTTATGTCCGACCACCCAGCCCGCGGTGATCAGTGTGCGCCCATCCGGACGACGGCCGAGCGGAAGAGTATCGAATGTCTCGCTCATTACGGCATCTCCACCACAGCGACGCCCTGACGGGCCGTGACGCGACCGCCCTTGACGACCAGCGGACGCGGAGCGACATCCACCACCGCATGCGCCAGCGTTTCACCGGTCAGCAGGGTGAAATCGGCATTGCAGCCGACCTCGAGGCCGTAATTCTCCAGGCGTATGACATCCGCACCGCCCTGCGAGACGATGTGCAGCACATGTTCCAGATCGTGATCCGAGCGCACGCCGTTCTTCATGCCGATGACCTTGGCGCGATCGAGCATGTCCGGCTGACCCCACGGACCCCAGGTGTCACGGATGCCGTCACAGCCGCCGCCGATGCGCACGCCCGCTTCCTTCAGGCGCTTGATCGACGGCACTGTGGCCGAAGGCGCACCTGTCGTGAGGATGGCGACATCCAGAATGGCGAGCTGTTCGATCAGCTGGCCGACGCGCAGATAATCGTTCATGCCGAGCGCAAAGGCGTGGCTGATCGCCACCTTGCCTTCCATGCCGTTGGCGCGGATGCGCTCGAAGATGAGTTCCATGGTGAAGGCGCCGAGATCGCCCGTCTCATGCAGGTGAATGTCGATCGGCACGCCATGCTTTGTGGCGAGCGCGAACAGAATGTCGAGCTGTCCCTTCGGATCGCGGTCGATGCCGCACGGATCGATGCCGCCCAGCACTTCGCAGCCCTGACGCAGCGCCTCGTCGAGCAGCTCCTTCGTGCCGGGCATTACCATCAGGCCGGACTGCGGGAACGCCACGATTTCGATATCGATGACGCCCCTGAGTTTTTCGCGCGTTTGCCAGACGCCCTCCACCAGCGACAGGCCGTGGACCGGATCTATGTCGACATGGCTGCGGATATGGGTTGCGCCATGAGCCGCCAGACCGATCGCATGGCGCATCGACTGACGATGCGGATCTATGCCGATGTCCAGACGGTGCTCGCGCTCGAAATCGATGCGCTCGCGCAGGATCGCGGCGCGGTTGTTGACATGCCACGGCATGCCCCAGGTGGTCTTGTCGAGATGGGTATGCGCATCGATCAGGCCGGGCGCGACGATGGCGTTGCCGCCGTCTTCCACGGCCATTCCCGGTTCAGCCTCAAAACGCCCGAAACCGGCAATCTTTCCGTCCCTGATCAGGACATCGCAGGATTCTCCTGCCATCGGCCGGACATTGCGGAGCAAAAGGTCGTTCATAAGGCTTACCTCAGTTTCGGATTGAGAGCATCACGCAGCCAGTCGCCGAGCATGTTGACGGCCACGACCAGCAGGCAGAGCTGAATGACTGGGAAGAGCACGATCCACCAGGATCCGGAAAACAGGAACTGATTGCCGATGCGGATCAGCGTTCCCAGAGACGGCTGGCTCGGCGGCATGCCGATGCCGAGGAACGAAAGCGTGGCTTCGGTGAGGATCGCCATGCCGAAGTTGAGCGTGGCCGCCACCATGATCGGCGTCAGCGTGTTGGGCAGGATATGATTGGCCATGATGCGCCGGGCAGGGACGCCGATCAGCCGCGCCGCCGACACGTAGTCCTTTCCGGCTTCGACGATGGCCTGTGCGCGAACCGTGCGGGCATATTGCACCCAGGCGGATAGGGCGATGGCGAGGATGAGCACCGCGGACGCCCCGACCTCTCGCAGGCTGACGGGCAGCATCTGACGCACGACCGTCGAGACGAGAATGGCGACGAGGATGGTCGGAATGGACAGCGTGATGTCGCCGAAGCGCATCAGCAGATTGTCGATGAACCCGCCGAAGTAGCCGGCGATCAGCCCCGCGCTCATGCCGATCAGCAGGGAGAGCGCCACCGAAGCGATGCCGATGACGATGGAAATGCGCGTCCCGTAGAGAATGGCCGACAGCATGTCGCGGCCCTGCGTGTCGGTGCCGAGAAGATAGGGCCACTCTCCGCCTTCCTCCCATACCGGCGGCAGTTCGGCCTTCCACATGTCGAGCGCTGCGCCGTCATAGGGGTTCTGCGGTGCGATCAGCGGTGCGAACAGTGCCGTCAGGATCAGGATCGCCAGCAACGCGGCGCTGAACATCGCCGTCTTGCTATGGGTGAACGACCACCACAAATCGCTTTGGCGGATACGCTGGAAAAGCGATGGACGGGTGACGGGCGGAGTTTGAGAAGTCTGGATACTCATCGGTCTTGGCCCCACAGTCGGTTCAACGGGCGTTTCAGCGGGCTGTACGCAAGCGGGGATCGATTACCGCATAGGCAATGTCCACCAGCGTGTTGAGCACGACGAAGATGAAGGAAATGATGCAGAGATAGGCCGCCATCACCGGAATATCGAGGAAGGTTACGGCCTGGATGAAGAGCATGCCCATGCCTGGCCACTGGAACACGGTTTCGGTGATGAGCGCGAAGGCAATCAGCGAACCGACATTCATCGCGGTCATGGTCACGACCGGCATCAGGCAGTTGCGCAGCGCATGGCGGAAATAGATGCGCCAGCGCGGAATGCCGCGCGCGCGGGCAAATTTCACGTAATCAGATCGCAGCACTTCCAGCATTTCAGCGCGGACCAGACGCATGACCAGCGTGACCTGATAAAGCGACAGCGCGACGGACGGCAGCAGGATGGCCGCGCGACCCGAGGGCGTCAGGAGCCCCGTCGACCAGAAGCCAAGCTGCACGACATCGCCGCGACCGAAAGCCGGGAGCCAGCCGAACGTAACCGAAAAGACGAGGATCAGCAGGATGCCGACGACGAAGCTCGGCAGCGAGACCCCGACAATGGAGATAAACTGCAGGCCCTCCGTATACCATTTGCCGCGCTTGATCGCGGTCAGCACGCCGAGGGGCAGGCCGAGCAGCAGGGAGATCAGCGTGGCAACCAGCACCAGCTCCAGGGTCGCCGGAAAGCGTTCGGCGATCAGGCTCAGCACGTCCTGGCCGTTGCGGTAGGAGATGCCGAAATTGCCCTGCGCGGCGTTGACCACGAACCGGGTATATTGTGTCATCAGGCCATCGTTGAGGCCCAGACGTTCGCGCAGATTGTCGCGGTCGGTCTGCGTCATCTGCTCGTTGGCCATCATCTCGACGGGATCGCCCGCCAGCCGGAAAATCAGAAAGGCCAGCAAAGCGACGGCCAACATCACCATGACGGCGTTTGCCAGGCGCTTTATGATAAAAACCAGCATAGGAATTCCTCGGTCACAGGACGCTCCGGGAGTCCGTCCCGGAGCGTCGTGGATGAATTATTCGGCAAACTGCGTCAGCCAGTGGCGCGGCTTGTTGTCCGGCAGCTGCACGATCTTTTCGATCTTGTTCGACATGACCCAGGCCATCGGCTGCTGGTGCAAGGGCAGCATCACGATCTCGTCCTTCACCATTTGCAGCGCTTTGCTTTGCAGCGTCAGGCGCTTGGTGCGGTCCATTTCGGTCGACGCCTGCACGATCAGCTTATCGATCTCCGGATAGCTCCAGCCGCCCCAGTTGAAGACACCGGCATTGGCAGTCTTCGTCTGAATCATCTGGAGAAGGATCGAATAGCTGTCGAGCATCGGTTCCGTGGCCCAGCCGATCAGATAGACGTCGGCCTTGCCGCTCGTACGCTTCGGCGCCTGTGCGGCGGTGGGGGCAATGTCGAGCTGCGGTTTGAAGCCTGCGCGGCTCAGCAGGTTCACCAGCCCCTGGCAAAGCTCTTCCTCGTTCACATAGGCGTCGGTCGTGCAGACCAGCGTGAACGGATAGTCCGAAGCGCCAGCCTCGGCCAGGAGCTTCTTCGAGAGGGCAGGATCGAATGCCAGCGTCGTGTCCAGCTCGGGAGCGTAACCCGGAATTTCCGGCGCGACCACCGCGCCTGCCGTGCGCGACTTGCCGCGCATGACGCGCTGCTGGATCAGATCCCGGTCGAGCGCATGGGCAAAAGCCTGACGCACGCGCAGGTCGTTGAACTTGTTCTCCGTACCGTTTGCGAGTTCCGGCTTGCGGTTGAAGCCGACCATGACGGTCCGCAGATCGGTGCGCTCCATGACTTTCAGGTCGGGCTGCGCCTGCAGCCGCGGCAGATCCTGCGACGGTGCGTTCTCCGTGAAGTTGACTTCGCCGGAAAGGAGCGCGGCGACGCGCGTCGCCGCCGAGGTGATCGGCGTGAACTCGATGCGGTCGATGTTGGACTTGGAGGTCTTGTCCCACCAGTCCGGGTTCTTCACGAGGACCGTCTTGGAATCCGGGACCCGGCTTTCCAGCTTGAACGGACCGGTGCCGTTGGTGTGATAGGTGGCGTAGCCTTCGATCTTCGCGCCGACATCGGTCGGCTTCTCCGAATTGTTGGTCTTCAGCCAGCCGGCGTCGAAGACGTGGATGTTTGTGAGGTCGTTGAGAAGCAGCGGATAGGGCCCGCTCAGCTCGATATCGATCGTATGGTCGTCCACCTTCTTGGAGGACTTGTAGGCCGGCAGGTTGCCGCGAAGCGGCGAAACCGGATCGCTGACGCGCTTCAGGGATGCGAGCACGTCGTCGGCAGTGAAATCCGCGCCATCGTGGAATTTCACGCCTTTGCGCAAGTGAAAGCGCCAGACCGTATCGGAAACGGTTTCCCAGGATTCGGCAAGGGCCGGTTCGATCTTCAGATTGGCGTCATAGCGCACCAATCCTTCATAGACGTGATTGAGAAAGGACAGCGTATAGCTGTCGCCGTAGGAATAGGGATCAAGCGAGTAGATATCGCGCGCCGCTCCCCATTTTAGCGTTTCGGCATGGCCGGACAAGGTCAGGCCCATCAGCATCGTGGCCGCGAGGCCAAGTTTCTTCATCATATGTTTGCTCCGCTTCTGGAAATTTGCGCCTCCTTTTCGGAGGTCTGTTGTAATGAACCGCCGCATCCGTCGCCGGTTGCGGTATTCTCAAATGCTTGCGCCGGATGGGCGCACACCGGGGTTGGGTGTGATTTTCCTCCATACGACATGACCTGCCTCCCAGGTCATATGAGGACAGTATGGCGATCGGCAAAAAGTTGTCAACGTGATTGTAGACAATATTTGTCCTGTCGGCAGTATCGGATATGTCGACAAAATGCTCGGTTCCGGGTGAGTCCCTACTGGACCTTCCATACCGGATAGCTCGGCTGGAAGATTTTCCCGACAGGCGGATGCTGCCAACTGCGATCCGGATATTTGGCAATCAGGCCGTCATATTGTTGCTGCGCCCGCTCGCGCGCCGCAATCATGTCGATGCCGGCGACCTTGCCGTCCAGCATCGAAAGCCGCCCGTCGACAAACACGGCCTGTGTCACCTTGCCGGAACCGCCGACGACCAGCGTGGTGACCGGATCGACGCTCGGGGTCATATGGACATCGTCGAGACGGAAGACGGCGATATCCGCTTTGGCGCCGGCGGCGAGCCGCCCGAGGTCGCTGCGACCCAGCGCTTTCGCGCCGCCGAGCGTGGCGGCATCAAACAGATCTCTGGAGAATACCGCATCCGCAGCCTTCTCGCCGATACGGCAGGCGATCAGCCCGACCAGCAGGTTCATCAACATGTCGGGCGGCGCGGTATCGGTTGCCATGCCGATATTGATGCCGAGCCTGCGGCAGGCGGCGAAGGAATTGAGAATGCTGCCCATGCGCGCCGAGACCAGCGGCGAATGCGCGATCGAAACGCCATGTTGCGCGTAAAGCTGCAGATCCTGTGGCGAGGCGTAGGTTCCATGCGGCGCGATCAGCCTTTCGCTCATGAGCCCATGATCCGCCAGCCATTGCGGCGCGGAAACGCCATGCAGTCTGCGCATGGTGTCGAGTTCCAGATTGCCCTGCGCCATATGAATTCTGACGCGGCAATCGAGAGCGCGCGCCGCGGCCATGGTGCGCTGCAACAGAGGCAATGTGCAGGTTTCGATACGGTCCGGCGCCAGCATTCCGTTGACCAGGCCGTTATGACGGCCATGGTTGCGCTCGATGAAATCGATCGCGTCCGCAAGGCCTTGCAGTCCCCGCGCCTCATCGAATACCGGCTCGATACGCCCCGGACCCTCCAGGATCATCCCACCGGAGCGATAGGCGGGGCTCAGAAAGACCCTGAGCCCGAGATCGCCCGCCGCGTCGGCTGCAGCTTCGAATTCCGCGACGGTCTCGGCCCATTGGCGATAGTAGAGCGACGCGATTGGCGCGGCGGTGGTGATGCCGTTCAACAGCAGGAGGCCGAAACCGAACCGCTTCTGGAACGCCAGCTCCTCGGCGGAATACATCTCATAGGGTCCGCTCTCCACATAGGAACGCGGCCAGATGCGCCCCTTGGCCCAACCGGGCTGGTTGTCATGGACGAGCAGGTAGGTATCGAGATCGGACAGGGCGTCGAGGTCGATCAGGCCGGGGCTGACCAGCGCCGTACCGAAATCGATCCGGCGCGCCACGTCCCCCTCGAAACGCGGCCCGGCATAAAGCACCTCGTTTCGCTCGAGGACGATTTCGCCGTCGTGGATCAGAGCGTGACCGCCATCGCGCCAGGCGAGCACCCATTGTGCGGTTATCAGCGTTCGCCCCTCGGGCCGCTCACCCAGAACGAGCTGGCTGGAAAGATCAGGTTTCATGGGATTTTCGATCCTGCTGCATATCAAAAGAGCGCCTCACCGGGGTGAAACGCTCTGATTGCGGGCTGGAAGGTCAGGCCTATTCGGCCATTTGCGTATGCCAGTGGCGCGGCTTGTTGTCGGCACGGAAGTCCACGCTCTTGACCTTGTCCAGCATGCCCCAGGCGATCGGCTGCTGGTGAAGCGGGATCAGGATCGCCTTGTCCTTGGCGATTTTCAGCGCCTGTTCTTCCAGCGCGAGACGCTTGGCGGTGTCAGGTTCCTGTGCCGCCTTCTTCACCAGATCGTCGAGTTCCGGATAGGACCAGCCGCCATAGTTGGACACGCCCGTCGAGCCGCTGCGCGTGGAGAGAACCTGAGAGAGCAGCGAATAGGCATCGAGCGTCGGTTCGTTTGCCCAGCTCAGATTGAACATGTCGGCCTTGCCATTGGTGCGCTTCGCCTGCTGCACGGCGCGCGGGCCCATGTCGATGGTGGGCTGGAAGCCGGCACGCTTGAGCATGTTTGCAATGCCCGAGCAGATGTCTTCCTCGTTGATGCTCTCGTCGTTCATGCACAGATAGGTGAAGGCGAGATCCTTCTGGCCGGCCTCTTCGAGCAGCTTCTGGGCAAGCTTGGAATCGGCAGGCTGATAAGTGTCGAGCGACTTCGCATAGCCGGCGATTTCCGGTGCTATGAGCGAGCCGGAAGGCCGCGCCAGCCCTCGCATGATCTTCTTGTTGATGAGATCGCGGTCGATGCTTGCTTCCACGGCCTGGCGCACGCGAAGGTCCAGGAACGGGTTCGGACGCCCGTCTTCGAGCTTCTCCTTGCCGTTGAAGGCGATGAAAACCGTGCGCAATTCCGTGCGCTTGCTCACGGTGATACCCGGCGAGGATTCCAGACGGGGAAGATCCTGAATGGGGGCGGAATCGAGCAGATCGATTTCGTTGGAAAGAAGCGCTGCAACACGCGTTGCCGCCGACGAGATCGGAATATACTCGATCCGGTCCAGATTGTGCTTCTTCTGATCCCACCACTGATCGTTGACGAGGAGAACTGTCTTGCTGTCCGGCACGCGGCTTTCCAGCTTGAACGGGCCTGTGCCGTTCGTGTTGTGCGTGGCGTAATTCTCGGTGTTGGACGCAATATCGGTCGGCTTTTCTGCGTTGTTGTCCTTCAGCCATTTGGCGCTGAACATGAAGATATTGGTCATGTCGTTCAGGAACAGCGCGGTCGGCGCCGAAACCTCGATATCGACCGTGAAATCATCGACCTTCTTGACGCCGACATAGAGCGGAATGTTGCCGCGCAGGGGCGAGGTCGGGTCCGAAACGCGGTTCATCGAGGCGACCACGTCGTCGGCCGTGAAATCCGCGCCGTCGTGGAATTTCACGCCTTTGCGCAGGGTGAAACGCCAGTGTTTGCTGTCGATCAGCTTCCACTCGGTGGCGAGCGCCGGCTCGATCTCGAAATTCGGGCCATAACGGATCAGACCTTCATAGATGTGGTTCAGGAACGCCAGATTGGATGTCGAGGGAACGGAATCCGGGTCGAGCGAATAGATATCTGCCCGGCTGCCCCAGCGCAGCGTGGCGGCACTTGCCGAAGTGGCCAGCACCGGCGCGGCAATAGCCGCCGCGGCCAGCGCCGATATCAGGAACCTGTTTAAACGCGACATGAACTTCCCCTTATGACGGTCGATAGAGTGGTTGGCCCGATTTTTTTGGCAGTATCATAATCGATTGTTTTATTGTCAACGATATTGTTGGCAATTATGAATCAGAACATCGACAGTTCGGAATGACATTACGGGGCGCGGAAACCACGCATCGAATAACGCCAACGGCATTTTTCAAGGGGAAGAGGAAATGGAAGGGCTCCTGCTGCTTCACGGGACGATCGTCACCGTCGACGAGACACGGCGGATCATCGACGATGGTGCGCTGGCAATCGAGAAGGACAGGATTGTCGACATAGGCACGTCGCAAGCGCTGGCTCCTCGTCATGCCGGAAAGAAAGTGATCGACTGCCGGGGCAAGATGATCATCCCCGGGCTGATCGATGCTCATGGCCATGCCGGCCATGCGCTTATCCGCAGCATTGGCGCCGACACCAATTCGCTGTGGATGCGCATTGTGACGCCGACCTACTATCACTATGTCACCCGCGATTACTGGTATGCGGATGGCCTCGTCTCGGGCCTGGAAAGACTTCGTGCGGGCGTGACCACCTCGGCCAGCATCATCACATCGATGCCGCGCAGCGACGATCCGGTATTCGCCATCAATCATGCTCGCGCCTATTCGGAACTCGGGCTTCGCGAGATCATCTGCGTTGGCCCAGCGGGTCTGCCCTGGCCGCAATCGGTCACGCGGTGGGAAAGCGGCAAGCCGGAGCGGCGCAGCGTCTCCTTCGAAGAGATGATCGAGGGCGCCGAAGCCGTCATCGAAAGCCTGAACGGAACCGCCGACGGGCGCATCAAGGTCTTCCTGACGCCATTCACGATCGTGCCTTCGGTCGAACCGTCGAACGCCTCGAC
The DNA here is from genome assembly GCF_042436655.1 of Sinorhizobium sp. P24N7. NCBI lineage: Bacteria > Pseudomonadati > Pseudomonadota > Alphaproteobacteria > Hyphomicrobiales > Rhizobiaceae > Sinorhizobium > Sinorhizobium sp. P24N7. Next base: position 37,180 of record NZ_JBHMIW010000029.1, on the reverse strand, counting down.
GCCGGACTTTGCCGTCAATCTGACCGAAAACGACCGGATGCAGGCGCGGCGCATCCGTGAAACCGCGCGCAAATGGGGCGTGCGCATCCATTCCGATGCCTTCGCCGGACAGATACGCATGGCCTGGCAGGACAAGGAAAATGCGCTGCTGGGCCCCGATGTGCACCTCCAGCATTGCTGGGGAATATCCCACGAAGAGATCGACATCCTGGCCGAAACCGGCACCCATGTCACCCACGCGCCACCCGGACGCTCCACGCCGATCATGGAGATGATGGCCCGGGGCGTGCCGGTCGCGATCACTTCGGACGGCGCGGCTCCGAGCCGTCATTTCGATATGCTCCAGATCGCGCGCAGCGCCCAAGCCACCCAGCACATCCTGCACAATCACGACCGCTACATCCTGCCGCCGGGCAAGGTCTTCGAGATGATCACCATCGATGCGGCCAGCGCCATCGGCATGGATCACGAGATCGGTTCGCTCGAGGCGGGCAAGAAGGCGGACATCGTCATCATCGACATGCGCAAGCCGCACCTGACGCCCAACTGGATGCCGGTTCACCGGCTGATCCACCAGGTTGTCGGCAGCGATGTCGATACGGTGATCGTCGACGGCAGGATCATCATGGAGGAGGGTAGGGTACTGACCGCCGACATGTATGAGGCGCTGGCTTTCGGTGAAGCCGAAGCAAAGGCGCTCGTGGAGCGGGCCGGTCTGCACGCTCACATGCACGATCCCGGCTGGAAGCAATTACATCGCACGTTTCAAAGGCCTGTTCCGCTACCGCCCGTGCCGGAGCATTGAACTCACGCAGCTGATTGGAGACCGGGAAGCCCGCAATCATCCATGAAAGGCCAGCGACGCCGTTACCAGCCCGCGAAATCTCCAAGCAAGGCCTCATCGATGCGTCCGGCGGCCACATCGGCGAGCGCCTGGTCGAGCAGAGCGACACCCGCCTCGGCCTCCGCCTGCGTCAATGTCAGCGGAGGCGTGAGTTCGAGCACGTTGGACCGCATGCCGACATAATAAAGTACGAGGCCGAGTTGGAAGGCGCGGTAGACGGTCAGCGCCGCCTGACGCGAAGCCGGTTCGCGGCTGGCGGGATCGGTCACAAGCTCGACGCCGAGGGCGAGGCCGCGGCCACGCACATCGCCGATCAGCGGATGGCCGGCGGCAAGGCGGTCAAGCGCAGCGCGCAGCACCTTGCCGCTTCTTTCCGCATTCAGGACGAGGTGGTCGCACTCGATCGTCTGCAGCACGGCCAGCGCGGCGGCCGCGCAGACGGGATTGCCGTGCACGGTCTGCAGCGAGAAGGCAACGCTGTGATTCATGATGGCTTCCGGACCGGCCACCGCAGAAATCGGCAGGCCGCCGCCAAGGCCCTTGCCGAAGACGACGATGTCCGGTTCGATACCGGAATGCTCGAAGGCGTTGAAGCGGCCGCTGCGGCCGAGGCCGACCTTCACTTCGTCCGAAACGATCAGAATGCCGTGCCTGCGGCAGAGCGCTTCCACCGCCTTGAAGAATCCGTCCGGCGGCACCAGCATGCCGCCGTCCGACTGAATCGGTTCGATGAAGAACGCTGCGACCTCTTCCGGCGGCACTTCGGTCGCGAAGAGCCGCTCGAGGCGGGCGAGCGCCGCGTCCCTTGCAACCTCGGGGCTGCCGGCGGCATAGCTGTTCGGATAGGGCACGAGCGTCAGGCCCTGGGCCCGACTGCCCTGTTGTGCCGGATGGCCGGAAACGCCCATGGAACCGATGGTGCCGCCGTGATAGGCCCCGTGGAACGCAAGAATGCGCGGCCGGCCGGTGGCGGCGACGACCATGCGGGCGACCGTCTCATTGGCGTCGGAGCCGGAATGGCCGAACCAGACGCGGCCGCGGGCGCGCTCAGGCACGAGCGAAAGCAGCTTTTCGGCAAGCAGCACGCAAGCCTCGTTGGCCGATGAAAGATAGCTCGCGCCCGCCTGATCGGAGAGCGCGCGGCCCACCGCCTCACGGATCGCCGGATGAGAGTGGCCGAGGCTCGCCGCGCCCCAGGAGGCGGAGAAATCGAGAAGCTGCCGCCCGTCGTCGGCGGTCAGATAGGCGCCGCTGCCCCCGACGACCGCCTGCGGAAAAAACCGCAGATGCGCCATTTTCGAAACCGAGCGGCTTTCGCGGGCGTAGAGATCGGGCACGCAGGCAATCTCCTCTATCTGAAAAAGGTGAGAACCTCTTCGAGCGAGACGACATGGCAGTAGATCATGTTGATGATCTCCAGTTCCCGCCGGTGCAGATCGTCCGTCGCCGCGGCGCCGCAATCGTCGACGACGACCACGCCGAAACTTTCATCCGCAAGGCTGCGCACGGTCGAGGAGACGCACTGGTCGGTGAAGATGCCGCAGCAGATGACGTCCTTGATGCCCATATTGTGCAGGACGAGGCGAAGGTTCGTACCGGTCAGCGCGCTGTCTGTCGTCTTTGTGACGACGATCTCGTCGCTACGCGGCTCCAGTTCCGGAACGATCTGGCCCTCGGGCAGCTCCTTCGGCAGGAGCAGGTAATTGAAGCCGGGCTTCTTCTGGCTCAGCGAGCGGTCGCGCCCGTCCGGCTTCAGGCAGGCGATGCGGGCGAAGATGACCTCCACTTTGCGCTTGCGGCATTCGTCGATCAGCCGCGCCGTGTTCGGTATCACCGTCTTGCGCATACGGTCGTAGAAAGGCTGCCAGCGGGCGGTTTCCTCAGGCGTATCCTTCGGGTCGAGATAGGTGTTCTGGATGTCGATGACCAGCAGCGCCGTCGTCGCCGGATCGAGCACGATGTCGTCCGGCTCCTCGGCACCGGCATAGTAGAAAGATCGGTAGGCGGTCTTCCAGCTCATGCAATTGTCTCCTTCTTGCGGCGGGCGCGGTTGAGGATGTGGCCTATCTCGCGGTTCGGGAAGAGGCCGCCCGGCTTGACGATCATTACCGCGATCATGGCGAGCGCGAGGACGATTTCCGTGAGGCCGACGACCTGGCCGGCGCCCAAGGCGGTGGCGTTGAGCGCGCCTTCCGTGCCGCGCAGCCCCTCATAGGCGAAGGTGACGAGAATCGTGCCGGCCACCGCGCCTGTCACCGTGTTGGCGCCGCCGATCACCAGCATGGTGATGATGAGGAACGTCTCCTTCAGGTAGAAGGCCTTCGGCGCGAACGAGGTGATGAAATGTCCCCACAGCGCCCCGCCGATGCCGGCGATGAACGCGGCGAGGATGAAGGCGCGCCAGCGCAGATGCGGGATGTCGGCGCCGAGAGCCGCCGCGGCGACCTCGTCCTCCCGCGAGGCGCGCAGCAGCTTGCCTGTCCGCGATTCCTTGAAGGCAAGCGCCACGACCACCACGATCGCCGCGACGATGGCGGCGATCGGCATGTCCGTCGTCTTCGGCAGGCCGAAGAGCGTGCGCGGGCCGTTGGTGAAGGCGCTCCAGTTGTTCATGACCGTGTAGAGCACGACGAGCAGCGCGAAGGAGGTGATCACCGACGCCGCATCCGAAAGCCGCATCAGCGGATAGGCGACGACGGCCGCGACGACGGCGGCCAGCACGCCCGCCGCGAGCATGGCGAGGAGCGGCGAAACTTCCACGACCTTCATGAAATCGTAGAGATCGGGCAGCGCCATGCCCTTCATCTGAGCCGGGATGGTGAGCACGGCGGACGTGTAGGCGCCGAGGCCCATGAAGCCGATATGGGCGAAGGAGAGCAGGCCCGAATTGCCCATGAAGGTCTGCAGGCCGATGACCAGCACGAGCGAGATCAGCAGGTTGGTGGCGATACGGTCATAGAGGCGGATGCCGAGGAGCTGGCTTCCTACGGCGATGATGGCGATGACGCCGATGAGGATGAGGGCGGTGAAATAGGAGTGTTTCATGGTCGCGCTCCCCTCAGGTCCGCTGTCCGCTCGCCGGCCCCCTGACGAGGCCGTCGGGGCGCCAGAGCAGGATCAGGATGACGAGGCTGAAGGTGAAGGCGTCGCGGAATTTCAGCAGGTCCTGCGACAGGGTGTAGTTGAGCGTGGTGTCGATGAGCGCGAGCAGGAAACCTCCGACAACGGCGCCGGGCAGGCTCCGCATGCCGCCGATGACCGTGGCGATGAAGGCGACGAGCAGCGGCTCCAGGCCGATGCCCGGAACGACGGTGCCGATGCGGCCGATCCAGAGAATGCCGACGACGCCGGCGAGGAAGCCAGAAAGGGCGAAGGCGGACGAGATGATGAGGTTCGCCGGCACCCCCAGCATGCGCGCCATGGTGAAGTTCGTCGCCGCTGCGCGCATCGCGATGCCGAGCGTCGTCCTGCGCATCAGGAAGGCGACGCCGGCGAGCAGCGCGATGGAGGCGGCGATGGTGATGAGGTTGCGGACCGGGGTGATCGCACCGGCGATCGAGACGGTCTGCGAGAAGATGTCCGGCAGCGGCACGTTGCGTGGTCGCGGTGAGATGAACAGCAGCGCCGCGTTCTGCAGCAGGTTGGAGAAGGCGAAGGAGGTGATCAGCACCGCCGTCACCGATTTGGCCCGCACCGGACGGAAGGCGGCGTAGTCGGTGATGATGCCGAAGAGGATCGCCATACCGACGGCGAGCACCGCCATGACGAGCCAGGGCAGGCCCGAGCCGCTGGCGAGAAACATCGTATAGCCGGCCACCATGATGAGTTCGCCATAGGCGAAGTTCACGAGGCGAAGGATGCCGTAGATGATGACGAGGCCGAGTGCCATGAGCGCATAGGCGCCGCCGAGGCTCAGGACGTCGATGACGAACTGGATCGCGAAAGCCATGGATCAGCCTCCCAGATAATGCGCGCTGAGGTCGCTGGTCGAGCGGATTTCCTCGGCCGTGCCGGATGCGACGATGGCGCCGAGGCGCATGACGAAGGCGCGGTCGGCGACGGCAAGCGCCTGGTTCACGTTCTGCTCGACGAGCAGGATGGTGAGGCCGGATTTCTTCAGTGCCTCGATCATCTCGAAGATGCGTTCGACGATGGCCGGCGCAAGGCCGAGCGAGGGTTCGTCCAGAAGAAGCACCCGTGGCCTTGCCATAAGCGCGCGGGCGATGACGAGCATCTGTTGCTCGCCGCCGGAGAGCGTGCCGGCCGCCTGTTTCGAGCGCTCGGCAAGGCGCGGGAAGAGCGTGTTCAGCTTCTCGAGGTTGTCGCGGTTGCCAGCTTGGTCGCGGCGATGGATATAGGCGCCGAGCATCAGGTTTTCGGCGACCGTCAGGTCCGGGAAGACGTCGCGGGTTTCCGGCACGGTGGCAAGGCCCGCGCGCACGACCTGTTCGGGGCTCGCCGCGGTGATGTCCTTGCCTTCGAGCGTGATGGTGCCGCCGGAGGCTTTCAGCGCGCCGGCGATGCACTTGATGGTCGAGGATTTGCCGGCACCATTGGCGCCGAGCAGGCTCACCAGCTCGCCCTTTCCAAGGGTGAAGCTGATGCTGCGCACAGCGCGGATCGCACCGTAGCTGACGGAAAGGTCGGTGACGTCAAGCATGGGCCGCCCCCTTTCCGAGATAGGCTTCGATAACGGCCGGGTGGCTGCGGACGTGGGCGGCGTCGCCCTCCGCAATCGTGCGGCCGGAGGCGAGCACATGCAGCCTGTGGCAGAGGCGCATGATGAGACCCATGTCGTGGTCGATGATGAGAAGGCCGAGGCCGCGTTTCTCGGGCAGTTCGGCCAGCGTGTGCAGCAGGGTTTCCGTCTCGGCATCGTTCATGCCGGCGGCGGGCTCGTCGAGCAGCAGAAAGCGCGGTTCGGCGGCGAGCGCCCGGGCGATTTCGACGCGGCGCTTGTCGCCATAGCTGAGGCTTTCGCCAAGCTCGTCCGCCTTCGCCGTCAGGCCGAGTTCGGCCAGCAGGTCCTTCGCGCGTTCAGCCGACACAGCGCGGGAGGCGCCCTTTGCCAGCGCCGCCGCCTCGACATTCTCCAGGACGGTCATCGAGTTGAAAATGCGCACGATCTGAAAGGAGCGGCTTACGCCCGCAAGCGCGATCTCGCGCGGCGAGAGACCCGACAGGGTGATGTCGCCGGCGGCGATCGTGCCGGTCGCCAGCTTCACCTGGCCGGTGATGGCATTGATGAGCGTCGTCTTGCCGGAGCCGTTCGGCCCGATGAGGCCGACGACCTCGCCGGCGGAGACCGAGAGTGAGACATGGTCGAGTGCGCGCAGGCCGGTGAATTCCACCGACACGTCGTTTACCGCGAGACGCGTTTCAGACATGGCTTTTCCGAGGTGATGGGGCCGGCCTTGCGGCCGGCCCGAATTGACCGATCAGGGCTTGGGCAGGGATTCCGGCTGACGCCATCCAACGAAGCTCGGCTTGCCGCCCTTGAGCTCGATCAAGGCCGCTGCCTTGTTCGGCACATGGCCTTCCTCGTTCGTGCCGTAGTCGAGATCGCCGGTCAGCAGCTTGAACTGGCCATCTTCAAGTGCCTTGGCGAGCGCTGCGCCTTCGGTCGTTCCGGCCGCCTTGACCGCCTCGGCGAGCAGCATGATCGTATCCCAGCCCGTCGAGACGAAGGACGTGTCGGGCGCCTTGCCGAACATCTCCTTGTAGAGTTCGATGAACTTCGGCATATCCGGATGCGCCTCCGGGCCCATCCAGGTATGCGTGACGAAATAGACGTCATTGCCGAATTTTTCGCCGAGCGCCTCGTGCATGGCCGGGTCGTCATAGGCGTCGCCACCGAGAACCGGCGCATCGTAGCCGACTTCGCGTAACGCGCGGATGATCACACCGATGTCCGTGCCGTAGGAGGAGACGAAGATCACGTCCGGCTTCTTGCCGAGTGCCTGGAGACGGGCGAGCTGGGCGGAAAAATTATTGTCGCCGTTCGTGTAGGTGTCTTCGAGCAGAATCTCGCCGCCATCGGCCTTGAATTGCTCCACGAAATATTTCGAGAGCGATTTGGTATAGGCGATGAACTGGTCGGTGACGACATAGGCCGTCTTCCAGCCCTTTTCCTTGACGGCGAAATCGGCGGCCGTCGCACCCATCGTGGTATTCCACATGGAGAGCGTGAACTGCTTGTCGCCGAGCGACCAGGAGGAATAGAGCGGGTCGGAGGCGCAGGTCGAGATGCCGACGAGGCCCGCCGACTGCGCCTCACGGCTCGCGGGCGAACCGAAGTCGAAATCGCACGGTGCGACGATGATCTCGGCGCCCTTGTCGATCAGTTCGACCGCGACGTTGCCGACCGTCACCGGATCCGACTTGCCGTCGATATTGACGAATTCGACCTGCTTCCCCAGCAAGCCGCCATTGTCGTTGAGATACTTCACCGCGACCTTCGCGCCGTTGTAGCCGGGCGTGTCGAGGGGAGCCTGAATGCCCGTCATCGAGAGTGCGCCGCCGATCAGGATCTTGTCGTCGTCGGCAATGGCTGTGGAAGAGGCAAGCGCGAAGCTTGCCGCTGCCAGAAACAGTCTGGAAGTCTTGATCATGGTCGTTCCCCTTATTGATGCCATTCGGCGGTGGTCGTTGTGCGGCCTGGTCTTTTGACCTTCTTGTGCGGACCGCCCTCGTATGCTCCCTATTTGCCTCCCGTCGGCCGTTCGGGCAGGTTACTGCCCGATTTCCTTCAAAAGATCGTCGGTCGATATCTGGCGGCAATAGCCCTTGATTGCGCTCAGCGAGGTGTAGTGGCGTTCCTCCGAATAGGTGCCGCAGGCATCCGGTACGAGCGTCACCAGATAGTTGAGGTCGCAGGCGTCGCGCACTGCCGATTCCACGCATTGGTCGGTCAGGAGGCCGCACAGCACGATTTGCCTCACCCCGAGATTACGCAGCACATAGTCGATATGGGTGGAGACGAAGACACTGGAGGAACTCTTCGGGAAGACGATCTCGTCCTCCAGCGGTTCGAGCTCGTCGATTACCTTACCATCCCAGGAGCCTTTCGGCACGTTGAAGCCGGTGATCTTGTAGTCGAGGCTGCGGTCGCGGCCGTCCTTCGTCAGGCTCTCGATCATCGTGTGCAGCACCTCGATGCCGGCCTTGCGGAAACCGGCGAGCAGGCGCTGCATGTTCGGTATCGCCACCTCGCGGATACGGTTGAAGTAGTAGCCGTACTTGCCGGCAATATCCGCATCGGAGACATCCTTGAACTCGCCCCCATCGCGGCTGACGGAAAAGTTCTGCACGTCGATGAACAGGATGGCGGAAGCGGCCGGGTCGAGCGGCACGTCGCGGGTGGTCGGATGGTCAGCGGCCATCATTGGTTCCTTCGATGCTTTCTGCCGCAAGCCGGAGGGGGCCGGCCAGCCGGTCCGCCCATTCCTGTTGTCCGCGGGCGTCGTTGATGAGGTCGTTGCGCACTTCGAGAAGCACATGCGGAATGCCGCGCCGCTCGCCGTGCACGGGGATCGTGTAATCGGAGAGATCGTCGACGTGGTACGGCTCGTTGAGCCTGACGGTAACGTCCGGATTGGCGGCGCGGAAGACTTCGGCCAGCCGTTCGGCGAAACGGGCGTCGCGATTGTAGAGAAGGCCGAGTTCGAAATCCCGCACGGCGCCGGTCGCGCGCATGACGGGCGTGAAGCTATGTACCGAGACGAGGAAGAGCGGCTTGCCGGCCGCCTGTCGCCGGTCGAGCGCGACGGCGATCGCCTCGTGCAGCGGCTGATGGATTTCCACGTAGCGGCCGCGACGTTCGCGATCGGACAGGTCGGCGTTGACCGGAACGACGGTCCCGTCGCTCTCCGCCACGAAGCAGTCCGTCGCTTCCAAGGGGCGATTGCAGTCGATGACGAGCCGGCTATAGCGCTGCAGGACGAGTGCTGCATCGAGGCGTTCGGAAATGCCGCGCGCAACACCCTCGGCGCCGACGTCGTAGGCGATGTGACGGTCCATTTCCTCGGGTGCAATGCCGAGATCGCCAAGCGCTGCAGGCAGCGCGCGGCCCGCATGTTCGCAGGTCAAGAAGATCGCCGATCGGCCGGGGGGATTGATCCATTCTACGGGATCCGGGTCACCCGCCTGCAGCAATCTGGTCGTGTCGCGATCTGCGAGCCTGAGCATGAGATGAGATCCGTCGTGCGGGCCGGCGGCGCGGCCTTCAATGGCGAACAGTCAAAGAAATTTTTCAATCATAGTCAATCTGATTTTTCTGTTTGACTAATTTTTTTCAGGGCGCGAATATTCGTTCCAACCAAGGGAAGACACACCGATGAGCGATGGGAAATCGTCGACGACGATCCGCACGAGGATCCGCGAGGCCGCCGGGCAGCTGACGGCCAGTGAGCGAAAGATCGCCAACGCCATTCTCGCCGATTACCCCTTTACCGGCCTGGAAAGCATTCAGGAACTGGCGGCCAAGACTGGCGTCAGCGCGCCCTCCATCACCCGTTTCGTCAGTAAGATCGGCTGCGGCGGTTTCCAGGACCTGCAACGGCAATTGATCGCCGAGCTGAAGGAGGGCCGGCGCTCGCCCCTCGACCTGAAATCCAGCCAGAGGCCGGTCGGCCATTCGGAGTTCCTGTCGGAATATGTGGCGCGTGTCTCGGCCGTCATGGGGGAAATGACGGGAATGGTTTCGCAGGCACAGTTCGACATTCTGGCCGAGCTTCTCGCCGACCCGTCGCGCAACATCTTCCTGCTCGGGGGGCGTGTCAGCAACAGCATCGCTTCCTTCCTGTCGATCCACCTCCGGCAGATCCGCAGCGGCATCTACCACATGGCCGACAACCCGGAATTCTGGCCGGAGCATGTGCTGCGCATGCGCCGGAAGGATGTCGTGCTGCTGATCGATTTCCGGCGTTACCAGCTTAGCCTCGCACGCCTTGCCGAGAACATCGCCCAGAAGCGTGGCGCGACCATCGTCGTCGTCACCGACAAGTGGATGTCGCCGGCTGCCCGCAACGCCGATCACATCGTCGCTCTGCCGATCGACGCCGGCACGGCCTGGGACACGGTTTCTGCTGCCATGGCGCTCGTCGAGGCACTCATCGTGCGCGTCTCGGAGACCGATTGGGAGGCGACGCAGAAGCGCATCAAGGATTGGGACGGCATCCGCTTTGCGATGCCGGGCTACGATCAGGACAGGATCAACGGGGACGCAGATGAAACGTGAGGAAATGATGGTCGCCTGCTGCGGCGATCTCTCGGGCAAGGTGCGCGGCAAGGCCTTTCCGCTGGCGCAGATGGAAAAGCGCTTGCAGCGGGGCGTCGGCTGGACGCCGACCAATGTACAGATCACCTGCTTCGACGCGATCGCCGAAAGCCCCTTCGGCTCGCTCGGCGACCTCGTGCTCATTCCCGATCCGTCGACCTGCGTCAGCTTCGAAAGCGAAGAAGGGGCGCCGAAGGAGAACTTTGTTCTCGGTAACATTCGCTATACCGACGGCCGCCCCTGGGAATTCTGCACGCGCTCTATTCTCGAGGCCGCCCTTGAGCGATTGCAGAGCGTGGCGGGTGTCACGCTTTACGGTGCCTTCGAGCATGAATTCCAGCTCAAGCACCGCGTTGGCGAAATCGGCAAGGCCTTCACGCTCGGAGGGTTCCAGGAGGAACGGCATTTCTGCGAGGCGATCATCGCGGCAATGCGCGAGGCTGGTGTGACGCCCGATACGATCCTGAAGGAGTTCGGCGCCGGTCAGTTCGAGGTGACGATGGGTCCCCAGAGGGGCGTCACCATCGCCGACCATTCGCTGATTACCCGCGAACTTGTCGGCCTCGTCGCGCGCGAGCTTTCTTATGAGCCGACCTTCACGCCGATCCGCGATCCGGCCGGGGTCGGCAACGGCGTGCATGTCCACTTGAGCATGCTGGATTCGGCGGGTGCCCCGGTCACTTACGATCCGAACGGCAAACATGAGCTTTCCGAAGTTGCGGGAAAATTCGTCGCCGGCATTCTGAAATATCTCGACTCGATCATTGCGATCACGGCGCCGAGCGTGGTCTCCTACCTGCGTCTCACACCGCATCGCTGGAGCGCAGCCTTCAACAATCTCGGTTTTCGGGATCGCGAGGCATCGGTGCGCATCTGCCCGGTTTCCGACATCAGCGATATCGCCCGCGCCGCCCAGTTCAACTTCGAGTTTCGTGCGGCCGATGCGACCGCCAATCCGCATCTTGCCCTCGCGGCAATCGTCCATGCCGGGGTACAGGGCATCGAGGAGGGGCTCGCGGTGCCGGAGGCGACGCAGGAAGATCTTTCGCTCCTGAGCGCGGAGGCCCTTGCCGCCCGCGGCTACGTCCGCCTGCCGCAGACACTCGAAGCGGCCCTCCAGCGCTTCAAGGGCAATGCGACCGTGTGCAGCTGGTTCCCCGAAGGCTTTGCCGACGTCTACGTCAAGCATAAGGAGGGCGAGATCGCCTATCTGGCGGACAAGACGCAGACGGAGATTTGTGCGGCCTACGACAGCGTCTATTGACGGCAACTGCCGCCGCTGCCGTTTACGGCCTGATCCTTGTCGGGCAGATTGCCGCATTCTGCAGTTCGGCTTTGGGCGCGACGTCCGCAATCCCTATATAGTGGGCAGCAGATGCGACCGAACCGGGCGGATGGTATGAGCGACGAATTGCAGGGCCACGCTGTGCAAAGCCCCGCTATGCGCGAAAGCGCAAAAGCGGAGATGAAAGCACTCGGGATCGATGAAGCGTTCATCGGTAGGCTGGTCGACACGTTTTATGCGCGTGTGCTCGCGCATCCGGAGCTTGGGCCGGTATTCGACGCAAGGCTTTCGGGACGCTGGCCGGAGCACATGGAGAAGATGAAAAGCTTCTGGTCCGCCGTTGCCTTCCGCAGCGGCGCTTACGGGGGAAAGCCGGTGCAGGCGCATCTCGGCGTCGCCAATATGTCTCCGGAACTCTTTCCGAAATGGCTGGGGCTCTTTGCTGGGACGCTGGACGACATTGCACCGAATGAGGAAGCGAAGGCCTGGTTCATGGCCACAGCAGAGCGCATCGCGCGTAGCCTGACGCTCTCGCTCTTCTACAATCCGGCGCTCGACGACCCGACACTCAAGCGCTCCTGAAGTTGGCCTTGGCGAGAGGTGTGCCGCTAGGCGAAATTTGATCAACCGACTTGGATGCGCGCGGCCGATGCTCAAGACCCGTGCCTACCGGCAGGGCGTCGTCATCGTGGTCGTGGTGATCTTCGACCAATGGCGCCGTCGCAGCATGACCCGCGTTTGAGGTCCATGAAGAGCAAGCCTCGAACCCGGCGCTGCAATAGAGCGGAGGCGGGAAAGGGTGCGCGGTTTTCCGTCGGGAAGTGCGTAGATTCAAAACGACAGAGCGTTTCAGCCTTTAAATGACACACTGAAACGCTCTATCTGGCGGTCACCTATTGCTTTGTCGGCGGCGAAGAGCTTCCTCTGTCGAAGATACCGCCGGCCTTCCAGCAGGGCATTTCCGGCTGGCCGGGACGAACATGCCGCCATCGAAGGTGTTGACCCCATGAACATCAAGCAACTGGAAGTCCTGCGGACACTCCTTGCAACCGGATCGACCATCGCGACCGCGAAGGCCATGGGTCTCAGCCAGTCGGGAGTGAGCCGCATGCTGCAGCAGCTTGAAAGCGATCTGGCTATCACGCTTTTCGCCCGCGACAAGGGCCGGTTGATTCCGACTCCGGAGGCGACGGTTCTTGGGCGTGATGCGCAAAACGTCCTGCTGGCCATCGAGCGCATGTCCGGCCATGCGGAGGACCTTCGCAACGGCTCCTCCGGGCCGGAGATCGTCCGCATCGGGCTGCCGAGCAGCATGTGGGAAAATTTCGCACCCGCCATGTTGATCGATTATGTCAGGGATTTTCCAGGCGTTCGCATCGAAACGTTCTTCGAGACGACCACGGCGATCACCAAACTGGTCGAGGAACGCGTGATCGACCTCGGTTTTTTACGTATCGAAGGCGAAACGGGGCCGGGCATTGCGATCGACAAGGTTGCGACCGGTGAAAGCGTCTGCGTCGTTCCGAAAGATCACTCGCTTGCCGAACTGCCCGAGATCACCATCAAGCATCTGAGAAACGTGCCGCTGATCCTGATCGGTCGGCAACGGCCGAACCGCATGGCGCTCGACCAGGCCTTTCAGCGGGCGGGGGTAAAGCAGATGGTCAAGATCGAAACCCACACCAACAGTTCTGCGTGTTCCTATGTCGCGCATGGACTGGGCGTGTCGATCATCAGCAGCTTCTATGCGAATCTCTACCGTCACCTGCCCGTCGTATACCGGCCGTTCGTGCCTCGCGCGACACAGGAATTCGGATTGGTGCGTGCCGCCGGAGTTCCGCTCTCCATCGCCGCCCAGGCGCTCAGCGACGCCCTGAAGAAGCAGATCCGGCTTTCGCAAGAAGATCAATAAAAGCAAAACATTGGCTCTTTTCAAGCCCTCAGTTCCATTGCTCCGCAATCTTCCAAAGCCCGCATAAGGCTATGACGAATATGCATAATATTGCGCGGCATTCCTCATTCCCGCATAGTCTGGGCCGAAGAAACCGATGATGGCTCGATTTCAACTCGACCATCAATCGTGGGGAACCGATGCTACGCTTTATCCTGAGCCGTCTGATGATGGCGATTCCGACGATCGTGCTTGTCGCCGTGGCGGTCTTTGCACTGATCCGCTTCATTCCCGGTGACCCCGCCGCGTTGATGCTGGGGGACATGGCTCAGCCCGATCAGATCGCAGCAATGCGCGTGGAGCTCGGTCTCGACAAGTCCATGCCCCAGCAATTCCTGATCTGGGCCGGCGATGTGCTGCGAGGCGATTTCGGCCGCTCGATCGTCAATGACGAGGCCGTGCTGCCGCTGGTCGTTTCGCGCTTTCTGGTGAGTGCGGAGATCGTTGTCGTCGCCGTGCTTCTGGCAAGCATGATTGCCGTACCGGCCGGCGTAATTGCCGCGTGGCGTCAGAACAGCCTGACGGACCTGGCTCTGGTTGGAACGGCAACGGTTCTTCTGTCCATCCCGACCTTCTGGCTCGGCTTGCTACTGCTGTTGCTTTTCGGGCTTGAACTCGGCTGGCTGCCTGTTCTGGGCTATGTCTCGATCGGCGACAATCTGACCGCCGGTCTGCTCTATCTCGTCCTGCCCGTCGTGACGCTGGTCATCCATGAAGCGGGAGTGCTGATCCGCATGGCGCGTGCCTCAACGTTGGAAGTGCTGCGTCTCGATTACATTACCCACGCCCGTGCGAAAGGGCTGTCGGAAAGCGCCGTGCTCTGGCGCCATGCGTTCAAGAACGCCTTCGGTCCGACCTGGACGATGATCGGTCTCATCCTGGGCAATCTGCTGGGCGGCATTGCCGTCATCGAGACGGTGTTCACCATTCCGGGGCTCGGTCGACTGATGGTGGACAGCATTTTCGCGCGCGACTACTCGGTCATCCAGGGATGCCTTCTGTTCGTTTCGCTCTCCTATGTGCTGGTCAACCTCGTCGTCGACCTTCTCTACCCTCTCTTCGATCCGCGTGTTGTCGCCGAATGAAAAAGTTCACCCTCAACGGACTGATCGGCGGCATTCTGATCGCCATCCTGATCGTCACCGCTGCCGTCGGTCTCTTCTGGACACCGTTCGACCCTATGAAACTCTCCTTCACCGCGCGGCTTGCAGCTCCCGGCAGCGCGCATCTGCTCGGCACCGACGAATTCGGCCGGGACGTCTTGAGCCGCCTGATGGTCGGCGCCCGAGCCAGCGTCTGGATCGGCGCGCTCACCGTCGGCTTTGCCACTATCTGCGGGACGCTCATAGGCCTCATCAGCGGTTATGCGCGCGGCTGGGTGGACGGCATCATCATGGCTGTCAACAACGCGCTTCTCGCTTTTCCCGGCATATTGCTGGCGCTCGGGCTGCTCGCCGTCTTCGGCGCCAACCAGTACGGCATCATTTTCGCGCTCGGCATCGCCTATACGCCTTCCATGGCGCGCGTCGTGCGCGGCGCCGTGCTTTCGCTGAGGGAGCGGGAGTTCATCGAGGCCTCGCGCGTGATGGGCAATGGCGAACTTTATACGATGTTGCGCCATATCCTGCCGAACTGCGTGGCGCCGATCACGGTTCTCGCCACCTCCATGTTCGGCTGGGCCATCCTGTCGGAAAGCGCGCTCTCGTTTCTGGGCCTCGGCGTGCCGCCGCCGGCGCCGACCTGGGGCAACATGCTGGCGGCCGGGCGGCCATTCCTCCAGCAGGCCGCATGGCTCGGATTGTTCCCCGGCCTGTGCATCGCGCTGACGCTGCTTGGCATCAATCTTCTGGGCGACGCGCTCCGCGACCGGCTCGACCCGCGCATGAGGGGCCTGAAATGACGATGGACAAGCTTCTCACCGTCTGCGGCCTTTCGCTTGAAGTCGCAAGAACCGGCCATCAGGTCGTCAAGTCGGTCTCCTTCGACCTCGCGCCGGGCGAGATCTTCGGCATCGTCGGCGAAAGCGGCTCCGGCAAGACGCTGGCGACCCGAGCGCTGATCTCGCTGCTGCCGCCGACCGTCAACGTCGCCGGCGGGTCGGTGTCCTACAGGGGCCGCGACGTGCTGAAGATGAAGGAAAATGAGCTTCGCCATCTGCGCGGCGCAGAGATCGGCGTCGTCTTCCAGGAGCCGATGACCTCGCTCAACCCGTCGATGACGATCGGTCGGCAGCTGGAGGAAGGCCTCATCCTGCACACCAAGGCTTCGGCGCAGGAGCGACGCTCCCTCATCCTCGACATGTTGAAGCGGGTCGGAATCCGCGATCCGGAGGGGGCGCTTGCCTCCTATCCGCACGAGTTTTCGGGCGGCATGCGCCAGCGCATCATGCTCGCCTCCGTCATGCTCTTGAAGCCGTCGCTGCTGATTGCCGATGAGCCGACCACTGCACTCGATGCCGTCATCCAGCGCGACGTGATGGAACTGATGGTGGAACTGACGCGGGCGGAAGGTACGGCCGTTTTGCTGATCAGCCACGATCTTCCGATGGTGGCGCGCTACACGAGCCGTATCGTCGTGATGGAAAAGGGCTCGATCGTGGAACAGGGCCGGACCGAGGACCTGCTCACGGCACCGCAGCACCCCTACACAAAGAAGCTCCTCTCCTCGCTGCCCTTCCGCGGCCGGCCGCGCCAGATCGACATGACGAGGGTGCCCATGATCTCGGCCCGCGATATCATCGTGGACTATGCAGGCCGAAAGTCGCTGTTCAGGAAGAACAGGCCGAAGCGCGCGCTGCATGGCGTCAGCATCGACATTCACGAGGGCGAGGTCGTGGCACTCGTCGGCGGTTCCGGTTCCGGCAAGACGACGCTCGGCCGAACCATTGCCGGTCTCGTCACGGAAAGCGAGGGCCGCATCCAGTTCCAGGGACGGCCGCGCACCGAAAACTGGACCGATTATCGGCTCAACTGCCAGATGGTGTTCCAGGATCCCTATTCATCGCTCGATCCGCGCATGACCATCGACGCGCTGGTCGAGGAGGCGCTGAGGCTGGTCCCGGGCCTCGATGGCAAGGCCAAGCGCAAGCGTACCCTGGAAACGCTGGAGGAAGTCGGCCTCGGGGTCGACTATGCCGGCCGCTATGCGCACGAACTCTCCGGAGGTCAGCGCCAACGCGTCGCCATTGCGCGTGCGATCGCGCGGCGCCCGCGCTTCCTGATCGCGGACGAACCGGTATCCGCGCTCGACGTGACGGTCAGGGCGCAGGTCCTCGATCTCTTCTCGGATCTGCAGAAACGCTACGGCTTTTCCTGCCTATTCATCAGTCACGACCTCGGCGTCGTCGAACAGGTGGCCGACCGCGTCGTCGTCATGCAGGACGGCCGGATCATCGAGGAGGGAGATCGCGACACGATTTTCGACAGTCCGAAGGAAGCCTATACGCGCCGGCTTCTCTCGGCCATTCCCGCCCTCGACCAGAACGAAAAGGGCGGCGTGACACTCAAATGGCGTCTGGAGAATTGATGTGGATAGGCTAACCGATTCTGGCCCGGTGAAGGAAAGGCTTGCGGAGATCTGCGAGGCGCAGCCTTTCGTGACACGCTTCGTTGTGCACAACCTCAGGACCCGAGAGACGATCGAACGCGGGGCCGACGAGGAAACGCCTTCTGCCAGCACGCGCAAGACCTCGATCATGATGGCGGCGCTGAAGGCGGTGCACGAGGGGCGGCTGGATCTCGACGAGCCCATCACTTACGAAGCCCGCTTTGCCGAGGAAGTCGCCAGCGGCATGTTCCGGTATCTGACGCCCGGGATCGTGATTTCGTTGCGCGACGCGATAACCGGTATGATGGTGCTGAGCGACAATGTCTGCACCAAGATGGTGTTCGAGCGTCTGACGCTGGAGGAAGTGGACAGCTACTGCAAATCGATCGGCATGCACGGTACGCATCATCGCTTCCTCATTCCGCCGCTGGCCCTGCCGCCGGACCATTCGCTGACCTCGGTCACGACCACGACAGCCCGCGACCAGGCCTTCCTGTTGCAGACGATCCTGGACGCGCAGACCTCTCCCGACGCGATCGCGAAGCTCGGCACATCGCCGCAGTTGTGCGCCTATGCCCTGCAGACGCTGAAGAACCAGATCCTGCGCTATGCCATTCCGTCGCGCCTGCCGTTCGGCACGGTGGTTGCGCACAAGGGCGGCACGGGCAAGCGCGGCCGCATGAATGCCGGCATCGTCTATCGCGACGGCGCCCCCTTCTACATCATCTCCGCCTATACCGACGAAGTGCCGCAGGTCATGCCGGACGGCACACCGGGTTACACGATGGCGCTCGAGACGATCGGCAGGCTCTCGCGTGCCTGCTGGGACGGATTCCACTCATAACGATCAATAAAGAGGGTAGAACAATGAAAAAGCTTCTTCTTGCGGGCGCCGCACTGCTCGCCACGGCCAATATGGCAGCAGCACGCGACATCACGATCGCGCAGAGCTCCGATCTGCGCAGCAACAATCCGGGCGTCAACCGCGACGGCAATACCGACAGCATAATCCTGCACATCGTCGAAGGCCTCGTCGGCTACAACAATGTCGGCGAAGTGAAGCCGCTCCTAGCCAAGAGCTTCGAAATGTCGGCCGATGGGCTGACCTATACGTTCAAGCTGCGCACCGACGTGAAATTCCACAACGGCAGACCGATGACGGCCGACGACGTGGTGTGGAACTGGACGCGCTACCTCAAGCCCGAGACGAAGTGGACCTGCCTGAAAGATTTCGCAGAAGGCGGGGCCGCGCCTGTCGCCGGCGTCAAGGCCACAGATGCGGCAACCGTCGAGATCACGCTCGCAAAGCCGTCGGCCGTTTTCCTTGGCCTGATGTCGCGTCCCGAATGCGGCTTTACCGGCATGATTTCGCCTGAATCGGTCGCTGCCGACGGCAGCTTCGTCCAGCCGATCGGGACCGGCCCCTTCATGTGGGGGGAATGGAAGAAAGGCGAGTACATCCATCTCGAGAAATTCGCGGATTATGTATCGCCGGCAAACGAAGGAAAGCCGGATGGCATGGTCGGTTCGAAGCGGCCCCTTGCAGACGGTGTCAAGTTCATGGTCATTCCGGATGCCTCGACCGTGAAGGCAGGTCTGGAATCCGGTGTGCTCGACACGGCGGAAATCTCGCCGGATCTCATTCCCGAATTCCAGTCGAGCGAAACGATGCAATTGATCGTCGCGCGCAATAACGGCAAGAACCTCTTCTACATTCAGACCCGCGACAAGGTCCTGAGTAATCCGGGCGTGCGCCGCGCCATGGCGATGGCGCTCGATCTGGATCAGCTCGTTGCTGCGGCCTCCAACGGCACGGGCGAGGCGAACGGCTCGATGGTGTCGCAGGACTCGGTCTATTTCAGCGAAACGCAGAAGAAGCGTCTTCCCTATGACATCGAGGCCGCCAAGAAGGAGCTGGCGGATGCGGGCTACAACGGCGAGCCGATCTCGATCATCGCCAACAAGCGCGGCAATGTGCCGAGCTTCCCGGCCGCCGTCATGGCGCAGGCGATGATGCAGCAGGTCGGCCTCAACGTACAGATCGAGGTTCTGGACTACGCAACTCAGGTCGACCGCCGCCGTTCCGGCAATTACCAGGTCATTTCGCAGTCGGTCGCGCCGCGTCTCGACCCCGCCCTGATGTATTCCTTCTACGTTGGCGACAAGGACGAGAACGCTTCCCTGATGTGGGACGATCCGAAGGCTATAGAACTGATGAACGCAGCCTATGCCGAGGCTGATCAGGGCAAGCGCCAGAAGATCTTCGACGAGTTCCACGAGCTCATGCTGAAGGAAATGCCGGGCATCTTCCTTTACGACATGGTCGATGTCTGGGGCGCGACCAGAAAGCTGAAGGGCCAGCCGGTCTGGCAGTCGAACGCCCGCCTTTGGGAGGTGTCGGTCGCCGACTGAACCCCCTGATCGCCTGCGCCGGGCGGCAGAACACCGACCCGGCCAATCCATCACCCATCGGACCGACCCGGCGAAGCGACCTTTGCGTGTCTGAAGAGGCGCGCAGCGCTGCAGGCGCCAGGGCGATCTCCTGCGCCCGCCCTTCGAAATACGAGGACATGTCATGAACCGAGAGGACGTGATCTCGATCGCCACGGCGATCGAATTGATGAAACCGGAGTTTACCCGCTTGAGCGACAGCATCTGGGATTTCGCCGAGCTGAAATTCGAGGAGCAACGCTCGGCCGGGCTGCTTGCCAAGGCTCTCGAAGACAATGATTTTTCCGTTCGGCGCGGCGTGGCGGGCATGGGCACGGCCTTCATCGGCGAGTCCGGCAGCGGCAAGCCGGTGATTGCCTTTCTGGGGGAATTCGATGCACTCGCCAGCATGAGCCAGGCCGCCGGGATCGCCGAGGCGAAGCCGCTTGTCGAAGGCGCCAGTGGCCATGGCTGCGGCCATAACCTGCTCGGCGTCGGTTCGCTGATGGCGGCAATCGCACTCGCCCGGCATCTGAAGGCCCACAATCTGCCCGGGACGGTGCGCTATTACGGCTGTCCCGGCGAGGAGGGCGGCTCCGGGAAGACCTTCATGGTGCGTGCCGGCCTGTTCGACGACGTCGACGCAGCGCTTACCTGGCATCCGGCACCGTTCAACGGAGTGCGCTCCACCAACAATCTTGCCGTTCTCGAATATTTCTACCGCTTCAAGGGCGTGGCCGCGCACGCCGCGAACGCAGCCCATCTCGGCCGTTCGGCACTCGACGCTGTCGAACTCATGAATGTCGGCGTCAACTTTCTGCGCGAGCACATGCCGCCGGATTGCCGGGTGCACTATGCAATCACCGATACCGGGGGCAGGGCGGCGAATGTCGTGCAGGCGAACGCCGAAGTGCTCTACCTGATCCGCGCGCCGGAAATGCCTCAGGCGCTGGATCTCGCCAGCCGCGTCGAGAAGGTGGCGCGTGGCGCAGCCATGATGACCGAGACGGAGGTGGAAATCGTCTTCGATACGGCCTCGACCAACCTCCTGCCCAATATCACGCTCGAGACCGCCATGCATGACAATATGGTGGCGCTCGGCCCGATCGCCTTCGACGAGGCCGACGTCGCATTCGCCCGATCCATTCAGGAGACGTTCTCGCAAGAGGCAATCAAAAGCAGCATCCGCCTCTACCAGATGAAGCGCGACGTCTTCTCCAACGCCAATGTCGATGGATCGTCACCACTGCATCTCGGCCTGCGCGAATTCGAAGGCCATTCACACTTCCGTGCCGGCTCGACCGATGTCGGCGATGTCAGCTGGGTGACGCCGACGGCGCAGTGCTGGGCGCCGGCATGGGCGATCGGCACCAACCCGCATACCTGGCAGGTCGTTGCGCAGGGCAAAAGCCCGATCGCCCACAAGGCCATGGCGCATGCCGCCAAGACGCTCGCCACGACGGGTCTGTCGCTGATGACTTCGCCGGACCTGCTTGCCGCCGCCAGGGCGGAATGGCTGGAGAAGACGGACGGGAAATCCTATGTCTGCCCCATCCCGGCGGATGTCATGCCGGGGTCGCATTTTCATGATCCATCGGTCCGATGATGGTTTCGGTTTCGATCCTTCCGTCAGGGGTCGACCGTCCCCACCACCTCATGAGATGTTCTGCATCGGCAAATAAGCTTCGCCGGGCGTTCTTCTCTTCTTCGAATCGCAAAAACACACTAGCTCTTCTGCCTTGATGCAATTGCTGACGGGAATCGCTGCGCGGGTCTCCTCGAATTGCTGCAGAGGCGGCACGGGCCCAAAAGCCATCTCGATCCAGGGCAGTAAACGGCAACTTATTGTACGAGGAGAACGGGTAGTGGCAAAAGCGCTTGTACTTGAAAAGAAGGGGCAATTGTCGCTGCGCGACATTCCGGTCCGGCGGGATCTGTCGCCCGCCGACGTGCTGATCGGAATCCGCACCGTCGGCGTTTGTGGCTCCGATGTCCACTATTATACCCATGGAAAGATCGGGCCCTTTGTCGTCAACGAACCGATGATACTGGGTCACGAGGCCGCGGGCGTCGTCCTGGAGGTCGGCTCGGAAGTCCGGCATCTGAAGAAGGGTGACCGTGTCTGCATGGAGCCCGGAATTCCGGACCTCTCCTCCCGGTCATCCAAGCTCGGCATCTACAATGTCGATCCGTCCGTACGGTTCTGGGCCACGCCGCCGGTCCATGGATGCCTGACGCCCGAGGTCGTTCATCCGGCGGCCTTCACCTATCGCCTCCCCGACCACGTGTCCTTCGCGGAAGGGGCGATGGTCGAGCCGTTCGCCATCGGCGTGCAGGCCGCCCTTCGCGCGGGCATCAAGCCGGGGGATGTCGGCGTCGTCATGGGGGCCGGCCCGATCGGCATGATGACGGCACTGGCCGCGCTCGCGGGGGGATGCTCCAAAGTCTACGTGGCTGACCTCGCGCAGCCGAAACTGGATGTCATCGGCGCCTATGAAGGTATCGAGACAATCAATGTCCGCCAGCAGGCGGCATCCGAGGCTCTCGCGGAGGCGACGGGCGGCTGGGGGGCGGATGTGGTCTTCGAGTGCTCCGGGGCCGCACCCGCAATCCTTGCTCTTCCGGGTCTTGCGCGTCCTGGCGGAACCGTCGTGCTCGTCGGCATGCCCGTCGACCCCGTCCCCTTCGACATCGTCGGTATGCAGGCCAAGGAACTGCGGATCGAGACGGTGTTCCGCTATGCCAATGTCTACGACCGCGCCATCGAACTGATCGCCTCCGGCAAGGTCGATTTGAAACCGCTGATCTCTGCTACCATTCCGTTCGACGAGAGTATCGCCGCCTTCGACCGCGCCGTCGAGGCGCGCCCCACGGACGTGAAGATACAGATCGAAATGCCGGCGTAAGAGCCCGTGGCGCGGCTCTTCCGAACGCGGGCGACGTGCCGGGGTAAAGCTGATCGGCGTCACAGGTTGACGCTTCCCTCGCATATTCGCAAGCGAAAGTTGTAGGAGCCGCACATCCCCGGTCCCTCATTCCTGTGCTTGTCACAGGAATCCAGCCAGACCAAGTCCTTGGGCTGAAAGAACGCTTCCCGCGCCGCAGACGCGGCGCTGCTTTCATCCCTGTGACGAGCATAGGATGAGGGTGGAGAGATTGCAGTCCTCCGAAAACTCTCCTACAGCGCCGCGCGTCTTATGCTGCATGTTTTCGTCCTTTGATCGACTACGAACAAGGAAACATGCCGACAAACCCGGCCAGAGCTTCCACGTGGTTTCACGCCGGATCGGCCTGAAACCACGGGCAGGTTCTCCGGCCCGGTTACGTCCGCGGCTTCAGGTTCTCCGGGTCGTAGAGCGGCTTGTAGCCGACGCCGGCGACCTCGACCGGGTAGGTCTCGGCAAAATACTCGACATTGAGCTTGCGGCCGACCTGGCAGTAGGACCAGGGCAGATAGGCGAGCGCGATGTTCTTCCCGATCGTCGGGCCGTAGGCGATGGAGGTGATGTAGGAGCGGCGGCCAAGTTCGTCGACCAGCACCTCGCCGGTCTCCGGGTCCATGACCGGCAGGTTGCCGACGGGGTAGCGCTTCACCCCGTTCCTGTCGGTGTTCTCCGTCATGAGGAGCGTGCAGAGCATGGCGGGCTGGTGCTCGCGCGCCTTGTACTCCATATGCTTCGCTTTGCCGCGGAAGTCCGCTTCCTTGACCTTCGGACGGGCAAGGTCCGCCTCGATAAGGTTGTAGTGGGTGAGAAGATCCGCGTTCTGCAGGCGGAGGCTCTTTTCCATCCGACGCGAGTTCGCGTAGGTCTCGACGCCGAAGGCCATGACGCCCGTGGCGCGCAGCGCATCCCATACGGCCAGGCCGTCCTCGTATTTCATGTGCAGTTCCCAGCCCTGCTCGCCGACATAGGAGATGCGGAAGGCGGAGACCGGCCTGCCGGCGATCTCGATCTGCTTGATCGCGGCGAAGGGGAAATTCTCCGGATCGAGGCCGGCCGGTTCCGCCACGACCTTCTTCAGCGTTTCGCGGGCATTCGGGCCCCAGATGCCGATGGTGACGAACTTCTCCGAAACGTCGGTGATGGTGACGTCGAGCCCCCGGTCTTCCGCGACACGGCGCATATAGTGGAAGTCACGCGGGCCGGCATCGGCACCGTTCACGAGGCGGCAGCGGTCGCTCATGCGGAAGACGGTGAAGTCGGCCCGCACCATGCCCTCGTCATCGAGGAAGTGGGTGTAGATGCCCTTGCCGATATTGCCGTCTCCGCCGATCTTGGCGGCGCAAAGCCACTCGAGAAGCTCCACATGGTCCGGCCCTTCGATATCCACCATGTGGAAGTGCGAGAGGTTGACGATGCCGCAATCCTCGCTCATCGCCAGATGCTCGGCGTTGGAAACGCGCCAGAAGTGGCGGTTGTCCCACTCGTTCTCGCGAACCGGAATGCGGTTGCCGTATTTTTCGAGCAGGTGCTCGTTGGCGGCATAGCCGTGCGCGCGCTCCCAGCCGCCGAGTTCCATGAAGTAGCCGCCGAGCTCCTTCTCGCGCTCGTAGAAGGGCGAGCGCTTGACGTTGCGGCCGCTCGCATAGGGCTCGCGCGGATGCACGGCCGGGAAGTAGATCTTCTGCGCCGCCTCGAAGCAGCGGCCTTCGATGAACTTCTCTTCGAGCTGGTGCGGGTAGAAGCGCGCGTAGTCGATCGAGGCGTGGTCGGTATGGGTACGCCCGTCCGTCATCCAGTCGGCGATCAGCTTGCCGTAGGCCGGTCCGTCCTTCACCCAGATGGCGACGCAGTACCAGAGGCCGCGTACCTTCTGGCTCTCGCCGCAGGAGGGGCCGCCGGCGGCCGATACCTGCAGCAGGCCGTTGAAGGAGTGGCCCTCGTTATAGCCGAGCTCGCCGAGGATCGGCGTAAGTTCCATGGCGCGCTCGAGCGGCTCGATGATCTGCTCCATATCGAGGTCGCGCTGCGAAGGCGACAGGCGTGCCTCGTGCTTTTCGAGGATGTCGCGCGGATGGCAGAGGCGCGGATTGTCGGTTTCGTAATAGCCCCATTCGATCTGGCCGCCCTCGGTGGTCCTCGGGTCGCCGGTGTCGCGCATATAGGCCGAGTTGCCCTGATCGCGCAGCAACGGGAAGCCGATTTCCTTGCCGGTGCCTTCGAATTCGTTGTAGGGGCCGAAGAAGGTGAGCGGATGATCGACCGGCATGACAGGCAGGTCCTCGCCGACCATTTCAGCGATCAGGCGACCCCAGATGCCGGCGCAGACGACGACATGGTCGGCCATGATCGTGCCGCGTTGTGTGACGACGCCCTTGATACGGCCGTTTTCGACAAGCAGCGCAGTTGCCGGCGTATTGCCGAATATCTGCAGCTTGCCGGACTTTTCCGCCGCATCGACCAGCTTGCCGGCCACCGTCTGCGAGCGCGGGATGACAAGGCCGGCATCCGGATCGAACATGCCGCCCAGCACCTGATCTTCCTCGATCAGCGGGAACAGCTTCTTGATTTCGGCCGGCGAGACATAATGTGCGCGGGTGCCGAAGGCCTTGGCGGAGGAAAGCTTGCGCTTGATCTCCTCCATCCAGACGTGGTCGCCGGTGCGTGCGACTTCCAGACCACCGATCCGGGCGTAGTGACCCATCTTCTCGAAGAAGTCGATCGAATACTGCGTCGTCCAGACCGAGAGATAGTCGTGGCTTGTGGTGTAGCAGAAGTCGGATGCATGTGCCGTAGAGCCGATATCCGTCGGGATGCCCGACTTGTCGATGCCGACGATATCGTCCCAGCCACGCTCGATGAGGTGGTGGGCGATCGATGCGCCGACGATGCCACCCAGTCCTACGATTACGACCTTCGCCTTTTCCGGAAACTCTGCCATTGATGCGACCCTGGTTTGGTTTTGAAGCCGGATATTAGAGCCTGCCGCGCCGCGAGTTGAGCCTGTCTACGACATAATCGTCGTGCTGCACGACCAGAATGTTGCGGGCGGCGGGCGGGGACGGTCGCGGCCGCGAGGATGCTCATCTAGCTGATATAGCGAGAAAATACACCCTGCGGGGCGGCGAGGAACAGGTTTTTCCTCGAACAGGGAGGCGGCAGGCGGACGCGCCGCCGAAACGCGACCTTTCGGCAGCCGCCTTTACTCGCCGCCACCGAAGAAGGTGAGGCGCGTGAAGAGGACATAGTTCGATTCCGACACCATCAGCGCCACGAAGACGAGCACCAGCAGCGGGGGCAGAATGATCGCGTAGATCAGCGCCAGGCGTTCCCACGCCATATGCATGAACACGGCCACGATGAGGCCCGCCTTCAGCATCATGAAGATGAGGATCAGCGACCAGCGGAGATAGCCCTGCAGGCCGAAGTAATCGACGAGGTATGAAAGAGCGCTGAGGACGAAGAGCAGCCCCCAGACCAGGAGGTAGAGCTTGATCGGGTGCTGCTGGTGCTCCGTATGGGCGACCGCAGGTTGTGCCGGATGTATTTCCGCGTGAGCCACGATGCCCTCCCTCACCAAAGATAGAAGAATGCGAAGATGAAGACCCAGACCAGGTCGACGAAGTGCCAGTAGAGGCCGGTTATCTCGACGATCTCGTAGCGCCCCTTGCGGCTGGTGAAGAAGCCGCGCCGCTCCGTTTCAAAATCGCCGCGCCAGACCTTGCGGGCGACGATCAGCAGGAAGATCACGCCGAAGGTGACGTGGGTCCCGTGAAAGCCGGTGATCATGAAGAAGGAAGAGCCGAATTGAGCGGCTCCCCAGGGGTTGCCCCAGGGCCGCACACCCTCGGCGATCAGCTTCGACCATTCGAACGCCTGCATGCCCACGAAGGTGGCGCCGAAAAGCGCCGTCAGAAGCATGAGCGCCGCGGTCTTCCGCCGGTCGCGGCGGTAACCGTAATTGACGGCCATGGCCATGGTGCCGCTGCTCGAAATGAGAACGAAGGTCATGATGGCGATGAGGATCAGCGGCATGTGCGTTCCGCCGATTTCGAGCGCGAAGACCTCGCTCGGATTGGGCCATGGAACGGCGGTGGACATCCGCGCCGACATGTAGGCAAGCAGGAAGCAGCCGAAGACGAAGGTGTCGCTGAGGAGAAAGATCCACATCATGGCCTTTCCCCAGGAGACATCCTTGAAGGTGCGCTGGTCGGAGGCCCAGTCCGACGCGAGCCCGGCCAGACCGGCGGGGCGCGGGAGCGTTTCTGCTGCGGGCTTCTTCATCGGTGCAGACATGTTCAACGGTTCCTATGTCAGCAGTTGGCGGCAGAAATCGATCACGCCGCTGGCCCAGCCGGCAAAAAGAGCGAAGAGAACCAGCCAGACGATCAGCATGAAATGCCAGTAGATGGCGCAAAGCTCGATCGACAGGCGCGTTCTGTTTTCGAGCGGTGTTTGCGAGACATGTGCGGTTACCCGGCCGAGAGCAAAAAGCCCCCCGATGATGTGCAGGCCGTGCATGCCCGTAAGCAGATAGAAGAAGCTGTTGGCCGGATTCCCGGCCAGGAAATATCCGGCGTCCGACAGCGCACGCCAGGCGAAGAGCTGACCCACGAGGAAAGCGAGGCCAAGGGCGAGCGCCGCCAGGAGACCGATCCGAGCTGCCTCGTCGTTCCGCCGCTCTGCCTCGACCCTGGTCCAGTGCAGGGTGATGCTGCCGGCGGCGAGGATGCCCGTATTGAGCCAGAGAAGGCCGGGCAAAGGCAGCGCGCCCCAGTCGGATGACGCCATGCGCATGAAATAGGCGCTGATCGCAAGTGAAAACAGCGCACCGACGACGGTGAGAAATACGCCGAGGCCGATTTTCGCCGGCGGCAAACGCGTTGCGCCCCGGCGGTCGTGGAAGTGACCGACCTCGAGCCAGGGGCGCGATGTCAGGCGTTGCCCTGCGAGCCACCAGACGACGATGGCGGCGATCGCCGCCAGAAAGAAGGCGGCGATGCTCATGAGACGGACTCGTGACTGAGGCGGCCGGGCGTCGGCTGGTTCTGCGGGATGAAATCTTCCGGCGCGCCGGGGACGCTGTAGTCATAGGCCCAGCGATAGACGACGGGCAGTTCATCGCCCCAGTTACCGTGAGGCGGCGGCGTCTCGGGCGTCTGCCATTCGAGCGTCGTCGCGCGCCAGGGATTGCCCCCGGCCTCCCGCCCGTGGCGCAGGCTCCAGCCCAGATTGAAGAGGAACAGGATCTGCGCAGCGCCGACGAGAAGCGCCATGACGCTGATGAAGGCGTTGAGCTCGGCGATCGAAGTCGTCACGAAAGATGCCTCGCCGAGCTCGTGATAGCGGCGCGGGACGCCGATGAGGCCGAGATAATGCATCGGAAAGAAGATGGCGTAGGCGCCGATGAAGGTGACCCAGAAATGGATCTGGCCCATCGCCTCGTTGAGCATGCGCCCGGTGATCTTCGGATACCAGTGATAGATGGCGCCGAAGATCACCATGATCGGCGCCACGCCCATGACCATGTGGAAATGCGCGACGACGAACATCGTATCGGAGAGCGGCACGTCGACGACGACATTGCCGAGGAAGAGACCCGTCAGCCCGCCATTGACGAAGGTGACGATGAAGGCGAGGGCGAAGAGCATCGGCAGGGTCAGATGGATATTGCCGCGCCAGAGGGTGAGGACCCAGTTATAGACCTTGATCGCCGTCGGCACCGCGATGATCAACGTGGTCGTGGCGAAGAAGAAGCCGAAATACGGGTTCATGCCGCTGACATACATGTGGTGCGCCCAGACGATGAAGGAGAGGCCGCCGATGATGACGATCGCCCAGACCATCATGCGGTAGCCGAAGATGTTCTTGCGGGCATGGGTGCTGATGAGATCGGAGACGATGCCGAAGGCGGGCAGGGCGACGATGTAGACTTCGGGGTGGCCGAAGAACCAGAACAGGTGCTGGAAGAGAATCGGGCTGCCGCCGCCATATTGCAGCTGCTCGCCCATCTCGACGATCGCCGGCATGAAGAAGCTCGTCCCGAGCAGCCGGTCGAAGAGCATCATGACGCAGGCGACGAAAAGGGCAGGGAAGGCAAGCAGCGCCATCACCGTCGCGGTGAAGATGCCCCAGACGGTCAGCGGCAGCCGCATCAGCGTCATGCCGCGTGCGCGGCCCTGCAGCACGGTCACGACATAGTTGAGGCCACCCATGGTGAAGCCGATGACGAAGATGATCAGCGACGAGAGCATCATGATGATGCCCCAGTCCCTGCCGCCGGGCGTGCCGGAAAGGACGGCCTGCGGCGGATAGAGGGTCCAGCCGGCGCCGGTCGGTCCGCCGGGCGTGAAGAAGCTTGCGGCCAGGACGATCACGGCGAGCAGATAGATCCAGTAGCTGAGCATGTTGGCATAGGGAAACACCATGTCGCGCGCGCCGACCATCAGCGGGATCAGATAGTTGCCGAAGCCGCCGAGGAAGAGGGCGGTGAGCAGGTAGATCACCATGATCATTCCGTGCATGGTGATGAACTGATAGTAGCGCTCGGCATCGATCAGCTCGAATGTGCCGGGAAAACCGAGTTGCAGCCGGATCAGCCAGGACAGCACCAGCGCCACCATGCCGATGGCGATCGCGGTCGTGCCGTATTGGATGGCGATGATTTTCGCATCCTGGCTGAAGACATAGCGCGTCCACCAGCTATGCGGATGGTAAAGCTCAACATCCTCGACTTCGGGAGGCGGAAGTGCCTCGCCAATACCGGACCGGACGTCGACCATCATATCTCCTCCCCAGGGGCTACTTCACGGCACCTCCTACTGTGCCGCTGAGGCGGCGACCGTTGTCGCCGCCGGGCCGAAGCATTCTCGCTCTTCTTCAAAAAGCGCGAATGCTCCGGTTCCTTGTTCGGTCGCAACTCCGGACGGAGAACCGCTACACGCTTTTCCCGGAATTGCTTTTGTTTCCAATGATGCGGACAGTTGCGAAAAGGTCTGCTGCTCGGCGAGCCAGGCCTGGTAGTCTTCTTCGGTGTCGACCACGACGGTACCGCGCATCTGCGGGTGGCCGACGCCGCAGAGTTCCGCGCAGAGTATCTCGAAGGTTCCGGTCCGCGTCGGCGTCAACCAGAAATAGGTGACCATGCCGGGCACCATGTCCATCTTGGCGCGGAATTCGGGGACGTAGAAATCGTGCAGGACGTCGACCGACCTAAGCAGCATCTTGACCGGCTTGCCGACCGGCAGGTGAAGCTCGCCGCCTTCGATGATGATGTCGTCCTGCCCGGCGGCGTCGTCCCGATTAACCCCGAGCGCGTTTTCGGGGGCGATATCGCGCGTTTCGGTCGTGCCCAGCTTACCGTCCGCGCCAGGCAGCCGGAAGCTCCACAGCCATTGCTGACCGATCACCTCGACTTCGGACGCATCCTGCGGGACGGTGACGAACTGGTTCCAGACGAAGAGGCCCGGCGCCAGCATCGCCGCGACACCGAAGGTCGTGCCCGTCGCGAGCCAGCCTTCGAGCCGCCTGTTTTCGGGCTCGTAAGCGGCGGTATTGCCGGGTCGGTGGCGGAAGCGCAGGACGCAATAGGCCATGAACAGGACCACGGCGGTGAAGGCGATGCCGGTGATCCAGAAGGTGATGGTGATGGTATTGTCGATGTAACTCCAATTGGAGGCGATCGGGGTCCACCACCAGGGACTAAGCAAATGGAACAACACCGAGCCGACGGCCAGCAGAACCAGAATCACTACCACGGCCATTCCCTGACCCTCCCCCGCCGTGATCGGCCGTGAGACGAATACGCAATCGCAGAGTTCCGATCACAATTATTGCACGAACGGAAAATACTGGCAAATCATCGGGACGAGATCGAATTCTCACTTCCCGCAAGTATTCCTATTTGGGATGCTGCTTCAGGTAGGCAATCACATTGGCAATCTCCTCGTCCTTCTTGAGGCCGGGGAATACCATCTTCGTGCCTTTGACCTTGGCCCTGGGGTTACGCAGATATTCGGCGAGCGTCGCGTCGTCCCAGACGAGACCACCCTTGCCCGCATCGATCATGGCTTGCGAATATTTGAAGTCCGCATGGGTGCCGGCCGTCCGACCGATGACGCCTTGCAGCGAAGGACCGACCTTGTTCTGGTCCTTGTCGATCACGTGACAGGTGGCGCATTTCTTGAAGACGGTGGCGCCGGCCTCGGCATCGCCCTCCTGAGCAAGCCCGGCGAGCGGACAGAGCGAGAGTGCCGAAAAAGACAGGGCAGCAAGTGCAATTCGCATGATACTTCCTCAATTTCGCCCGGCGCGGGGCAAGGAAGGCTATCGTCAAATCTGCTTTGGCGGTGCTTGCTTCTCTTAAGGAATGGTGCGCCGGGGCGGTTGATACGTGCGACAGGAAAGAAGCTAGTCCTTGTCGTAGAGAAGTCAATTGCTCCTTCCGGCTAAGCCTGAACCTGCGGGCCGCCATTCGGCGCTTGCTTCAGACGCGCTTGCCCTCCGCATCGAAAAAATGCAGGTGGTGGGCGGGGAAGTGGACGGGGATCGTGCCGGACGCCGTCAGGAACGACCGGTCGTTGGTGAAGACCTTGAAGGTCGCACGCCCGAGCGAGAGATGCAGGATGATGCCGAAGCCCGTCGGCTCGACCAGATCGACGCCGGCAAGCAGCGTCTCCGGGCCGTGGCCGGCAAGCACGACATGTTCGGGACGGATGCCGAGCGTCACCTTTGCGTTATTCGAAAGGGGCGCGGCCGCGTCGAGCGGGATGCCGATCTCATCCGACATTTCGAAGCGCGGCGCGTCGCCCCCGTGGCAGGTACCTTCGAAGAAGTTCATGCCGGGCGAGCCGATGAAGCCGGCGACGAAAAGATTGGCCGGACGGTCGTAGAGATCGAGCGGGCTTCCGACCTGCTGGACCACGCCGCCGTTCATGGCGACGATGCGGTCTGCCAGCGTCATCGCCTCGATCTGATCGTGCGTCACATAGATGGAGGTGGCGCCCAGATCCTTGTGCAGTTTCTTGATCTCGGCGCGCATCTGCTCGCGCAGGCGCGCATCGAGATTGGAGAGCGGTTCGTCGAAGAGAAACGCCTTCGGCTCGCGCACGATGGCGCGACCCATGGCGACGCGCTGGCGTTGGCCGCCGGAGAGCGCCTTGGGGCGGCGATCGAGCAACGGGTCGAGGCCGAGCTTGGCAGCGGCGCTAGCAACGACCGTCGTTATCCTATCCTTGGCCGTCTTGCGCAGCCTCAGGCTGTAGCTCATGTTTTTCGCGACCGACATATGCGGGTAGAGCGCGTAGGACTGGAACACCATGGCGATGTCGCGGTCCTTCGGGGCGAGTTCGTTGACCCGCCTGCCGGCGATGCGGATCTCGCCGCCGGTCACGCTCTCGAGCCCGGCGATCATGCGCAGAAGGGTCGACTTGCCGCAGCCGGAGGGACCGACGAGCACGACGAATTCGCCGTCGCTGATCTTGAGGTCGACGTCGTGCAGCACCGGGTGGGTACCGTAGGACTTCTTGATGTTGGCGATGTCGATGGAAGCCATTGCGTTTCAGCCTTTCACCGCGCCGGCCGTGAGGCCCTGGACGAGATAGCGTTGAATGAGGAGGAAGAAGAGGCAGGCCGGTATCAGCGCCAGCACGCCGGCGGCCATCATCTGCCCGAAGTCGACCGAGAATTTCGAAACGAAGGACAGGAGCCCGACCGGGAAGGTCGCCTGTGCGTTGCCGGAGATCAGCATCAGCGAGAAGAGCAGTTCGCTCCAGGCGGCGGTGAAGACGAAGCCGAGGGTCGCGGCGATTCCGGGCAGCGTCAGCGGCAGGATGATCTGGCGGAAGGCGACGAACTGCGTCGCGCCGTCGATCATCGCCGCCTCTTCCAGGTCCTTCGGAATGCCGTCGAAGAAGGACTGCATCAGGAATGTCGCGAAGGGAACGTTGAAGGCGGTGTAGACGACGACGAGACCGGTGAGGCTGTTGGTCAGCCCCAGCGGCGAGAGGATCTTGAAGATCGGCGCGACCAGCATCACCAGAGGAAACATCTGCGTCAGCAGCATCAGCGTGACCAGCCAGTATTTGCCGCGGAACCGGAAGCGCGAGAGCGCGTAGCCGGAGAGCGAGGCGAGGATGGTGACGATGACGGCGGTCGACCCCGAAACGATCAGGCTGTTGCGGAAGAACACCGGGAAGGCACTGTGCCGCAGCACGAAGTCGAAGTGTTCGAGGCTCGCCCGCGACGGCCAGAGACGAATGCCCTCCGAATAGAGGAGGTCGTTCGGCGTGACGGCGACCTTGAGCAGCCAGAAGAGCGGGAAGAGCGCGAAGGTGATATAAGCGAGAATCGCCAGGCGATGCGCAATGGTCAGAAATGCTTGTTTGGCGCGCATGGTCTCAATCCTTGCTCAGGAGCCATTGCCGCAGGATCACGATCAGCAATGAATAGGCGAGGAGCAGCGCCAGCAGCACCAGCGCGATCGCCGAGGCATAACCGAAATCCAGCCGCTTGAACGCCTGGGTGAAGATGTAGCTTGCGACGATCTGGGTTCGGTCCGCCGGCCCGCCATTGGTCATGACGATGATGAGATCGGCGAAATTGGAGATCCAGACCGTACGCAGCAGAATGGTGATCGCGATCGTGGGCGCCAGGAAGGGAAGGGTGATCGAAAGGAAACGCTGCACCGGGCCGGCGCCGTCGATGCTCGCTGCCTCGTAAAGGTCGCGCGGGATCGCCTGGAGCGCTGCCAGCAGTGTGATCGCGAAGAAGGGGATGCCCCACCAGATATTGGCAATGATCGGTCCCCACATGGCAAGCTGGGGATCGGACAGAATGTTGGTCGGCTGGCTCATGATGCCGAGGGCGAAGAACCAGTGCGGCAGCGGACCGACGACGGGGTTGAAAAGCCAGGCCCAGTTGAGGCCGGCCAGGAAACTCGGCACCGCCCAGGGCAGGAAGACGAGCGCCTGTGCAACCGCACGCCCATAGAATGGCTTGTCGAGCAGGAGTGCCAGGATGAGCCCGAAGGCGAACTGCAGGAACACGGAGGCGCCGGTCCACCAGAGCGTGTTGCGCAGCGAACGGAAGAATGCCTGGTCCTGGGCGAGCGCACGGAAGTGATCGAGGCCGACGAAACCGCCGGAGAAGGGGTTGAGCAGCTGGATGTCGCGGAAAGCGTAGGAGATGCCGAGCACCAGAGGCACGAGCATGACCGTAACGATCAGGATGAGCGCCGGAGCGGTATAGAGATAGGGCGCAGAGGCGTCGGCGATCCGCTTCATCAGCGGCGGACGGGTTGCGGGC
Organism: Sinorhizobium sp. P24N7; assembly: GCF_042436655.1. Classification (NCBI taxonomy): domain Bacteria; kingdom Pseudomonadati; phylum Pseudomonadota; class Alphaproteobacteria; order Hyphomicrobiales; family Rhizobiaceae; genus Sinorhizobium; species Sinorhizobium sp. P24N7. The sequence continues at coordinate 3,601 of NZ_JBHMIW010000029.1, read as the reverse complement.
AGGCCGTCATGGCGTGCGGCATAGGCCATCGATCGAAATTTCCCCTTTTTTGACCGCCGTTATCGATCGGCGTGCCTTTTCCTGCGTCGGACGACCGGCGGCGGCTGACCGCCGCCGGTGCCTGCGTTACTTCTTGCTTGCGAGGTACTTCTGCTGCGCCTTGGTCAGGTAGTCGGCCCATTGATTGGCGAGCTCTTCCGGCGTGATGTCGCCGAGCAGGGCCTCCTGGGTCGTCTTGATGGCGAGCGAATCCTTGAAGAAGGCGAATTCTTCGAGATAGGTCGGCATGACCGTCAGCACGACGTCCTTGTCGGCGAGTTCGTCGAACCAGCCCTTGAACTGCGGGCTCGCATAGAAGGGGTCCTTCTCGGCCGACTTATGGACGGGCAGCGCGCCGGTGCGCTTGTTCCACTCGATATTGCCTTCCGGGCCTTCCAGCGTTTCGATCAGCTTCCAGGAGAGATCTTTGTTCTGGCTGGCGGCAAGAATCGACCAGCCGGCAAAGCCGATCGTGGTAAAGGCCTTGCCGCTCGGCCCCTTGGGCATGGTGGTGACGCCGAAATCCTCCGGCTTCATGCGCTGGGCGATCGCGATCAACGCGTCCGGATCCTGGTCGAGGAAGGCGCAGGTGCCGCTGTAGAAGCCGGCGACGATCTCGTTGAAGCCCCAGTTGACGCTATCCTTGGGGGCGAGGCCGTTCTTGTAGAGGTCGATGACCCAGGTGAGGCCCTTGATCCAGCCCTCGCTGTTCATCGTCGAGGTGCCGTCCTCGTTGAAGAACTTGTTGTCGCCGGCCATGGTCGCGCCGAACATCACCCAGCCGTTGAGACCGCCCGGACCGCCGCGCAGGCAATAGCCCGATTTGCCCGGCAGCTTGGAGACCGCCTCGGAAGCCTTGACGAAGTCGTCCATCGTCTTCGGCGGTTCGGAGACGCCCGCTTCGGAGAGCAGCTTCTTGTTGTAGAACATCGCCCGGAGATAGAAGCCATAGGGCAGCATATAGGCGGTGTCGTTGACGTCGCGGCCGAGTTCGAGCGCGCGCTCTGTGAGGCCGGGGGTGTGCTCCCACTTTTCGAGATAGGGCTCGAGGCTTTCGAGCATGCCGTTATTGGCGTAGAGCGACAGCCAGGTGTCCGGCATTTCCATGACGTCGGGGATTTCGCCGGCCGAGACCATGGTCGCGAATTTCTGGAAGGCTTCGCCCCAGGGCAGCGAAATGATCTCCACGGTCGTGCCGGGGTTCGCCTGTTCGAACTTGGCGACGATCGACTTCAGCGTTTCGGTGCGCTCGGGGCTGGTGATGACCTCGACGAGCTTCAGCTTGGTGTCGGCAAGGGCGCTGCCGGCCATCAGCGTGGCAAGCAGGGTGGTGGTGATCAGTTTCCTCATTTTATCGTTCCCTTTGTTCTCGCTGGTTGCGTGTTCGTCAGCCTGATGAAGCGGCTGTCATCGCCGTTTCGAGATCGCTCCAGAGGGCCTCCGTTCCCTCCAGGCCGACATGGAGCCGTACCGACCGCGGTGAAATGCCGAAGGCTGCCGCGGAATTGGGCTCGGCTTTCTGCGCCAGGACGACTTCGCCCGGCACGATGAGGCTTTCGTGGCCGCCCCAGGAGACGCCGAGCTTGAAGAGTTTCAGGTGATCGGCGAAGCGGCGCACGTCGACGCCTTCGCGGAAGATGAAGGAGAAAAGTCCGGAGGTGCCGGAGAGACCGGGTGGCAGATGGTTGCCGAGGCCCGGGTGGCAGACGGTTTCGACCAGCGGATGCTCGGCCAGACGACGGGCGACCGCGAGCGCCGAGCGCTCATGTGCCTTCATCCGCACCGGCAGCGTGCGCATGCCCCGGATCAGCAGCCAGGCGTCGAAGGGCGAAAGCTTGCCGCCGAGATAGGGATAGGCTTCCGAACGGATGCGGCCGATCAGGTCGCTCGACCCGGCGACGACGCCGGCGACGACATCGCTATGGCCGCTCAGATATTTCGATGCGGAGTGAATGACGAGGTCGACGCCGAGCGAGACCGGCTGCTGAAACACCGGACTGGCCCAGCTGTTGTCGATGACCGTGACGATCCCCTGCCGGCGTGCGAGAGCCGCAAGCGCTGCGACATCGTGCGCGTCCATCACCCAGCTTGTCGGGCTTTCCATGTAGAAGAGCTTGGCGCCTGGAAGCGCCCTGGCAACCGCCTCTTCGTCGCGCCCGTCCACATAGGTGACCTCGATACGCATGCGCTTCAGATGCGTGCCGAAGAGGCGGAACGCATCGGGATAGACATGTTTCACGGCGACGATGCGGTCGCCCGGCTCGACGAAGGAGAGGACTGTGGAGGAGATCGCCGACATGCCGCTTGCGAAACCGATGGCGTCTTCGGCGGCTTCGAGCTTCGCCAGCATCTCCTCGAAATGCCTGACCGTCGGGTTGAGGCCGCGGGTGTAGATAGGCCGCACGCGCTCGCCCCGATAGGAAGCGACCATCTCGTCATAGTTCTTGAAGGTGAAGAGCGAGGTCTGCACGATCGGCGGTACGACTGCATCGAAAGCGTTGCTTTCGTCATGCGCGACGATAAGGGAGGCTCTCTCGAACGGATCGAGGCCGTTGTTCATTTGGACATTTCCTTGATGTCTTCCTCGACGACCGCGAGGATTTTCAGCGTTTCCGCGCGCGCGGCCTCGGCGTCCTGCGCCGCGATCGCATCGAAGAGCGTTCGGTGAAAGGGAAAGGAGCGCCTTGCGAAGTCCGAGCGGTCGAAGGGCTCGTCCCAGAAGCGTTCGAAGGCCTCGCGCATCTGTTCGAGCAGTTGCTTGAAGAGCGGATTGTGGGTCGCGTCGTAGATTGCAAGATGGAAGGCGAGGTCTTCCGGGCCGGAGGTTCCCTTGGCGAGATGGACCCGCTCCATCTCGTTGAGCTTCGTTTCGATGTTGACGAGGTCGGCCTCCGTGCGGCGCCGCGAAGCGACCATGCCGGCCTCGACCTCGATGCCGCGCCGCACTTCGAGCGTCTGCAGCAGCGCGTCGCGAAGGTGCTCCGTGTCGAGCGCCAGCGGCATGTGGATGGTTGCGGTGGAAATGGCGCGCAGGAGATAGGTGCCGCTGCCCTTGCGCGCCTCGACAACGCCGAGCGCCTGGAAATGGCTCAGCACCTCACGAATGGTGGAGCGGCCGACGGCGAGCGCCGCCATCATTTCCCGCTCGGCAGGCAAGCGATCCCCGGGGTTCAGCCCCGATCTTTGAATGAAATCGGCAAGAGCGGATATTACCTGCTGCGCCCGGTCTGCGGGCGGCAGGGGCAGGAGCATCGCTCTATCCTGCAGGGGCATCCGGTTCTCCCAAGAACCATAATTGGTCTGACATCTGAGCAATATGCAGGGGACAGGAGAGGTGGTCAAGGGCCAGATGAGCGTCGCGTTGCGTCTTGAGGTGTTCAACCGGGTTGATGGTCGACATTTTGGACCGGGATGATTGTCGACAGATTTTGGGTTGCGGCAGGTTCAGCCGGTTCGCGAAGCCCCGGACGGGGCGGAGCGAACCGGCAGAACCAGCCGCGGCGATCGATAATGCCCATATAGAGGTCGCAGAAGCGCACGACGTAGTCGCCGGTCACAAGTT